>JAHIFE010000201.1 GCA_018901125.1 Pseudomonadota bacterium | reverse complement strand
CCACTTTCAAAACGTTTCAGTTTGGTCAAGGTCAAGGCGGGTGAAAATTTTAACCGCAGGAATACATGGAGTATTTCGAGGATTAAAATTTTCGCCCAACGCAGAGATCGGCCAAAATGGGACGTTTTGAAACTGGCTCATTAGTATGACGGAGTGACAATGAGCGAAACGGACGATAAAACTAAAAAAGTTTATACCAAAGCAGACAGCGGAGGTGCTAAAACATCGTCTATGAAAGCGGGTAAAAAGAAGCAGAAAGAATCTACAATAGGATCTATTATCCTGTTTTTCATAATCAGTCTTGCAGTAAGTCTTATAATAGGGTGGGTGATTTTCCCTGAACTTCTTTATTCAAAAAAAGAACAACCTGTTGATTTTAACCATTCTATTCATGCACAACAGGTTGATAACGGGTGTGAGAGTTGCCATATCTTTCGTGAAGATGGCAGTTTTGCAGGAGTTCCTAAGCTTGCACAGTGCTCTGATTGTCACCAGGAAGTGCAGGGTGACAGCCCGAACGAGAAAGTATTTGTTGAAGAATATGTTTTGAAGGGAAAGGAAGTTCCGTGGCTTATTTATTCAAAACAGCCGGACTGTGTTTTCTTTTCTCATACAGCACATGTTAAAAAAGCTAAAATGGAGTGTGCTGTCTGTCATGGGCCTATGGGACAATCAAAAAGTTTAAAGACATATGAACAAAACAGGATAACGGGTTATAGCCGTGATATATGGGGAAAGAGCATTGCCGGAAACAAGGAGAATTCCTGGGACAGGATGAAGATGGATGATTGCGCAAAATGTCATGAAAAGGAAACCGGCAGAAAATCGAGTGTTCAAACCGGTAAGGATGCATGTTTTATGTGCCATAAATAACGATGGCCTTTTTACAAGTCTATCATCAGGCAGAGGGCATATAAGCCCTGGCTTGGAGTGTATAAAAAGTCTCATAAGAGCGAGAGCTTTGAAAATCGATCAATGCATAATAGTGCGTGAGACATCGTTATTCGATGTTCACTATTCGCTATTCGATTTGTAAGAGGAAAAACTTATGAAAATAGGCAGAAGATCTTTCTTGTCGCTTGGAATCGGCGGTATCGCAGGTATTATGCTTTCACCATTGCCATGGAAACTGATGGATGACAGCGCAATATGGACGCAGGCATGGCCATGGACGCCTGTGCCGCCCAAAGGTGAAGCAACTTATGTAAATTCGGCATGTACCCTTTGTCCGGGTGGCTGCGGTATTTCTGTCAGAAAAATTAATGGCCGGGCTGTCAAAATAGAAGGAATAGAAGGCCATCCTGTAAATGACGGCGGAATTTGTGTTTTGGGACTTTCGGGCTTGCAGCTTCTCTATGGTCCTACCCGTATAAGATTTCCGTTTAAAAGAGTTGGGGAAAGAGGTGCCGGAAAATGGAGTGAGATATCCTGGGAAGAGGCGATTTCCGAAGTTGCGCAAAAGCTTGGGGATTTGAGAAAAAACGGACAATCTGAGTCGGTTGCTTGTCTTTCCGGTAACGATAAGGGCACTGTGCCAGCGCTTTTTAAAAGATTTTTTTCGGCGTATGGTTCTTCCAATTTTATGCGGATACCGTCTGTTTCCGATTCTTATGAACTTGCCGTTTTACGTTCTTCAGGGCAAAAAGCTCAGCTTGCCTTTGATATCGAAAACTCTGATTTTATTTTAAGTTTTGGAAGCGGCATAATTGAAGGCTGGGGATCACCGGTTCACATGATTCGGGCAAACAGCATTGTCCGTAAAGCCGGTGGCAAGATTATACAGATTGAACCGCGTCTATCAAATACTGCTGCAAAATCCGATAAATGGATTCCGATTAATCCGGGAACCGAATACGCCCTTGCACTTGGTATTGCCAATGTTATTATTTTAAAATCACTTTTTAACAAAAATTTTGTAGATAGCAATACCTCAGAGTTTAACAAATTTGCTGCATTTGTTAAGTCTGTCTATTCGATAGATAATGTTGAAAAGATAACGGGCATTAAGAAAGAAACTATAGAAGCCCTTGCGCTTGAATTTGCAGGTGCAGCAAAACCGGTTGCAGTCTGCGGAAGAGGGCAGGGTAAGGTGCAGGGTTCGCTGGGTGAGGTAATGGCGGTGCAGGCGTTAAATGCACTTGTTGGAAATATAAATAAAAAAGGAGGCGTTTTCACAGTTTCCGATCATAGATATTTTACATTGCCTGGTTCTGTGCCTGATGCAACAAAGCTTGCCAATCATTTTACAGATGAGGTTAAATCGGGAAAATACACTGCTGCTGTTCTTTTTGTTTATGAATCAAACCCGCTTTATTCGCTGTCCGATTCAAAGTCTGTCAGGGAAGCTTTTGCTAAAATTCCTTTTATTGTAAGTTTTTCATCTTTTATGGATGAGACTGCAACAAATTCGGATCTTATTTTACCAAACCATGTTTACCTTGAGCGTTATGAGGATGTTTATGCCGCATCACTTCCAATACCTGTTATCAGTCTTTCAAGCCCGGTTGTAAGTCCACAGTTTGATACAAAACATGCAGGAGATGTTATCCTAAAGATCGCAAAGAAAATGGGTTCACCTGTTGCAGACAGTTTTGCCTGGAACAGTTATGATTCATATTTGGAAGAAGCTTTTGGTGATAATTGGAAAGTACTTTCGGAACAAGGGTTTTTGGAAGACAGAACAGTTGCGCTTGCGGCGCTTATAACAGCATCAAAAAAATTCGATTTTACAGCAGGATTTACCGATATCAAAAGTTTATATACTCCTCTTGTTACTGAGGGTGATCCTGATAAATATCCGCTTTTTCTTATACCCTATGATTCTATGAGAATTGCAAGCGGCTATATAGGTGATCCGCCTTTTGCCGTAAAAACAGTGGAAGATACGGTGCTAAAAGGTAATGATATCCTTGTGGAGGTAAATCCGGTAACCGCAAAAGCTTTAGGGCTTTTGGAGGGAAACAGTGCAATAGTCGAAACTGCCAGAGGAAAGGCAAAAGTTAAAATTCATCTGTTTGAAGGAATAATGCCAGGTCTTGTAGCTATGCCGAGGGGGCTTGGCCACAGCGCATATGATAATTATCTTGCCGGCAAGGGTGTTAACATAAATGAACTTATCGGAAGTCTGGAAGATCCGGCTTCCGGCCTTGATGCGGCCTGGGGAATAAGGGCCGCTCTGATCAAAGCCTGATTGAGCATGAGGTTTGGATGAAAGAAGAGAAGAGCGATAAGAGTGCTAAAAAATTTGGAATGGTAATTGATCTGGACAAATGTACCGGTTGCGGGTCCTGCATGGTTGCCTGTATGGCTGAAAATAATGTGCCCTTCAAGGAAGATGAATCTAAAAAGTTAGTCAGCATTACCTGGATGAGGGTTTACAGGCTTACAAATGGCAAATCATTCCCGGATACCGAAATCTGTTATCTTCCAAAACCCTGCCAGCACTGCGGAGGAAAAGGAGAGCACGGCCATTCGCCCTGTGTTTCAGTTTGCCCTGCAACAGCGACCGATTACAACAAGGAAACCGGAATTGTAAGCCAGATTTATACAAGATGCTTCGGCTGCCGCTACTGCATGGCTGCATGTCCTTATCATGCAAGGTATTTTAACTGGTGGGACCCGGTCTGGCCCAAAGGGATGGAAGAATACTTAAGCCCGAATGTTTCCGTTCGCATGAGAGGAGTTGTTGAAAAATGCAGCTTCTGTTTTCACAGGTATCAGCTTGCTAAAGACAAGGCTTATTACGAAGGCCGGAGTGATATAGGAGAAAATGAATACCAGACTGCTTGCGCGCAGGCCTGCCCTGCCGGCGCAATTACTTTCGGGGATCTTAATGATTCCGGTCATGCTGTTTACGAACTTAAAAAAAATAAAAACGCCTTCCGGCTTCTTGAAAGACTCCAGACAAATCCAAAGATTTATTATCTTTCAAGCAGACAATGGATTAGACGCGCAGGCGATAATTATCTTAAAAATGAAAAGTGATGGATTTGAAATAAGTTATAATTGGTAACATTCCAGATATTAAGGATATTGAGTTTATGGATTCAAAGATTATATCCGGGGAACTTAAGCGCTGTTCAACATGGCAGTTTGCTCTGTGGATAAGTGCGGCAGGCGCTGTACTGTTATGGGGTGTTTATGCCATGCTGCTTTGCTGGTTTAAGGGGCTTAACCAGACTAATATGAATGACTCATATGGATTTGCATTATGGATCTGGGCAGATCTTGCTATTATAGCGCTTGGCGGCGGAGCCTTTTTTACCGGTTTTTTAAGATATATAATCGGCAAAGATGAACTTAAAAATATTGTAAACTATGCGGTTATTATCGGTTTTATCTGCTACAGTTCAGCACTTATTATACTGGGTATTGATGTCGGGCAGCCAATAAGAGGCTGGTTTATTTTCTGGCACGCCAATGTACATTCAATGCTTACCGAAGTGGCATTTTGTCTTACCTGCTATCTTTTTGTTTTGATTATAGAATATATCCCTATTATACTTGAAAACCGTCGTATAGATAATATACCCTTTTTTCACAATCTTGGCCATAACATGCATTCAATAATGGCCGTATTTGCCGCAACCGGAGTTTTTCTGTCATTTTTTCATCAGGGATCTTTGGGCGGCGTATCCGGCGTTTTATTCGGGCGTCCGTTTGCATATAGAGAAGGAGTGCTTATCTGGCCCTGGACATTCTTCCTTTTTACATGGTCGGCCGCAGCCTGCGGGCCTTGTTTTACAATTCTTATCACGAAGATTACAGAAAAAATAACAGGGAAAAGACTTGTAAAGGATAATGTGATAGAACTTCTTGCTAAGATTTCGGGCTGGATGATAGGAACTTATATAATAGCGAAAATAATAGATACCGTGTATTGGATAAAGGTTACCCTTCCAGCCACAGGATTTGGCCTTATGGATTTTTATTCAAACAATCCATTCTATGGTATCTGGATACTTGTGCTTGAAATAGTAATTTGCGGAATTCTTCCTGCGCTTATACTGATATCTGAAAAGGGACGAAAAAACAGGTATGGACTTATAATTGCAGCAATTCTTGCTGTGTTGGGGGTTTGCATTAACCGTTGGGTGCTGGTTCTTCAGGTAATGGCTGCTCCGGTATTAACATTTGAAACCTGGCAAATGTATTTCCCAAGCTGGCAGGAAATTGCAACTACAATTTTGCCGCTTGCCTATGGCATAATTATTATATCTTTTTCATACCGGTATCTGCCGGTTTTCCCTCAGGAAAAGGAACTTAACCCTTGGACGATAAATGGAGGTAAATAATGTTTCCGTTCTGTTTCGAATGGATATGGGATATGTCCCATATAGTCTTTATGGGCGGGTTATGGTTTGCTCTTATAATTATTGGTTTGGGAATGACTTATTGTATTGGCCGCACTTTTTATGATACATATATTTTTAAGGGCAAAGACGGCCATAATTAATATAAGGATTCAAGGGGCCAAGTTTTAAATCTAAATCTTGACTCCTTTTGGCTAAAAACGATACTGAGCTAAAGTCTTCGCCTGAAGGCGAGATTTTTTCTTTCATTCCCCGAATGATAAAATGTAAATCGCTTGCCTGTCAGTTTTAAATGGGCAAGCGATTTTTTTATTTGTATAGAATCGTGCGTTAAATATGCACATAATACATCTAACATCGAATAGAATAGAAATTGTGAGAAGAGGAAAATGGATAAGATAATAGTGGAAGGCGGGTGTCCTTTAAGTGGTGAGGTAAAGATAAGCGGCGCAAAAAATGCAGCTCTTCCTATCCTTATTTCTTCATTGCTTGTTGACGGGTCTTGTGCCTATTCGAATGTTCCTGATTTAATGGATATTGAAAGCACAATAAATCTTCTGATAAATCTTGGAGTCAGAGTGGCAAAGGAGGGGAATACAGTAAAAATAGATGCCGGCGGACTTAATAATTATGAAGCACCGTATGAGCTTGTCAGAAAGATGAGAGCATCAATACTGGTGCTTGGGCCTCTTGTTGCAAGGCTTAAAAAAGCAAGGGTTTCGCTTCCGGGGGGTTGCTCCATTGGGGCACGTCCGATAAACCTGCATCTGAAAGGTCTTGCCGCTCTCGGGGCAAAAGTTGATCTGATTCACGGATATGTTGAAGCAAGTGCAGACACATTAAAGGGAGCGGAAATATATTTTGACACAGTTACTGTAACCGGCACCGAAAACCTCATGATGGCAGCTGTTCTTGCCCAAGGGACCAGTCTTTTACGTAATGCGGCAAGAGAGCCTGAGGTTGTTGCTCTTGCGGATGTTCTTAATAAAATGGGAGCAAAGATAGAAGGTATTGGTACATCAGTATTAAAAATAACAGGAGTTGAGTCTTTAAAGCCTGTTTCAGTGTCGATTATACCCGACAGGATAGAAGCAGGTACTTTTATGGTTTCTGCAGCACTTACCGGTAGTGATATTAAGATTATAAATTGTGAACCCACTCATCTGGAATCTGTTATTCACAAGCTTAGATTGACCGGTTCGGATATCACAATTGAGGGTAATACTGTAAGAGTTAAGGGTGGGGAAAAAATCTCAAGTATTGATATAAAGACGATGCCCTATCCCGGGTTTCCCACCGATATGCAGGCGCAGTTTATGGTGCTGATGTCAGTTGCAAAAGGTTTTTCCGTAATTTCGGAAACAATATTTGAGAACAGGTTTATCCATGTGAGCGAATTAAAAAGAATGGGTGCCGATATCAAGATTTCCGGAGATACGGCTATGATAACAGGGGTTGCGAAGCTAATGGGTGCTCCCGTGATGGCGACAGATCTCAGGGCAAGCGCATCCCTGATTCTGGCCGGTCTTGTAGCCTCAGGTAAAACGGAAGTTAACCGGGTATATCATCTTGACCGTGGATACGAAGCAATTGAGAAGAAATTTTCTAATCTCGGAGCCAAGATAAAAAGAGTAAAAGCCTGACGTTCTTCAAAGGTCTCAACATATGACCGGTAATATATATTATCGCCCTATTATCCCGCTATTGCTGTCTATGATAACGGGCGTATTATTCGGTCTTTACTTTCCAGGTTACTGCCTTTGGGCATATGTCTTTGCATCATTTTGCTTTTTGGCTCTCTTCATAAAGATTATTAAAAAAAAATCAGCTGTTCTTCTTCCGATAGTCCTTTTTGTTTCTCTTGGATACCTTTCAATCCAGCCATGGCTTTATGAGAAAGTTTCTGCTTCTCATATATCTTACTATGCCGACGGTGTTCCTTTATATATATCAGGCCAGATAATTGAGAGTCCTGAAATCAAAAATAACAGGCTGTCGTTTGTGCTTCTTGTCCAACAAGTTGAAGATAAAGAAAAATTTGTCTCCGTTTCAGGAAAGATAAACGTTAAGGTGCTGAAAAATATTCCTGATATATCTATAGGTGATAAAGTTCGGTTTAAAAGCAAAATAAGATCTGTAAGAAACTTCAACAATCCCGGAGGATTTGATTATAAAAGATACTTGCGCTTTAAAGGCATATGCGGGACGGCTTATGTTGCCGGAGATGAGCTCGGAATCGAAAAAAAGGATAATAACATAAAAGGGAAATGGCTGATTGAAAGTGCACGCAATAAATTTTCATCTTTAATCAACGAATCCCTACCTGCCACTGAGTCCAGTGTTCTGAAGGCCCTTATTGTAGGAGATCGGAATTCTATTTCCCAACAAATACGTGAGAATTTTAACCGCACAGGAACAAGCCATGTTCTGGCTATTTCAGGGCTTCATATAGGTATTGTTGCGGCCGTATCCTTCCTGTTTTTCAAATTAATCTTTTCCTGTTTTAGCTTCTTTTTGTGGAATGCATGGACTAAGAAAGCAGCGGCAATATTATCTCTTTTTCCGGTAATAATTTACGGGCTGCTTGCAGGAATGTCACCTTCAACGCAAAGAGCCGTTGTTATGGTTTCGGTTTTTCTTATAAGCTTTTTTATTGAAAAGGATCAGGATGCAATAAATACTCTTGCCGTTGCAGCTTTACTGATTCTATCAATTCATCCCCCCTCTCTTTTTATGATATCTTTTCAGCTTTCTTTTATATCGGTTTTTTTCATTATCCTTGGAATGAATTATACACTTTACAGAAAAAATATAAAAATTGAACAAGATAAGGGATTGCTTTCCGGGCTGCGAAGAAAGGGCGCTGCTTTTTTTCTTGTTTCATTTTTTGCAACGATAGGAACATATCCGCTTGTAATGTATTATTTCAATCAGATTTCATTAGTCGGGCTTGCTGCAAATTGCATTGCCGTGCCTTTGATCGGATTTGTGGTTGTATCAGGAGGCCTGCTCTCTTTTTTTATTTATCCTTTAAGCAGTGTTCTTTCTATATGGCTCATGAAGTCAACCTCAGTAGTATTAGGAATTGCACTTGAATTAATAAAGTATTTTGCAAATATGCCTTTTGCAGCTGTTAAAACCATAACTCCGTCTGTTTTTGAAATAGTATTGTACTATTTATTTTTGTTTACTGTTTTTGAGATTTTGAAAAGAATCATAATAAAAAAAGAAACGAAAAAAAACGGCAGCGTTTTTGAATCGATAATGTTAAGAGCTCCTTTTTTTGCATTAATTATTTTGATAATTGCGGGCTATGCTGATTTATGGCATTGGCTTGATAAGAGAATTTTACATGAAGACTTAAGGGTTACGGTTGTTGATGTGGGGCAGGGTACTTCCTCTCTTCTCGAGCTTCCGGGCGGCTATAATGTTCTTGTCGATGGAGGAGGATTTTCAGATAATGATGTGTTCGATGTCGGGCGAAATATAATAGCCCCTTTTTTGTGGAATAAGAAAATCAATACTGTAGATGTTCTTGTCCTTTCACATACAAACAGCGACCATTTAAACGGGCTATTATACATAGCAGATAATTTTAATGTAAAAGAAATATGGTCAAACGGTGAGGCTGCTGATAGTCTCGGATACAAAAACTTTCTTGAGATCATAAAAAAGAAAAATATAAAGATGCAAAGTTTTGAATATATAAAAAGAGGTAAAACCATAAACGGAGTTATGTTTAAAATCCTTTATCCCGAAGCAGATTTTATGGAAAAAAAAGAGAAATGGAGAAAAGGCGATAATAGTTCGCTTGTTTTAAAAACAGTGTTTGGAACAAAATCGTTTCTTTTTACAGGAGATATAAAGGCAAGGGGAGAAGCTGATATCACAAAAATTGCCGGACGTTTATTGAAAAGCACTGTTATCATTGTGCCCCACCACGGAAGTAAAACTTCCAGTACGGAAGAGTTTATCGATAAAGTTAACCCTGAAATAGCTATTATTTCCGCCGGGTGGAAGAACAGATATAAATTCCCAAGCCCGCTTGTGCTTGACAGATATAAAAAAAGGATGTGCAATATATACCGCACAGATGAAAATGGAGCTATAGAAATGTCAACTGATGGGAAAGAGCTGGTGGTAACGCCCACGGTTATTAATTCAAGGTCATGAAAGAGACAAAGAAATTGAGCAATATAAAAGACATTCTTGATAACCTTTATTGCAGTTATAACAAAAGAGAATATGTCCATCCTGATCCTCTTGAATTTCTTTATAATTACAAGGAAATAAGAGATAGGGAAATTGCTGGATTTCTTGCTTCATCGCTTGCATATGGCAGGGTTGCACAGATCTTGAAAAGCGTTTCGTCTGTTCTTGATAAAATGGGTTCTTCACCTTACATGTTTTTGATGAATTCGAAACCATCAGTAATTAAAAATACTTTTAAAGGTTTTAAACACAGGTTTGCTGATGAAAAAAATCTTTATGCAGTATTGACCGGCCTAAGATGTATTCTTACGGAGTACGGATCGTTGTAC
Organism: Pseudomonadota bacterium; assembly: GCA_018901125.1. GTDB lineage: Bacteria > Desulfobacterota > Desulfobacteria > Desulfobacterales > RPRI01 > RPRI01. The sequence goes on along the minus strand of JAHIFE010000201.1, from coordinate 36,942 downwards.
GAATGCTTTTTAAAAGGTTTAGACGGAAAAGATGAAACTGTACTTGGCTGTATGAAATTTTTTACGAAAACAATTGCTTCTGTTTGCAATGGCAGCCCCGGACATCTTGTTCCGGTAGTGGAAAAGGGAAGTGCCTGTAAGAGACTTCATCTTTTTTTGCGCTGGATGGTTCGAAAAGATGATGTTGATCCGGGAGGATGGGACAAAATCCCATCTTGCATGCTTATTGTCCCGCTTGATGTCCATATGCATAAAATCGGACGTTTACTTGGATTTACAAACAGAAAGCAGGCGGATATTGTAACGGCTCTTGAAATTACTTCCGGTTTCAGAAATCTTATACCGGATGATCCCGTAAAATACGATTTTACGTTAACACGCTTTGGTATCAGGGCTGATATGGATATTGACAATTTATCTCGAATGTATAAACTTTAAGAAAAAGGAGGCTGATATGACAATAGATCGCATGGTTTTAGCATTTGCCGGAAGTTTTATTTTGATCAGTTTGCTTTTATACTATCTTTTCAGCCCTTATTGGCTCTGGTTTACCGCATTTGTTGGCGCTAATCTTCTGCAATCGGCTTTTACCGGTTTTTGCCCCATGGCCAAAATATTAAAACTTTTTGGCGTAAAGACCGGAATCGCTTTTAAGTAAAAGCCGTATATTTTTTTAAGTTTATTTATTCTGCCTGCCGATCAAGGGTCTCTCTTACTGCCTTTGCAATTTCTTTTATGCGATACGGCTTTTTCACATATCCGCAAGCTCCAAGTTTTAAGGCTTGCTTTACCATCGCTGTTTCAGAATATCCGCTGCAGATTATGATCTTTTGCTTTGGGTTGTTTCCAAGAATTCTATCACAGGTCTCCATACCGTCAATTCCCGGCTCCATGATCATATCCAGCAATATTATATCGGCTGTTTTGTTTTGAAGATACTCTATAGCCATTTCTCCGCTTGGAACAGTATTTATCGTGTAGCCAAGATATCCAAGAAGATTAGAGGCAACATCGCGCTGTTCTTTGACATCATCAACTACTAGTATATTTTCTGAGCCATAATAAGATGCGTATGAACTCTCCTTGTTTTCGACTTTTGTGGACTCTCTTGTTACAGGAAAATAAATATCGAATCGGGTTCCACCATCTTTTCTGCTTATAATGTCTATGAAAGCCTTGTGGTCTTCAACGGTACCCCTGACCACTGTCATACCAAGGCCTGTTCCGCTTCTTCCCATCTTCTTTTTTGTATAAAAAGGTTCAAAGATCTTTGACCTGTCTTCAATGGAAATTCCAATCCCTGTATCAGAAATACTTAGAACCGCATAATCGCCTTCCGGGATATTTTGAAAACCTTCATAAAGCCTGTCTATATGAAGGTTTTGAGTGCCTATAAGCACTTCCCCTTTCCCTTTAATTGATTCACAACCGTTTGACATAAGATTCATAATGACCTTTGTTATATGAAAAAATGAACCTCGGATATTAAGAAGATCCGGTTCGATGGTCAGCTTAAATTGAACATCCGAATGATATTGGATCATTTTTTCATATTCAGGAGCTTTTAGATATTCATTTATTATGTCATTGAGATTAACCACTTCTTCCACTGCAACCCCCCTCCTCGCAAGCGTTAGAAGATCCTGTACGATTGCTGCGGCCTTTTCCCCTGACTTCAATATCTGCACAAGAGGTTCTACCATGGGACTTTCCGGGGGCATATCAATGAGAAGTAGTTCAGGGTACCCAACAAGCCCTCCAAGAATATTATTCAGATCATGCGCCACTCCGCCGACAAGAGTGCCGATTGCCTCCATTTTTTGAGCCTGCTGGAGCTGTGCCTCTATACGTTTCCTGTTGGTGACATCTCTTAAAAAAGCGCAACAGTATTCCTTGCCTTTAAACCGGACGTAATTAAAATTTGTTTCAACAGGGAAGGTATCTCCTGTTTTAGTGATGAGTATGGTTTCCATGGTTACGGCTTGTTTATCTGTAAGATCATTCCAGTGGGCGCGCCATGCATCCGGATTTGAATTTGGATTAACTATGCTCGCACTTTTTGATACAAGTTCTTCACTCGTATATCCCAAAGATATACATGCCGCATTATTAACATAAATAATTAGTTCTTCGGAATCTATCCAGAAAGCCATATCTCCCATATGGTCAACCGCATAATGTGTGAAGAGCAGCGCGTTGTCTCTTTCCTGAATTTGCGCAAGCATATTATTGAACCCCTCAAAGAGTATGCCCAGTTCATCGGGATAGCGGGGCTCTACACGGACGGAGTAGTCTTTATCTGAAGAAACCCTTCCCATTATCTGAGAAAGTTCCAGAACAGGATCTGATATGGTTTTTTGGAGTTTAATAGAGATAAAATAGGCCAATACAGCACAAGCAGATAGAATCCCAGTGCAAAAAATAATATTCCACAGTATGCTTGAATAAAGGGTTTCCAGATTTGTGCACAGATAGATTCCGCCCTGATACTCTTCTTCAAATATAATAGAGACAAACATATACAGATGCTTTTTGTGAAACATATATGAAGCACCCATGTAGTTAGACCATTTTGAATCAAGCTTTAAAAACTTATTGAATTTTAAATATTGCTCGGAGTCGGTTTTCCCCTTTCCCTGATTATTAGAAACATATTCTGCAAACAGATTTCCGTTTATATCACTGATACAGGCATAGATTATGTCAGGCTCTGAGCTAAGCGCAGATAAGGTCTCTGCGGCAGACTTCTGGTCTTTAAAAATGATTGCCGCTTTGCTGTTTATGCCGATTGTGCTTGCCAGAGTTGAAATCTTACGGATAATGGAGCGTTTGGATGAGATGATATTTATGGATATAAACCCAACAGAAGCTACTGAAAGTGAAATTATACTTGTAAGCATAATAATGCCGATGAGTTTTTGCTTTATCGACAGGTTGTTCAGTAATTGCATATATGTTTATTGCCTTTAAATCAATTTTTGATACATTAGCAAAAGGTCGGAAAGTGCCATTATTCTATTCAGTCGGAGGCCGGAATTCAGATTTATTCCGTTATTCACGGATTGACGGCTTGTTTAAAGTCCGTCAATTTTTTATTTTTCTTGCCAATGTTAAAAGGTCCGACCTGATTTTCAGATGTGAATCTTCGGCTGTTTTTAAATTTATATCAAATCGTATTTTGTTTTCGACTCTTACAAACCCAATTATACCACCATTTTCTACAAAATCATTCATATCGCTGATTGTAAGAATTTCTTTATTTTTTACAGCATTCAAAATATGAATAAGATTGTTTTTCTCTGAGGCGCTTATAAAAACAACCTTACAGTCATTGATTTCTTTAATGTTTGACAGTGGCTTTAGAATCAGATTTCTGCCCTTTATGGGTTTTCCTTCAATAGCCATAAGTTCTTTAACTATGGGATCTGTCCCCAGTATACCTATTACAAACGGTTGGGATGAATTATTATTACTGTCTATGGGTGTCCATTCGACAAATTTGGCAAAGTTATAAATGAATGCGGCTTTCAGCTTAGGTTCCATATCTGAAGATTCAGATCCATAACTACATGGTACCGAAGTCGATACAGAAACCATCGCAACAAAGATAATGCAAGAAATATATTTTGTTATCCGATGTGCCATATTAAGAGCTGTTTTTGCCTTATAATATAAAACATTTGATGTTTACATCCTTAGAATACATTACTTATGCTGCTAAAAACGCCAGGTTGCCTTAAGGTAAAATGAGCGTTCCACCTCGGTTTTTGCAAATTGTACAAAATCATTACTGAATTCCGGGTGCTGTTTGTCAGAAAGATTCTGTCCTACAAGAGATATCTCAAGGTTTTTAGTTGACTTCCATCCCAGACGAGCATCCAGCATACAATACCTATCCAGTTTTGTAGCCGAAAGTTCGTCTACATAACGAAGCCACAGGTCCAGCTCAAAATCCTTGGGAAGATCCATGGAAGATCTAAGAGAAAATTGATGACTTGGAATATCGGTATCGGAAGACCCATTAGAATCACTTCCTGAAGAATCTGCTGTCAGATTCATATGTAAATAAGTGTAAGCCGGTTTGATTTTCCACCATACAAGCGGTTTCCATTCCCCGGATACTTCTATTCCATAAGTATGTCCGTCCATACCATTATTAGTGATAAAAGATGATACAATGTGAAGCGGAAGGGGTGAAGATTCGATATAAGATGATTGGTAAGCATTCGATCTTAATTTGTCATATTTATTGTAAAAAGCAGCGATATCTATAGAAAGTGATTCGGTTGTCTGATTACGGTATCCTATTTCATAGGCAAAAAGTACCTCGGAGTCGAAATCGGAGTTTGGAGCATATGATACAAGCATAGGCAAAGGGTAGGGGTTAGGTGGTGTGTTCGCAGGTATAGCAGCAAGATTTGCGCGTATATCACGTTCCGCAATTGAAGGTGTTCTTACGGCTCTTGCAAATGAAGCCCATATTGAGTTGTTTTTATCCGGAGTCCAGAGCGTTCGAATATTTGGCTGAAATTCAAATCCGGTATAGTCATTATATTCAATTTTGGCACCAAGTGTTACCCTGAGATAATCTTCAACTATTGTGATATCGTCCTGGACAAATGCGCTTAAAAGGTTATCTGTGCTGCTTTTGGGATCAACAGAAATTGCGAAGGAAGATTTTGTATCGTTGCTTGTAAGCCGGAAACCCAATCCCCATACGACTTCGTGTATTTCCCATGGGAAAAAGCGGTGCTGAAAATCAAAATCATATGTATCTCTTGTTTCACTGAGCACCGTCTGCTGTTGTTTTGCCCTGTCGTAATATAACTGCAGAGTCATATCCGATTTGTCCGATAATGTTCTGTCCCATCGGAAAAGAAAGTTTATTCCATCGGCTTTGGCGTCTTCATTAAAAGTGGTTGAATACGGTGCCGACAAAGTTGGAACAGTCATTGTCTGGCCATCATCCGAACGATAGTGATTCCCCTGAAACATCACAGAATCTGTTGTTGTTGGATTCCAGTCAGTTCGAAATCCGAATGTATAAATATCCCAGCCATCTGCAGCATCATGTCCTGATGCAAGTTTGGCTTCATCTCTGTCATAATATTTGCCAAAGAACCTGTATGATGCATTTTCGCCAAGCGAATCGCCGAAACGAAAATTCCCGGAATATTTTTCTTCCGTTCCGACTCCCCCGCTTATAAGACCTCCTTTAGTATCATGGGAATTTTTAGTTATGATGTTTATAACTCCGTTTACTGCATTTGCCCCCCACAAAGCGGCACCTGGCCCGCGGATTACTTCTATTCTGTCAATGTCTTCAAGAAGTGTGTCCTGAATATCCCAGAAAACACCGGAAAAAAGAGGCGAGTAAACTGAACGTCCGTCCATCAATACAAGCAGTTTATTAGCATAACGGCCGTTAAAGCCGCGCGACGATATAGCCCATTTGTTTGCATCTATCCGGGCCACCTGTAATCCGGGAACCATACGCAAAGCTTCGGCAATACTGGTTACCCCGGAGCGCCTGATATCTTCCTGCGTGATAACAAAAGCAGCAGCGGCAGTATTTGCCAATTTCTGGCTTTTTTTTGAGACTGTGGTAATTTCAATTTCCATCAGGTCCCGGATGCTTAGCTCGGTAAGGTCGGTGGAAGATGTTTTTTCAGCATAGCATGTTTGGACCAATGTTGTGCCGGGCAATGAAACTGAAAAAACAAATAGCAGAACCAATATGATTTCGGCAATCAGGGAAATTTTTATATGATCCGCCATTTTACTTAATAGAAGGCTATCTTCTCGCATATCCCGTCCTTTTTGATTCCAAAATAATAAGTGAAATTGAGATAGATAATATCTGTTTATTATTTGTAATTTATTATGATTATATTAAAAAGAAAAGATTAGCAAATAATATACCATCATTATAGGTTGTCGGAATATATCTCAAAATTTATTGGAATTTGCAATAAAATATAATTTACAGGTATTATGGGTATGAATTATGGCGAAATAAACGTCAACTGATTGACGCTTAACGGTGACTTTTGGCGTTTAATGCCAAGAAATCAGGAGATAGATGTCAGGAGCCGAAAAGCACAAGGGGGCTGAATCTATCGAAATTGTAAAATGTCGTTTATTTATTTTTTATAAAAACATAAATATAAAAGTTGAGATTAACAACATTATGAAAAATAATCATGAAACATTCTTTTCAATAAGAGTATTTATTTGTTGATATATGACTTGTTTTTGAGTATCAATTAAATAGGAAATTAAATATTTAAAATATATACAAAAGGATAATGGGAAAAATATTATTGCGGTGAAATGAGTTGGTAAATTAATGCTCATTATCTACTATTACTCCTCAAAAATAATTTTCTGATATTTTGTCGATATTATTTTCAAAAGTGATAGTGGCTTTTTACTATTTATTATCACTGTTCCCGGGATAATATACACAAGTGTTTTATGTCGCTACAAATTGAGTTTGTTCGACTTCCATGAATCCAACTTGTATTCAAACGTAAAAGGTATTGTTTCTTTGAGGTGGCCGTTTCCTCTTTATATGGCAGAGGGTTCTTATTGTATTGGCAGGGAAATTATCAAATTTTATAATAATTATTTGCTGTGATTATATATAGTTAATAAATTATAACGGTCAATACTATGATTGGATTTCTGTTTATTCGGATAATTTCAAGGAAGGGGAAGTCATGAAAACGAGTAAAATGAAATTTGGTGGAAAAGATCAGATTGTTGACGATATTTTGAATGGTATAAATCGTGAGGTGCTTTATTCTCTATCTTTTGAACAACTGGCAGAGATTAAAAAGGCGATAGAAGATAATTTACCGAATAAGAAAAAACATTCCATCGATGTACATTTCACTCTCCCACTTTTATTTAAGCGTTTATATTTTGTTTTTTCTTCAGGAACAGATATTCGTGGAAATAAAAAAGTTGCTAAAGAAATAATGAATCAGCGAGTTAAGACCCAGCCAAGGGATATAGCAATTGTATTTGTTGGTTTATTTTGTTTGTCCTCTTTCATAGGTTCGATAATCTATAAAATCATCCAGGTTATAGGTGCTCGTTTATAAGGTGATTGTTACCTTAATCGTTAATATTATAAACGGTCGTTTTAGCGAGATCTTTGAAGAACATTCAATTTTGGTCAGATTTAAGGAAGGTATGCTTTGCTTGGATATGCTCTTGCGAAGCTGTTTTAAAAAATAAATCCGGAAAGGCTAAAACCTCTCCGGATTTATTTTGCTAAAAATCAAGCTGCCGACATTTCTCTTCTTGTTGCCATATCGACTAGTACTCGCTCTTTTCCTTTATCAAGGCCAAGGGCTTTTCTTTTCTTGTCGATATGGGCTATCATCATTTTTGCCATTTCATAAGGATCTGCCGTATATCCCCATTTTCCGAATCCCTGCTGTTCAAGTCCTTCAAAAAGAAGCTTGTAAAACTTTGTATCTTCTATTATCGGGAAAGTAACACCAAAGACCGTATATACACCTGATGCCACAAAATACTGTCCGATGCAGATGGCCTTTTCACTCATCCATTCCGGAGCAGCGCCTGCTACAGGAAGATCGGCTATGCTGGTTCCTAATCCGCCTTCTTTAACCATCTGTGATGCGGCAATCAGAATGCGGCTGTTATCAACGCATGATCCCATTCCAAGAACAGGTGGCATACCAACCGCTTCGCAAACTTCTCTTAATCCCGGGCCTGCAAGGCAAGCGGCTTCAGGCGTATAGAGTCCGGCTTTAGCAAGAGCAATCTGTGCGCATCCGGTCTGAAGCACAAGCACATCGTTTTTAATTAGTTCTTTTACAAGCTCAACATGAACCCAGTCCTGCTTTACCCTTGGATTTGTACAGCCGACAACACCTGCCACGCCACGAATTCTTCCATTAATTATATTGTCATTTAATGGTGTATAGCTTCCTCTGAATGTTCCGCCCAGCATGTAGTTGATATACTCATGCGAAAAACCGTGTATGCCGATATTTTTAATTTTTGGAATTTCTATTGGGAGACTACGGTTCTTAAACCTGGTTATAGCTTTAATTACGATTTCATCTGTGCATGATCTTGGATCATGTTCATTAAATTCAATATGCTTAGCACCTTCAATATGGCAACGGGGATTTGTAGTAAACAGATGTGTTTTATAACACTCGGCAACCTTGACCAGTCCCTGTTTAATGCATTGAATGTCAACTGCCATAGCATCTACCGCACCGGTTACAAGGATAGCTTCGGTTGACATAAAGTTGCCGGCATGGGGAACGCCGTGGCGAGACATCATTTCAGCACCTGAGCAACACATACCTACAAGATTTATTCCTTTAGCTCCTGCATCTTTTGCTGCCTGTATAAGTGAGGGCTCGTTTACCGATAACAGCATTGATTCAAAAAGATTCGGCTCATGACCGTGAATAATTATATTAACCTCGTTTTCCTTTAATACACCCATATTTACTTCGGCGCTTACAGGTGTTGGGGTGCCGAACAGTATATCGCATATTTCTGTTGCAACCATTGATCCGCCCCATCCGTCCGCAAGGGCTGTTCTGCTGCACTGTTTTGTGATGTTTTCGTAATGCTGGTCAACTCCCATGTGTGTTCTGTTCATAAGTTCCATGATTTCGCGCATTGCGCCTCTGGGCACTATGCCGTGTTTCCGCCATGTTTCTAATGTTTTTTCAGGAACTCTTTTGGCAAAAGGAATTTCGCCCTCAACCTGGGTATAGGTTTTTTCCAGTTCATGATACAGATCTAATGCAATGTCTTTTATATCACGGCCATCAACTTCTATTCCTATTGAACGGGCGACATCTTCCAGCTTATTTGGATCTTTAATTTTATACTCTTGATTCTTTCCGGTTACTACTTCCCTGAAAAGCTCAAGCATTGCCATTCCGTGATCGTTATGACATGCTGAGCCTGCGGCAACCATACGTGCAAAATTTCTTGCCATTATTGTGTCGATAGTAGCTCCGCATACTCCAACTTTTCCGTAAGGATCCCTTGAATTAAGTCTGCATGGTCCCATTGCGCAATGTTTGCAACAAGCAGAATCTGCACCTATCGGACATGCCTTCATGTTTAAAGCCCTGTCAAACGCAGTTTCAACGCCATCCCTTTTAGCTTTTTCAAGCATCTGGGCTGTTGCTTCACAAATTGTAAGATCTTTAATGTTCACTGATTTTTTTGAACCGGTTTCTTCCTTTTCCATTTGTTCCTCCCTTCGTGGAAAGATTATTTATTATATTTCATTGAAATAAATTGGACATAATTAATAATAGGAATTATTATTATTAAGAATAAGATATTTAATAATATTGTCAAGTAAGTTTTAATTCATATAAAAATAATGGAGGATACGTTGTGGATAATAATAAATTAACAAATAACTCCAACAGGTTGATAAATGAAAAAAGCCCGTATCTTTTACAGCATGCACATAATCCTGTTGATTGGTATCCATGGGGTGACGAGGCTATTGAAAGAGCTGTAAAAGAGAATAAACCAATTATATTATCTATAGGTTATTCTACATGCCATTGGTGCCATGTAATGGAAAACGAATCATTCATTGATCATAGCATTGCAAAAATTATGAATGATAATTTTATATGTATAAAAGTTGACAGAGAAGAAAGGCCGGATCTGGATCGTATTTATATTAGTGCTGTAACAGCACTTACAGGTTCCGCTGGTTGGCCTTTAAATGTTTTTTTAACACCCAAACTCAAGCCCTTTTTTGGAGGCACATATTTTCCTGCTAAATCAAATTTCGGCATTATATCCTGGATCGATCTTTTAAACAGGATTACATCTGTATGGAACGATCCTGTTATACATGAGGATCTTGTTGCTTCAGCAGATAAAATTACAGATATTTTAATAAAAAATCTTACTTATGACAAGGTGTTTTCAGCTAATGAGAAAAATAAAGAGAGTTATATTGATGATGCTTTCAAATATTATTCATCCTCTTTTGATAAAAAATATGGAGGATTCGGAAAAGCTCCAAAGTTTCCTTCACCATCTACACTAAAATTTCTGCTCGCCTATTATACCTATGCAAAAACAATCGAAGAGCCGGCTATCGCCAAGAGGGCTCTTGATATGGTTCATTATACACTAAAAGCAATGGCGAGAGGCGGTATTTATGATCAAACGGGAGGAGGCTTTCACAGATATTCAACCGATGAAAGATGGCATATACCGCATTTTGAAAAAATGCTTTACGATAATGCTCAGCTTGTTGATACATATCTTGAAGCATATCAGATGACAACCGATAAATTTTTCGCAAAAATTGCAAAAGAAACGTGCGATTATATTCTTTCCGATATGACAAGTCCTCTCGGAGGTTTTTACTCAGCTGAAGATGCGGACAGTTATCCGGGCCAGATCTCTCAATATAAAGATAAGAATAATAAAGTTGAAGGCGCTTTTTATGTATGGGATAAAAAAGAGTTAAATGAAATTCTGGGAGAAGATACAGCACAAATATTTTCATACCATTTCGGAGTAATGGAAGAAGGAAATGCAACGCATGATCCTCACGGATATTTTAAGAAGAAAAATATTCTTTATGTTAAACATTCAATTGATGAGACTGCAAGAAAATATAATTTGTTGCCGGATAAGGTGGAGCAAATATTAAATGATGCAAGATATAAACTTCTTAAGGAACGTGCAAATAGAGAAAGGCCGCATCTTGATGACAAGATACTTACTTCATGGAATGGCCTTATGATATCGGCTTTTTCAAAAGCATATAAAGTTCTTGGCAGTGAAAAATACTTAAAGGCAGCAAAAGACGCCGCCGGATTCATAATGTCTAATCTTTATGATCAAATAACAGGAAAACTATACAGAAGATGGCGGGAAGGAGAAAGAGCCGTTTTAGGAATGGGAAGTGATTATGCATTTTTTATTAGTGGACTTATAGATCTTTATGAATCGGATTCCGATAAAAAGTATCTTGAAACGGCAGTCTTGCTTTCCGAAGAATATCTAAGATTGTTTTATGATGAAAAATATGCCGGTTTTTATATGACAAGCCAGGAGCATGATAAAAATCTTATTATACGTGCAAAAGAAGATTCAGACAGCGTTATTCCGTCGCATGGTTCTGTAGCAATAAAAAATCTGTTGCGTTTGTCGAAGATAACCGGAAGGGCTGATTTTGGCGAAATTGCTCAAAAAGCAATAGAAGCGGCTTTATCGGCAAGTACTTTTCACCCAGCCTTGTTTCCGTATATGCTTGCTGTAATATGTGATATGGAAATTGAAAGTGCAGGATCATAACTCAATAGCCAAAAGATAAAGCCCGATACCCAAACAGAACGGATTTGTGATAATTGCTATAGTATTTTATATTTTATCTATCGATTGATTTTCTCTATGCAAAACAAAGTGTTGAAATTCACGCTCAAACGATTTGCTCTGAATGCAGACAGAGATATACAGCATATTGTTGCAGGCTGGCGCTAACCGACCGGCAACAATATGGTTATAGCAGAAAGTATAGGATAGTGCTTACAGTATTTCACGCTTAGCTTTCCAACCGTAGCACAATCCGAAGATACCGAAAATGATCGACAGACCCATAATTATCTTTTCTGCATGTGTCATTCCTGAAAAGAAAGTCTGTGACTTAGTGCCTATGGGCTTTGGATCGATAGTGTCAGCGTTAACATCAGTATTGACAGCTATGCGGTGTCCCATTCCATCTGTGATTGTGATTTGCCATTGGGTTTGCTTATCGGGAAAAAACATAAAATGACCGTTAATATCGGTATGACCGGTTTGAAACGCAATATTCGAATCGGGCGATTTGATCTCAACAGTTGCATAACTCATGGGTTCTCCATCGTCATATTCCGAAGTTATAAGATATCCTACGCATCGGGTGACATGACTCAACGTCCCGTGTGAGAGCCCCGATGTTACAAACAGGAACTGAACGGTTATAAAGACCGCAACAAAAATATAAGATTTCATTTTTCTAAGCCTTATTATATGATGTTACACTCAAGCTATTCAACGGCAAATGTCAGCGTAGCTACATAGGATTCCACATCGCACTGAGCTGTATCGGAATAAGGAACTTCATGGGTTACCTTGATCAGCCATATTCCGGGCTGAAGAATACGTATTCGGGCATGTCCTTTTTTGTCTGTAGAAGTAGCATAGGCAAAAGTATTTGGTTCTGTTGAGAATCCGGTATAGGTTGCAAAAACGTTCCCGCTGTAAGGTTTTCCATTAACCAAAATCTTAATGGGAAGATAATCACCGGCACGAAGTTTGGCAGGATTTTCCATTGCAATAATTTCTATGGGATGGCCCACAACTATATCAGCTCTTCCTTCCTTTCCTACATTGGCTATAGCTTTCATGCACATATGGGAATAAGAACAGCGAATGACGTTTTTCAATCCGGTTTTGGGTGCTGCAACTCCTCCCTGTGCGGTCTTTGTATAATATCCGGCCTTTCGGGTGGCTGCCACAATATAAGCTCCGTCAAGATTAAGAGTACTTCCTGATTGCAGTTCTACTTCACCTGTGTATTCCGCTGTTTGTTTTTTCTGATTCGGACTTATGATAGTTAGATTTTCGATATCATCTTTTTTAAGAAATCCGTCTATCGGATAATGATGTCCCCAACTTAGAGTAAACTTAAGATTTTAGCTTTTTTCAGGATTATAGTCCGTTAAACTAACCCATGGGAAATGTGCATGGGCGGAAAAGGCTGTCAGCAGTAAGGCGGCCAGGAATGTACATAAAACGGTAAATCCCATTATAACTTTTTGTTTTTTCATTTATTCACCTCATTATTTTTATTGGTTTAAAATTCAAGACCCATCTTAACTATAAAGGTGCGTCCGGCGTAATAACTGTTTATACTGCTTTTCCTGGAATCAAAGATGTCATCCGCTTCAAAGGATATTTTGCAGGTTTTGGAAAGATGTTTATATATTTTTGCATCCACAGTAGTATAGTCGCCAATTTCCTTAGTATTGTCCGTATTCGTATATTGGCGGCCTGTATAGGTAACTCCCATTCTGACACCAAGACCCAAAGCGTCCCATTCATAGCCGGGGCGCAATGAAATGCTGTGTTTAGGGATATAAGTCAGTTCCTTTCCGGTTTCTTTGTTTTCCGTTTTTGTATATGTATAGGAAAGGGATACATCAAATGCCCGTCCGATATAAGCGTTTCCCATTAATTCTATGCCCTGGGTCCAGGCTTCATCCACGTTTTCATATTGTACCAAAGGCAGCCCGTTATAAAGAGTTCCCGTATCCACGGAAACAACCATATCCTTTACGTCATTACGAAAGTATCCCAGGTTGAAAATAAGGTTGTCTTCTAATAGTCGTTGTTCCAGACCGATAGTATAGCCGATGGCCTTTTCCGGCTTGAGATCGGGGTTTGACTGAGCATACCAGCTTCCGTGCCGATATGGTGCGCTATAGTATAATTGCCGTATGGTGGGTGACTTGAAGGATCGCCCAACGGAGCCGCGAAGGACGGAAGACTCCAGAAGGCGTATCATGAAACTGAACTTCGGATTTATTTCATCTCCGAATACGGAATGATCATCATAGCGGGCGCCGCCGATAAGTGTAACACGATCCCAAAAAGTCAACTCATCCTGTATAAAACAGCTTTTTGTGCGGACGTTTTCATCCACGTTAACCATGGAACCGTCCTGATTCTCTATCGTAAAATCAATTTTTTGGGTTTGGTACTCTCCACCTGCGGAAAGTATATTGTTTTTTGCCATATGCCAGGTATATAAGAGTTCCCCCTGATCAAAGGTGACATACCCGTCTTTGTATCCGTGTTCGTAACCCGGATAGCCATGAACAAAATCCCATTTATAAGTATAGCCTTTTGCCGTCAGAATATGATCTTTAGTTAGCCGCCATTCTCCTCCCACGGAAACACGATGACTGTTTTCATCCCTGTTATCGGTTTTATCGTAGTCGCTTAATTCAAGCTTGGTAAACAGATCAATATTTTCCGTAAACTTTGTATCAAGTTTTCCCAAAAAAGAATGACGGTCGGAGGCAAGAGGATCTTCGGTAATATCATCCGCCCCTTCATAGTTATACGAAATAAGGTAGGAAGTGGAATCGGTGATACGGTCGCCAAAACCTATATATGCCTGGGACATGTTTCGCTTTCCACCTGCTGCTTTCTCTTCTGAACCGCCTGAAACTTTTCGTTTGACCTCATACCATCCGTAAGAACCGCCTGCCCAGCCGGTCGGTTTATCCGGGGTTTTTTTTGTGATGATATTGATAACCCCGGCCATTGCATCACTTCCGTAAAGAGCGGAACCGGGTCCTTTAACAACTTCAATACGCTCAATCATATTAACCGGTATCTGGTTCAGCCCTATACCATATTCGCCCATACCGCCGCTTTGACCACAGCCCATGGCCCGCTGTCCGTCAATCAGAACAAGACCGTAACCGCTGTCAAAATCAAGTCCCCGCATTGTGGAATGCCATGTATATGTACCGAAAACATCGCTGTGGTTGGCAACATTTATTCCCGGTACTTCTTTTAAGACATCCATGACATTCTGGGCATTGCTTTTTTCTATTTCTGCGCTTGTGATAACAACGGTTTCTACCGGTACATCTTTTAGCGTATGAGGAGTTTTTGTTGCGGTTACTACAATTTCTTTAAGCTTTGTGGCACTTCTGCCATCCTCGTTTTGTATTTTATAATCGTTGTCAGTATCCGTTTGAAGAGATTCGGCACGGACGAATGGAATATAAGTCATAAACAATATAGCTAACAACACAACAGTAAAGTGTGGTTTGATTTTTATTATCATCTTTATCCCTTATTTTTAAACTTTTGATAAACAGCTTTTTTCAAAATGAAGTTCTTATTGAGGATAGTTCGAATTGTCTTTAGAACACCGATAAACTCTTTAATGAAAAATGCTTATTAAATACCTTATAGGATCAATTTGTTGATTCTATAACTGCCTTATCAGGAACATTTGACTCTCGGGATTTTCAGTGGTAATATTAAACCTGAACTCCGAATGTTCCTTTTTGGGGTTCACCTCCAAAGGCAGCCGCCACTTCCTTAGCCGGGAAACGGCTGCCTTTTAATATTTATAATTTTAATATTGAGTTAGCTAAAGCATCTTGTCCACCTCCTTATTATGATCATTTAGTTATTGTCTGTTTTGTCTTTTTATCTCAGCCATGGCAAGCAGCGCAGCCTTTCGCTGTCCGTTGTAATTTACGGTCTTTTTAAATGTTTGGCGGCCGGTATCGAAGCCTTTTATTCTACACGCCGCATATCCGGCAATTACCATGTCAGGTCTACTTTCCGCGAATCGGCTTTTTCTACCCTGCAATAGTATCGTTTGCTTCATCGAAGCATTTCTCCGAGGTTTTGATTAAATAAAGCAATTCTGTCCAGCCTTAAGATATTGACAAGCATTTCATTTCCGTCTTATTAAAAAAAAAGCCACGAATTCAGAGGCAATGCATGCCCTCAGCCTTCGTGGCTTTATACTAAACTTAATTATTTAGAGCCAGTTCCAAAACGTCCCATTTTGGCTAATCTTTGCGTTGGGTGAAAATTTTGCACTTTAGTGAAGCTTTAGCGCTATCCTCGAAATACTGCATGTATTCCTGCGGTTAAAATTTTCACCCGCCTTAACCTTGACCAAACTGAAACGTTTTGAAAGTGGCTCTTTAGATTTTAATTATAACTCTTTCAGCTAAACCCTGTCAGTATTTTCAGCCCCGCTTCGAATTTAATTGCAATTATCCAGGAGCTGCAGATCGATATGAAAGATTTTGCTCAAATGAATATACTCATTTCGTGTCGTTTACTCATTCTCATAAACTTCAAACTTTTTGGGATTTGGCGGTTTCTACCACCTCAATTAAGTTATCCCATATCTATGATAAAAAAATATGTCAAACTATTTTTATAAAAAAATATATCAATCTGTTTATTCGTTAAGTCGTCCTCAGGTTCATGGCCTATGGGCGCTCATAACCGGATGGTTGCTATAAATAATGCAGTATAATCAATTTTGATAGATTCCTGCAAGAAGCGCGATTCGTTTGCTATGATCGTTTTTAATAAAGGCCGGGCAGAAATTGTACTTGAGCCAGTTAGAGAATAAATACGGTAAGTATCCTTTGTGTCTTGACAATTTACTTTAAGCCGGGATAATCAAACTCAACAAGACGTTGTTATTTTTATTCTGAACATTCATTTCGAATTGGAGGCATTTATATGGCCGAAAACGATCAACTTTATATTCATGATGGGCGATATTATGGTAGAATATTAGCCGGTGATTATTCTCCTAAACTCAAGGAAAAAATTGCTGGATACATTATGTCTTTCAAGACATTTGAAGATTCAGGTGCTCCGGTAATTCCATACATTGCTGCATGGAATGAAAATGAAAAAATTATCTGGTATGAATTTGCTGGAGCAGAATTTATTAAACTGCTCGAATGTAATTTCACCGAAATAGCAGAGGTTTTCCGCAAACGTATAATTGACCGAAGGGTATATAAATATTTGGATTTGGATATGGAGATTCAGGAGGAAATTATACCAGGGAAGGAATTGTTTGGCTGGCAGGAGGGTTTGCGGGAAGAAAGTAAACAGACAGGCTTTGTTGAAGCAGTTTATAAGGTGGCCATAAAAGATAATAATATTTTATGGTTAAAAGATAGGGCTAATATCGAAACTTTTTCAAAGGACAATATCTGCATTTCACTTGGATGTCTTACTGATGTGACAAAGGAAATGGAGCAAAAGGATTTGCTTGAAAAGATCGGGTATATTGATGAGCTGACAAAACTTCCAAATAGAAAAATCCTTCAGAGAATTACTGAAATTAATATTGGTCAGGTTAATAGAAAACATTTGAATGATTTTATTTTTTCAATGATTGATATAGACCATTTTAAATTGGTCAATGACACTTATGGCCATCAGGCAGGTGATTATGTTCTTGCTAATATCGCGGAAGTCATGACATCTATGAAACGCGTTGAAGATGAAATCGGCAGATATGGAGGTGAAGAGTTTTATACCATATCACATGGAAATATCCATAGCGGCCGGGTGCTTGCGGAACGATTGCGAAAAAAAGTTGAAAATACGGATTTTATATATAACGGCCAACATATTAAAGTAACAATATCCATCGGTCTTGCGTCGGCCGTAGAGCTGGAAATACTGGAGGCCCACAATCTTATTGAACTGGCTGATAAAAGACTGTATATGGCAAAGCAAAGTGGTCGTAATTGTTTAGTATGGCAGGGATGAATAAAAAGCAATGAAGAATAAATTCAGTCTTCGCGTCAGAATATATATGATTTTAGCCGCCCTTGTTATATTAACACTTATGGGCGGTGTTGTTATGCTGTGGTATACTTTCAGAATTGAAAGCGCTATGACAAACTTGATTGAAAAGGATGTCGCAGCTTTAGGGACTGCTGAATCGCTTGAAATGGCTATTGTCAATCAGAAGGGTCTTGTAAGCTATTATTTTCTTGACAAAGATCCGAACTGGCTGAAACAATTAGGTGAATACCGACAGATGTTCAAAGAAAAGCTTGAAGAAGCAAAGCTTTTAACAGAAAACGAGCCCCAGAAAAAAATTATAGCCAATATTGATCAGGAGTATAACCTTTACGTTGAATCAAAAGATCGTGTTATAGCTTTCTACCAGGCAGGTGAACTTGAGGCCGGGGAAAAACTTCATAAGCAAGTGCGTAATCGTTTTTTTAAAATTATCGAACTTTGTGATGAATATAAAAACATTCACAGAAACAAAGTTATACTTGCAAAAAATGTGAGCCATAATGAAGCTGTACAATTAAGGTTTTTTGCTATAACCGCTCTTCTTCTTATTACTTTTCTTATTATATCAATTGGATTTATTTTAATTAACAGGATACTTCGCCCGATTTACCGATTGGCAGTGGAGGCAGGGCGGGAAGCAAACTTAGGTAGTTCACAGGATGAAATTGCAGTTCTTGCCAAGAATGTAAGAGAATTAATAAATAATTTTGATCATACCCATATTGAACTTGAAAAAAGCAGAGAACATCTTCTGCAGACGGAAAAGATGGCGCTTGTAGGACAACTTGCTGCCGGGATGGCGCACAGCATCAGAAATCCCTTTACTTCTGTTAAGATGCGGCTTTTTTCTCTTGAACGATCTCAAAACATTACTGAAACTCAACATGATGATATTAATGTGATTTCTGATGAGATACGTCATATGGATACCATTGTTCAGAATTTTCTTGAATTTTCAAGACCACCCAGGCTCAAGATGCAAAAAATCAGCCCTTCGCATATTATAGATCTTGCTATTCAGCTGCTCGAACATCGCATTAAATCATATGATGTTACGGTAAATGTTGCCAGGGGGAAACCTCTCTCCGAAATAAACGGTGATCCTGAACAGCTGAAGGAAGTAATAGTTAATCTTATTGTAAATGCATGTGAGGCGATGGATAGAGGCGGTCTGATAACTATTTATGAAAATGAGATTTTTGATGCTTCTATCGGTAAATCTGCAGTTTTAAAAATAAGTGATAATGGTCCTGGAATTCCTGAAGCTATTGTTGGTAAGATAATGGAACCCTTTTTTACCACAAAGGAAGAGGGGACAGGACTTGGGCTAAGTATTGTTTCCCGGATTATCAAAGAACATGCAGGTCGTATTGATATTGAATCAAAAGAAGGGGAAGGCACGACATTTAAAATAACTCTTCCAATTAAAGATAGAAATAAAGGTAAAAGGTTTTGAACTCCATTCTTATCATAGACGATGATGATCAGCTTAGAAACAGCTTTATAAAACTGCTTGTCGAAGAAGGCTATAATGTTGATCAGGCAGCATCAGGTGAGGCTGGTGTTAATATTGTTAAAATTAAAGCGCCGGATATTGTAATTCTTGATATGCGTCTACCGGGCATGAACGGATTTGAGACATTTCGGGCTATACATGAAGTCGAACCCAGACTCCCGGTAATAATTATGACAGCTTTCGGAACAACGGATACTGCTATCGAAGCAACAAAGCTTGGAGCATTTGACTATATACTTAAACCCTTTGATATACCCGGAATGCTCTCGCTTATTAAACAGGCCCTAAGCGCAAGCCGTTTTATGCGTTCTCCTATTGATATGGATACAATACCTGATAAAGCATCAAGAGATGCAATCATAGGCCGCAGTGCTGTAATGCAGGAAGTTTACAAAGCAATAGGAAGGGTATCTCCTACTGATGCAACTGTTTTAATACGTGGTGAATCCGGAACAGGAAAGGAACTGGTTGTAAGGGCGATATATCAGCACAGCCTGCGGGCCGATAAACCGTTTCTTGTAATAAACTGTGTGGCAATTCCTGAAACATTGCTTGAAAGTGAACTTTTTGGTTATGAAAAAGGTGCTTTTACAGGTGCCGCTCATCGCAGAGTCGGAAAGATTGAGCAGGCTGATGGCGGAACAATCCTTCTGGATGAAATAGGCGATATGCCCTTAAATCTTCAGGCAAAAATGTTAAGACTTTTGCAGGAAAAAAGCATAGAAAGGGTCGGAGGGAGAGAGAATATTGCAACAGATGTTCGTATCATTGCAGCTACAAACAGAGATCTCGAAACTGCTATTTCAGATGGGAGATTTCGGGAAGATCTTTATTATCGACTTAAAGTTGTAACTATTGAGCTTCCCCCCTTAAGAGAAAGAGAAAATGATATACCTATTTTAACCGACTACTTCCTTAATAAATATTCACAGGAAAAAGGAATTAAAAATCCGGGAATAAGCGATGAAGCAAAAGCTTTACTTTCCGGGTATTCATGGCCCGGCAATATCAGAGAACTTGAAAATACTATCCAAAAAGCCCTGATATTTAATCGCGGCGCGCCTTTATCGCCTGATGATATAGCACAGGTTATAAATGAAAAAATACATTCGGGTGATTCAAAGACAGAAAATATTGATGATGTATTGAGACAATGGATTAGAAAAGAATTAACAAAACGGAGCGTTGAAAACCTTTTTGACTCCTGCATGGATGATATAGCAAATGCTGTAATATCTGAAGCCCTGAATTTATGCGATGGGAACCGTTCAAAGGCTGCCAAACTTCTTGGACTTTCACGCCCGACACTTCATTCAAAAATTGAAAAATATCATATCAGATTAGAGACATTGGTGAAGGAAGACGGTTAATACTTAAACCGATGCCTCTATTTCACTGTCAAAGCCCAGATCATCTATCATGACTTTTGCTTCCCTGGCAGTTTGTCCTGAAGTAGTAAGATATCCTGCAACAAATATTGAATTGGCTGCATATAAAGCAAGTGGCTGTAATGTGCGAAGGTGGTATTCACGCCCGCCTGCTGCACGTATTTCCTTATCCGGGTTAAGAAATCTGGCAAGACATAAGATTTTAAGGCAGCGTTGGGGAGTAAGATTTTGAGTGTGATCTTCAAAAGGTGTTCCTTTTATTGGAACAAGAAAATTAATGGGAATAGATTCGGCATTTATTTCACGTAAGGTTAAAAGCAAATCTATAATATCTTCATCTGTTTCTCCCTGACCCACAATACCTCCTGAGCACACTTCCAGTCCTGCTTTACGGCATATTGCTATTGTATTCAGCCTGTCCTGATATGAATGGGTTGTACACATTTGCGGATGGAAGCGCTTGCTGGTGTTAAGATTATGATTTACACGGTCAAGCCCCGCCTCTTTCAGCTTTTTCGCCTTTTCTATGTTTAAAAACCCTGTGGAGCAGCAAAGTGATATATCGGATTGTTTCTTAACAGTGCTGATAATGTCACACAGAGCATCAATTTCACTATCGGATGGTCCTGTCCCGCTAAGTGCCATGCAATAACGTTTCGCATTTAATTTTGTTGCTTTTAATGCTTCATCCACAAGTTTGTCTTTTGCCATTAAAGGATATTTTGTAATATCCGCTTCCGAAACCCTTGACTGAGAGCAGTAATGGCAATCTTCTTTGCACAATCCGCTTTTTGCGTTTGTCAGTAACTGAACATGTACAATATTTTTAAAATAATGGAATCGAACGGTATAGGCCGAATCAAGAAGCGCCAGTATTTTTGTGTCAGGACAGTTTAATACCTGGCGGCATTGCTCCCGGGAAAGTATTTTTCCTGAAAGAGAAATTTTGGAAAATTCGTCAAAGTCAGTGTTGGGTGTGTTCATAAATTGTCTCCATTTTGCTTTATACTTTTACTGTTTGAAAAATTGCCGGCTATCTTATTAATAACCACTGCTTTCTTTTCAATAAACTCTTCCGGGGTCTCTTCTTTGGGATTATACATGGGAATATGGCCCAGATAAGGAACCTGGCTCAAAGCGGTTATAATTTGAGGACTTGTGGCAGCCGCCTCATCGTTTTCTTCTTTATAGCCATTAGTCAGAAACCCTGCTATGGGTATACCTCTGTTTTTTAAAACACTGATTGTCAGCATTGTATGATTGATGGTTCCAAGTGATGGTCTGCTGACAATAAGGGCAGGAAGTTTGAATTCGGCAATAAGATCAAGTACAAGATAATTGTTGCTTAAAGGGACCATCACACCGCCAATACCTTCTACTATCAGTGCAAAATACTCTTGTTTTAAAAGTTCAAAAGCTTTTTTGATTTTTACCAGATTTACAGGCTTTTTCTCAAGCTCTGCGGCAATAACAGGAGCTAAAGGTTTTTGATAGCGAACCGGACAATGAAGATCATGCTCCATTTTAATCCCTGTGAATTTTTCCACATACAAGAGATCTTCAGAGACCAGAAAACCCTTTTCAGCTTGGCATCCGCTTGCTACCGGCTTAAAATAGCCGGCCTTAATATTTTGTTTAAGCAAAGCCTTTAATAAAAGAGCTGAAACAAAAGTTTTGCCTACTTCTGTATCGGTTGCCGTTATAAAAACACCTTTTTCAAACTGTTTCATCTGTATTTTCTAACTTCCTTTTTTATAATATGCTTTAATAGCCCATAACAGTCTATCAATATCTTCTGTAGTATTTAAAGCACTAAGACTTATTCTAAGACAACTTTCTCCCGGCATCACTGTAGGCGGTCTTATTGGCGGAACGAAAAATCCTTTATCCCAGAGATACTGAGCGACAGAAAGTGTTTCCGAAACATCACCTATAACTATGGGTATAATCGGCATAGGGACGGGAAAAACCGGAAATCCTAAGGACACAAGGCCGTCTCTCAGTTGATTTATCAGTTCAAAAAGCTTTATCCTTAAAGATGAGTCTTCTGATATAATTCTGATTCCTTCACAATTTGATGCAAGAACTGAAGGGGGAAGAGCTGTTGAGTAGATAATTGATCTTGCGTGATTTATAATAAAATCGATAAGCAGGTTTGAGCCGGCAACAAAACCTCCAAGGCCACCTAATGCCTTGCTGAAGGTGCCGACTTGAACTATTCCCGGCTCATTTAAATTATAATAATCAAGAGTTCCCCTGCCTTCGGGCCCTGTTACCCCTGTTCCATGCGCATCATCAACCATAAGAAGTGCCCCATATTGTTTGCAGATTTTGCAGAGTTGCGGAATCGGGGCAAGTTCTCCTGTCATGCTGAATACGCCATCTGTAACAACTAGTACTTTTTTTGGCTTTTGTGAGTTATCCAGATAATCTTTAACAAAATCGACATCGCAATGGGGATATGTAACAACTTTGGCTTTTGTAAGTTTGCATGCATCAATAATGCTTGCGTGGTTTAAGGCATCGCTTAATATTAAATCACCTTCTTGTGCAAGACTTGAAATAACACCTGCATTGGCGCTATAACCGCTTGGAAAAACAAGAGCGGATTCACTTTTTTTAAAGCGGGCAACCGCTTCTTCAAGCTTTGTATATAGTGTTGTATTTCCGGAAATAAGCCGTGATGCCCCGGAGCCTGTTCCCCAAGACAAAACAGCCTTGGCGGAAGCTTCTTTCATGCGTAAATCATTTGCAAGTCCTAAGTAGTCATTGGAGGAAAAAAGCACAACAGTCCGATTGTTGATCTTAACCCTTGTGGAAACAGAATTATCTAAGACCCGAAGTTTTCTGAAAAGACCCTTTGCTTTAATATCGTTTAGTGACTCCGACATAAAGCTTGCCCATGAATCAGGGTAAATATTTTTATCTGAAAAGTTCATTTGCAGATTTTACGGATGGATTTTTCAACCGATTCGATCATATGTGTGATTTCATCGCAGGTTATTGATAATGGCGGCATAAAAACGATTACGTCCCCAAGATTTCTTAAGATAAGACCATGATTTCTTACATCCAAACAGATATTATGCCCTGTTCTTCTTTTTAACGGGAATGGGGTTTGCCTGCTTTTATCTTCAAAAATTTCCACCCCGGCCATAAGACCGCACTGGCGCACATCGCCCACAAAATCAAGTTTAAAAAGCGCATCCAGCCCTTCTTTCAGTGTATTTATTTTAGCCGGTAAATTTTTTAGGGTTTGATCTTTTTTAAAAAGATCAAGACTTGCTAGTGCTGCGGCACAGGCCAGAGGATTTCCGGTGAATGTGTGACCATGGAAAAAGCTGTTAAGCTGATCATAATCACTCCAGAAAGCATTGAATATTTTATCGGAAGCAAGTGTGGCTGAAAGAGGAAGATATCCTCCGGTTAATCCTTTTCCAAGACAAAGAATATCAGGTTCTACATTTTCCTTTTCACAGGCAAACATTGTGCCTGTATGTCCGAAGCCAACCGCTACTTCATCTGCAATAAGCAGTACACCATATTGACTACAATATTGTCTTACTTTTTTAAGGTAACCGGGAGGGAAAGGGAGCATGCCGCCTGCGCCCTGAATGAGCGGTTCTATGATAAATGCAGCAATATTTTCATGATATTTTTCAAGTAGTTTTTTTACTTCATCCGCACAAAACTCTGCGCCGTTATCAAGCGGGATATTGTGCTTTTTACAGTATAAATACGGAGATGGCACTTTATAGGATTTAAAAAGCAACGGTGAATAAATGTTGTGAAAAAGATCAATTCCTCCGACACTGACTGCACCTATAGTATCGCCATGATATCCTTCTCCGAGACAAACAAACCCGTTTTTTTTAATTTTTCCTGAATTTTGCCAATATTGAAAAGCCATTTTCAGGGCAATTTCAACTGCGGTTGAACCACTTTCCGAATAAAACACCCATTTGAGATTACCGGGTGCGATCTGTGAAATATTTTGCGCCAGAGTAATTGCATTGGGATGTGTAAGCCCCAGAAGTGTTGTGTGAGAAATTTTTTGAAGCTGATCGGAAATAGCCTGATTGATTTCTTTGCGCTTATGCCCATGAATATTAGCCCAGAGAGAAGACACCCCATCTAAATATCGGTTTCCGTCTATGTCGATTAAATAATTTCCTTCACCTTCAACTATTATGAGAGGTTCGGTTTGCGCCCATTCTTTCATCTGAGTAAAGGGATGCCAAAGATGATTCTTATCATTTTCAAGCAGTTCTGATTTGTTTAATAAATTTATATTATTCATTATAAATCACCATATTATTGAAAGCAGTCTCCGCACACCACCTTTTGTAACGTGCCGTTTTCAAGTTTTAATATCAAAGCTCCGTTTTCATCAACATCCACGGCAATTCCTTCGTAGGTATCACGGGTTGTTACGATTTTAACAGGCTGATTCAAAGTCATTGTATATTGTTTCCACTTTGAGATAACATCATCAAAAGATTTTGTATCCAGCCGTTTTTCAAATTCATCCAGAAATACAGAAAGCAGTTCTTTTCGCAAAAATTCCTTACCTTTCAATTTTTTCAGCGAAGTGGCTCCCGGTTCTTTAGCTGTAGGATCATTGTTTAGATTAATGCCTATACCGATGTTTATAAAAGAAACCATATCTGCTTCTGCTTCCATTTCGGAAAGCATACCCGAAATTTTTTTCCCTCCAACAAGTATATCATTTGGCCATTTAACTTTGGCATCAATGTTATATAATTTTCGTATTGTCTCTGCCAGCACCACAGATGCAAGAAAGGTTATACGGGAAGCATGTGCCGACGGGATATCAGGCCTGAGAACTAATGTGAAATAAAGACCGCCTTCTGAAGAAAGCCATACGCGGCTTAAGCGTCCACGCCCTTTTTTCTGGCGCCCGGCAATTACTATGGTATAGTGCGGACAACCTTTACGCGCCAGATCTCTTGCTGCATCCATGGTTGAAGATGTTTCGGTAAAATAGTGGATGCTGGATTCTCTTTCCGGAAACTCCCAGGCAAAAAGAGCATCGGGAGAGTTATCAAGCCTGTAGCCTTTGGGGCCTGCAACAATACTGTATCCTGATCCCTGAAGTGATTGAATGTGTTTCCAGACAGAAACCCTTGATACTTTCAGTGCTGCACTTAACTCTTCACCGGAGACAATTTTATTATCTGAACGTAAAATATTTAATATCTGGCTTTTCATTTTAAATACTCAAATAATAAAATATCTGGTTTGAATAGCGAATAACTTAAATCGATATATGTTTTAAACGGTAGTTACGGTTCAAAGCCGCTTATATTTTTAACCGCTTTAATCACTTGAGCCAGTTTCAAAACGTCCCAGTTTGGCCAATCTCTGCGTTGGGCGAAAATTTTAATCCTCGAAATACTCCATGTATTCCTGCGGTTAAAATTTTCACCCGCCTTGACCTTGACCAAACTGAAACGTTTTGAAAGTGGCTCACTTAAATAATCCAAGCGGTTCAAAACGTTGTTCTGACAAATTCCCGATCCCTGATCCCCGAATCCTGACTCTCTATGTACGTTTTTCGTTAACCTATAGCATTCGGCAAGCTAACGAAATCGTGCCCGTATGTCAAATATAAAGATATTTATTTTTCAAATATTAATGGTTGTTAAGATATGTTCTTTCCAAGCATGAAGTTTTATGGTAGAAAGCTAATCTATTATGGCACATACTATATGCATCGCTAATCAGAAAGGCGGAGTCGGCAAAACTACAACTGCAGTTAATCTTGCGGCATCGCTTGCTATTTCGGAGAAAAGGACGCTTATTGTTGATTGTGACCCTCAGGGTAATGCTACAACAGGGTTAGGTATCGACAAAACCGCTAATAAAAGCAATCTATATCATGGTATGCTTGGAGAATCGGATTTAGAAAGTATACTTGCTGATACGGAAATTGAATATTTAAAAGCCATTCCATCTAATATCGAACTTATTGGTTTCGAGGTGGAAATGATGTCGCATGACGGCCGGGAATTGGCTTTGAAAAATCTTCTTTCTAAAGCATTTGATATGTTTGAATATATAATTCTTGATTGCCCTCCATCATTGAGTCTTTTAACGGTTAATGCTCTTACGGCTTCAAATTATCTTCTTATTCCGCTCCAATGTGAATTTTATGCTCTGGAAGGTTTGGGCCAGCTTTTGCAGACAGTAAAACATATAAGGCGAAGTTTAAACCCTGAACTTAAAATTGCGGGGATACTTCTTACCATGTATGACAAGAGGACAAATCTGTCTGTTCAGGTTGCTGAAGATGCAGCAAAATATTTTAATAACCTTTTATTTAAAACTATAGTTCCAAGAAATGTCCGGCTTGGAGAAGCGCCGAGTTTCGGAAAGCCTATAATGCTTTATGATGCCGCTTCTATTGGCGCAAAAAGCTATATCAGCCTCGCAATGGAGATAATCAGCATGGCAGGAAAAGGTTTCCCCGCTTCTACCATTTGAATATCGGGAGATAAAGATGAGTAAGGATCCTGAATCAAAATTTAAGAAAAAAATTGCTCTTGGAAAGGGCCTTGGTGCTCTTATACCCGGCATTGATACCGATGAACAAGAGTCAGGCAAGCACATAATTTGTGATATTGGACTTATAATACCCAACCAATACCAGCCCAGGATCCATTTTTCTGAAAACGAGCTTGAAGAGCTTTCCCAATCAATTAAAGAAAAAGGAATTATTCAGCCTCTTCTTGCCCGAAAAAGCTCCGGGGGTTTTGAGTTAATAGCCGGGGAAAGAAGGCTCAGAGCGGCAAGAATGGCCGGGTTAGCTCAGGTTCCGCTTATTGTTAAAAATGTTTCCGATGCTGAGATGCTCGAAATTTCCATAATTGAAAATATTCAACGCGAAAATCTAAACCCGATAGAAGAAGCCGAGGCCTACCACCGCCTGATGACCGAATTTGATTTAACCCAGGAAGAGGCTTCAAGGCGTGTTGGAAAAAGCAGGCCTGCCGTAGCAAACATCCTGAGGCTTCGTCAATTACCTTATCAGATTAAAGAGAGTTTATCGGACGGAAAAATCAGCATGGGACATGCAAGAGCTCTGCTTGGAGCCGATACGCCTGCCCAGCAGAATGCCGCATGGCGATATGTTGTATCGAAAGGATTGTCTGTCAGGGAAACCGAAAATCTTATAAAGCGTTTGAAGACTGATAAAAGCAAAAAGAAAACTACTGAAAAATCTTCTGAGGATATCTATTATTTGAGTCTTGAAGATGAACTTTCCAGCCATTTTGGAACAAAAATTGCAATTAAACGTCAGGGTAAAAGAGGAAAAATAGAGATCGAATTTTACAGTAACGAAGATCTTGATAACCTGATAAGCCGTCTCAGACAAAAACAATAATATTCTTGATATGTCTCTTCATATAATTATTGACGGATACAATTTGATTCGCCAATCATCTCCGTTGAGTTCTATTGAACACAAGGATATCCGGCTTGGCAGAAATGCACTTATAGATCTGCTTGCTGCATACAAAAGAATAAAACCTCATAAAATTACTGTGGTATTTGATGGTGCGAATGCGCCACAATTCTTATCCGAAAGAGAAAGGGTGAAAGGAATTAATGTCATTTATTCACATTATCCCGATTCAGCAGATACACTCATAAAAAAGTTGGCATTAGACTACAGGGAAAGAGCGCTGATAGTAAGCTCTGATATGGATATTATCAGATTTGCCGAATCAAAAGGGGCGGCAACTATAAGCTCCCCTTTATTCGAAAACAAAATAAATCTGGCTTCAGTCTATAGCATTACGGATAATGATGAAGGCGAAGACAGGCAATGGCAACCTACCACTAAAAAGAAGGGGCCCGGCAAAAGGCTTTCCAAAAGAAAGAGACGTAATGATATTAAATCAAGTAAGCTTTGATGTCCAGAAGGTGAATTTGTATGTTTAGTTTTCTTTTTAAAAAGGAACGGCAGGTAGAACTTTTAATTTATGAATATCTTGATACTTTCAAACTAACTTATGAGAGTTTTTCTAATGCGATGAATTTTTGTTTTTTAAATGAGATAAGCTGTGAAAATTTTGAGTTTTATATAAAGCAGACACATAAGTATGAGAATAAAATAACCGATATCAGTGACGAGATAAACAGCGTAATGTATACCAAGGCCCTTATCCCCGATTCCAGAGGAGATATAATGACTCTTCTTTCCGAATTTGATATTATTTCAAGGCTATTTAAGGATATTCTACATATGATGCAAGTCCAAAAGCTCGTTGTCCCGGGTTTTATTATTCAGGAAACCAAAGAGCTCGTCAGAATAAGTGTTGAGTGTTGTGAACTTCTTACAAAGCAATCCATAGCTTTATTTACAAATACCAGTGGAATAAGAGAGCTTCTGAGTTTAATCGATACTTATGAAAGTCATTGCGATAACCTTGAACGAAGGATAATTTCAATGATCATTGATTCTGATATCGATTGGTTCGGAAAACTTCAATTAAAGGAGCTTATTGAAAGAATAGGCAATATATCCGATGGAGCCGAACGCGTGTCTAAGCGTATAAACATATTCAGTCTCAAGAGGCGTGTATAGATGTTTTCACTTCTTGGCGGAGTGTTTATGGGTTGGGCGCTTGGGGCAAATGATGCTGCCAATGTGTTTGGAACGGCTGTTTCCTCTAAAATGCTTAAATTCCGGACGGCGGCAATCCTTGCTGCGATATTTGTCATTTTAGGTGCTGTATTCTCAGGGCGTGCCGGAATTGAAACGATTCAAAATCTTACAAATTTTGATTTGCACCAGGCTGTGATATCTTCTGTGGCAGCAGCTATTACGGTAACTATCATGACTGCTTTTAGTCTGCCCATTTCCACATCTCAATCCGTTGTAGGATCAATTATAGGTATAAGCATTATAAACAGACAGGTTAATTTTGACGGAATGGGCAAGGTAGTTGCCTGCTGGTTTGGAACTCCTGTAGGGTGTGCAATTATTGCAATTATTCTCTACAAGTTGTTGTCGGTTATTTACAACAGATTTAAGCCGAATATGTTTGAATCCGATTCAATAATACGTGCCGGGATGATTGTTGCCGGTTCATTTGGCGCATATGCGCTGGGTGCTAATAATGTTGCAAATGTAACTGCTGTTTTTGTAGGTTCCGGCACACTCAGTGTTTTTAACGCTGCCCTGATAGGAGGGTTAAGCATTGCTTTCGGTATAATTACTAACGGCAGACATCTTATGGAAAATATAGGTAAAAAACTTGTAAAACTTGATCCTTTTTCGGCTCTGGTAGTGCTTCTTGCTGTTGGAATAACCATCCATATTTATTCTATAATTGGAGTGCCGGTTTCATCATCTCAGGCTATTATTGGCGGAGTGCTTGGCGTTGGTATTATAAGGGGTGTGAATACTATAAAAATTAAAATGCTTTTTAATATTTTAATTGGATGGTTTTTAACACCTTTTGTTGCATGCTTTTTTGCATTGGCAATTGAATTTATTGTTCATCTTCATTATATTCCTCACCAATAAGAAGGATGCCTTTTTCTTTGTACCAACAAATTTTCCAGCGCCACTATTGTGAAAGAGGGGCGCTGGAATTTTATGCAATATATCCGAGCCAATTGCAAAACGCCCCATTTTGGCCGATCTCTGCGTTGGGCTCAGATTTTGCACTTTAGTAAAGCTTTAGCGCTATCCTCGAAATACTTGATGTATTCCTGCGGTTAAAATTTTCGCCCGCCTTGAGCGTGACCAAAATGAAACGTTTTGAAACTGGCTCATCCGCTAAATATTTATGCAACCTCGGCTAATTGCACAACATCATCAACCTGAAGTATTTTATCAATATCCAGAAGCATAGTAATTCCTTCTTTCGTTTTTGCGATTCCAAGGATGTAATTGGTGTTAATGCTTGAACCGAAATGGGGACAGTCTTCCGTTTCCTCTTCCTTGATATCCGAAACTTCCCAGACAGTATCTACAACCAGGCCCATGAGAGTAGAGCCTGAAAGCCCTGAGACTTCCACCACTATTATGCAGGTTCGGTCATTATAATCTAGTGGTTCCATTCCGAATTTCAATCGCATATCTATGACGGGAATAATTTTTCCTCTTAAATTGACAACCCCTTTTATAAATTCAGGCATTTGTAGCATTGGACGAATAGGTATCATTCCTATAATTTCCCTGACATCAAGTATTCCCAAACCATATTTTTCATCCGATATACCAAAACTTAAGTATTTGCCTTCACGGGATGCCCTTACATTAATATCGACAGCAGTTTGTGTTTTGCCTTTTATTTTCCCAGGTTCATTGCCGGCATCACTTGATTCGTTTACGCTTTTTATTTGTTTTACAGGAGATGCCGAACGTATGCTGTCGGGAGCATCTTTATAGGATATATCAGCAAATCTCTTGTCGACAAAAGCGTTAAGGTCTATCATGCGTCCTATATTCATGTTATTGGTCATATAAGTCTGAATGGTTTCAAGATCTTCTACGACCGGATAAAGATTATCGGTTTTTATCCCTTTCGGATCAGTTAATACACTCCTTAAAAGGTGTTGCTGTAAACCCAGTTGCCCTTCAGGGTCTAGAAAGGAAACAGCTATTTTTGATGCTTCATCAGGGTTTTCTCCAATAAATCGGCCCGCTTCGGTAAGTATATTGCAGAATTCCTGAACAGCATCAGGGTGTTTGTCTATGAACTCATTTCTGAATACAGCAACACAGCAGGGATGGTTTTCCCAGATTTCGCTGGAAACAAATTGCTTTTCAGCTATGCCGGCGGAAATGGCTCTGGATCCGATTGGTTCGGCAACCATAAAGCCGCAACTTTCAGGGTTTTCTCCTAAAAATTCAGGCATTTTTACAGGAGGCACAACATCAAACAAAACATTAACCGCTTCTTTGCCCGGAATCCCTGGCTTTAAGCCCATCTGTGTAAAATATATATGGGATAACATATTATGAACAGACATTTTATGAGGGATGAAAAACGTTTTATGCTTAAAAAACTGTTGATACGGTTTGCGGTAATTTTTTGATTTGCTGCGTACAAATATACTGCCATTGCGATGGGCGAACATGACAAGCTTGATTGGTATTCCATAGTTAAACAAATCCATTGCTATCGGCGCAAGAATAAAAGCAGCATCAACATCATCATTTTCAAGTGCCGCCTGAACAGGGTTCCAGCCGGGCATACACAAAGTTTCAAGCTTGAAATGATCAGCATTTTTTTTACCTGTTTCCAGCATATGTTTCATAACGCCAAGAGTAAGGTGGTCGGTTATCTGAATGTGAGCGATTTTTAATAGAACCTTTCCTTCTTTATCTACCTTTATCCCGCTGTCGGCCTTTTTAGGCTTTTTCTGATCAATTCCAAAGGCTTTATCGATCTGAGCTTTAAGATCTTCAGGCGTGAAAGGCTTTGCCACTACTCCGTTAGCACCACCCTGGATTGCTTTTTCAACATATTCCTTATCACCCTGTCCGGTTGCCATGATCATGGGAATATTATTATAGCTCTCATGTTCTCTTAACCATCTAAGCAGCTCATAACCATCTTTATTAGGCATTGCCCAGTCACTGATAATTAGTTGAATATTTTTCTCCGACTCGATTTTATGAATAGCATCATCACCATCTACTGCTTCAAGTATATTTTCAAAACTTAATTGTTTAAGTATTTTGACTTCCATTTTACGCATAGTGGCCGCATCTTCCACGAGCAAAATCTTTATCTTCGGATCAACTGCCATTTATTATTCCTCCTAATATTTAACTATAAATATTTGAAATGGGGTTATACAAAGGGGGTGCTAATGCTTCTCAAGCATGATAAATAAGCAAAAAATGGACCACATTATAATATTTATTAATTTCTTTTAGCTAATATTCTGCACTGGCATATTATTTAGCCTATATATATAAATTACAGCTTATTACGACTCTCAATGCCAATTTCCTGTTATATTCTAAAAAGGATAAGTGCCATTTATTTGACATAAGATTAGCTGTTGTCATGACGCCAAGAAATTTTGCATGCTTGACTTTTTGCTGTTTAAGCTGGAAAGACAGGCTGATATTCCGGATAACTTTTAGGGTGCAAGATATACCTTCTCCCAGCATCCGTTATTCAGTAAATACTTTTCTCTATGGTGAAGCCAGTCAAATCTTCCTTCCCAGAATTCTATTTTATAGGGTACCAGGCGGTAGCCTCCCCAGGAATCGGGACAGGGTATGGGTTTTCCCCTGTAAAGGAGTTTGGCATAGTTCGCCTTTTCAACAAGTTCATCTCTTCCCCTTATTATACTGCTTTGCCTTAAGGCTAAGGATGCTGTCTGGTTTTCCCTTGTTCGCGATTTCCAGTCATTTTCTGCTGCTTTTCGTGAAAGCTTGCAGACTTTTCCATCGATTCTGACCTGGCGTGGGGGGAAGTGCCAATAAAAAACCATGACGGCTGATGGGTTTATTTCAAGTTCCTTGCCTTTATCGCTCTCATAATCCGTATAAAAGGAAAATCCGCCCTCAACAAGCCCCTTAAATAAAACGGATCTTGCGGATGGTCTGCTTTCAGGAGATATTGTAGCGAGGGTGGCAATATCGGGCCTGAACAGGTTAGCCCAGGGAGAAACGGCTGAAAGCATCCTTCTTAACAGATGGGTGCCTGTTGAAATCACGCGGTTTTTGGTGAATCGGCTGCCCATTCCTGTTTGAGCTTCTAAATACCAATCAAGAAATATCTTTATTGGATCATCGTCCGTAGAATTGTTTTTGCTCATCCCTTTTTCTTTGCCATTTCGCTTGAACTATTAACCGGACTATGGTCATGCTCGTTTTCTATTTTATTAATGAAACTGGCTCCCTTATTAAATCTGTCTCTATTTGCTTTAGGCTGTCAACTTGTCTTTCCAATTCCTGAATCCTGTGTTCCAATTCATCTTTGGTTAGATTGTTTGCCATTGAACCCAATCTCCTTGAGATATAGTCAAAAATTGTGTTAAGAGAGATAGGTGGTGCATCCATCGGTTGATTGTTACCAGGCAATTAACCGACCACAAAAGAGTAAAGTATACACACCCATGAGAAACGATACTGTAATTTCAATTAAAAATCCAGAGTCTTTTATTGATGACCCATTACTGAAATCTTGCGTAATTGAGGTATGTTGAAAAAAGTGTACACCAATGTTAAGGCAAAATATAGAAATGTAGGCACAATAGGAAGAATACCATATGGTAAATACAATAAGGAATTCAGAGAAGAGGCATTTCGGGACATAACAGAATATATAGAGATTTTTTATAATCGGCAAAGGCGGCAGGCCAGACTTGGCTATCTGTCTCCGGTTGTCTTTGATAAGCAATTTTACGCATTGAAACAAGCGGTATGAAAATAAATTGGTTTACACTATTGACAACAGAGGTCACAAATTCATCTATAAGATTTCCGAAGATGCAATCCATATCGCGCAATTGCGATACCATTACTGATCCTTTCAGTAGCGCCAACGGTTGAACTCATTGGTTTTACGAACCGTAGCGGAGTAAAATCCAATGCAGCGATTTGTTAGCTGTTATCGAAGCATCATTCTCTCTTTTCCCCTTACAGGCCAGAGATAAAATTCAGATAACGGCTTATGTCCAACGCCAATGGCTCCATCTACCATATATAATACCCACGCATAATTCATGTCATACATGCTTGTGGTTGAAGACCAATAAAACTCCTGTACATCATTGAATGAATGATCATTCGATAACGCAGGTGAATGTTGGCCCATATCTGTTAAGCTATCCAGTTCAATAATGTTTGGGACTCGCCAATCATTATGGCCATATGCAATTTCGCTGTTCATCTTTGAAATCAAATCAAAAGCCGTATTCCAATTCATCATGTCTTTATGGACAGTTGCATCTCGCAGCCATGTCAAACCTGTATCATTATCATAGATAGTCTGTTCGTGTTTTGTGAAACGATTCTTGGAGAACTTCAAGCCTGCCTGTATTTCACCATCTTGACCGGTATCATGACAATCTATAATACTACCCCATTCATCAAAACAGATCTTCTGTCCGGTTTGAAACAAATTACTTTTATTATGGTTCTCCACGGTTCTAACAGGCCAAACCATATATGAACCATATTTCATTCCTTTGAACACTCTGGCTCCTCCCAAATGAATATACCACGCTTGGTTAGGCAGCCTTGCACAAGTTGAAGAAGTCCAGTAGTAACTTGAAAATACGTTTGTAAAAGGATGGCCAACAGGCAGACTTGGATTAATCGTATTATGACTCATCAAACTGAACAATTCTTTACGATTGGGAATTTTCCAATTTTGATATCCTTGTAGCCCTGACTTATTGAGTTCTTTAATAGTATTTAAAGCCTCGTCCCAATTCATAGGAAGATCAAAAAAAGAGGCGTTTTTTGTCCACATCAAACCCGTATGACTATCAATTACAGTTTCATTATCTAACAGAAAACGACTCATTATTAATTTTGTCTCTATATGAAAGCCAAGTTCACCTGCCGGGAACCCAAACCGGCAGTGTTTTATCAATATTTAATTCAACCAAGGCTATTTGGGGAAAAAGGTGCGGGTTCCCGATCAAGTGTGAAACGACATGTTCTCTCCGGCTATTCATAGTGGGTCCACATACGAATGATTTTGACAGTTTTTTCGTCGTCTATGACTTGATAAACCAAACGGTGTTGAATATTTATTCGCCGAGAAAAAGCGCCTGCTAAATCACCGACGAGTTTTTCATACGCAGGCGGAACTTGGTAAGGATTATCGCACAATATTTCAAGTAATGTATTAGCTTTTTCTTTGAGACCAGAGGCAGCTATTTTTTTAGCATCTTTCTGTGCTTGCTTCGTGAAAACAAGTCTCCAGCTCACCAATCAAGTTCCTCTTTACATTCCTCTGATGGAGTTGCTAAACCTTCACGGATAGATTCCCGCATACCAGGAATGTTTAAAAGAAAAATGGTTTCTTGAATTGACCGCCAATCATCCTCGGATATTAAGACGGCATTTCCTCGTTTGCCAGTTATCAGGATTGGCTCGTGGGATGACGATGTTTGATCTATAAGTCGATACAGCTTAGTTCTTGCCTCAGAAGCAGATAATGTCGGCATATTACACCTCGTTTTTTATCAAAAGGTACGTCATAGCGTACGCATTGTCAAGGTTTATCTTAATGCAGAATGACTTGGTTCACTGGTTGCAATGTAGCGCAGCGGAATTGCAATCCATGTGCAACCATTTATGTACGCCCTGCATGGGCGCGAACTTATGAGGTGAAAGTCCAAGTTCTTATCCGGGGAGATCGGTCTGAAGTAGCGTTTGTTTATGCTATGAAATCGGATTTAGACCTATCTTGAAAAGGATGGATGCGCCACCGAATCCTAAGGCTGAAGCGATAGCGCATCTGGCGGCAACATTTGATATTATCAGGCAGAAGAGCAGTTGTTTGTAAGCCTAAGTTATTATATTCCTTTTAGATATTAACTTTAAAACTAAAGGGCGTCCCCAAAACTTCTCCCAGCTATGCCCGAAATACGGCACTCTCGCATCTGGCATGAATTTCGTCAGATCGGCTCGAAATTGATTGTGGTAGTAATCTTTTATCATTTTCTATCCACGGGTTAACGCCGGAAATAACCCACGCCGCCACCGTTAATGGATTTCAAATGTACTTACTCGGCGTTGGGTTAATTGATTTGTTAAACGTTTATTTTTTGCCATATGCCGACCGAGAAAGCAATTGTAAGAGGTAGCGATAAAAGCACCAACCCAACCCGGAAAAACCATCTTTCTTTTTTCGTTCGGTCTTTCCAATAAACATTGACGAAGCCTCTTTTTTGAAAATGCCATATGCCGTGGTCTCTGATAATTCGTGTAGTACAACAAAAGCGCTCAGTATCATATATTTTTTCAGTTTAACGTTAAAGCTCAGCGGTTCTATCCGCTGGAGCACTTGGTTATAAAAAGGAGTGTGTTATGAAATACGTAACAATTGAGTCTCTTGTTATCGCATGGTGCGAAAGGGCAAATGCCTTTACAGCGGATTCAGAACAGCTTTTCGCCGAAGGACTTATAGAGGAATCAGGTATTCTCTTCGGGCGTTCTGGAGGAGTAAAATATTGTATTGAAGATTTAATCAGCTTTATTGACCATTCTCAAAAACAAGTTTATGCCGCCGTTGAAGCCCTTCCTTCATTGAAGGAGAGATGTCGGCAGAATAATTTGGACCAGTACGATGGTCGAAATGGTACACGCAACCAGAGCAAAAAACTTGAGAAACACCAAGAAGATTTAATATCGACCAACTCGGAGGGATAGAGCCATTATGAAGTTCTATTTGTCCACAGCCGTAACATGTAAATTCTGTTTTATTTTGCATGTTATTTTATCCTTTTGCTATTTGTAATTTATAACGAATAGCGTTTTATCAATTGTCCCGCCCAAATAAAACCATATGGCTGTATTCTATAGTAAATCTTTGTAAAACCTGCAAGTAATATTTAAGCGAGCGGGATGGTTGATAAAATGTTGTTGAACTGAGCCGAACGGAT
>JAHIFE010000200.1 GCA_018901125.1 Pseudomonadota bacterium | reverse complement strand
TAAATCAAGCTTGTTTTGGGGTTAGTACGTTTATTGCTTTGAGGTTAACTAATAGTGAGGATCAATCAAAAATAACAAGTTTTGCACCTAATAATTTTGCAACATTTTTAAAATCATTATCCTCATTAGGGAATGGTGATGCCTTTGTTATTGGCGAATCAATGAAAATTCCAATGAAAATCAAAATACCTTTATTGGACTCAGTTGGCAACATACATTTTGATAAAAAAATTGGTGTTTGGTCCGAAAAAAGAAAAAAAGATTTTAGCTATATTAAAACCATTGAGAGATGGATTCAAAAATAAATTGATATACAAAATTTAAATTGGAAAGGAATTGATATGCAAGATTTAGATTGGAAAGAAATTGGATTTGATTCAGATATGATTAATAGGATAGCTTCTTCAGGCAATGATTTATATGTTGAATTTAAAAATGATAGTGGTTACAAATATTCCAACGTACCATTAGAAATTTTTCAGAGAATAATGAACAAAGAATGTATTAGCAAAAGTAAAGGCAGACCGTCATATGGTTCTACTTTTCACAAGTTAGTTAAAACAGCAGGTTATCAGTACCAGCAATATAAATAGTTACATAATAAACTCCGATTTTGGAATTAAAACAGAGTGATCATGGTTTCAATTTTTAACAGAAAATGGTCTTGATTTGTATCAGTATATTAGTAAGCGTATTTTAAACCCCATCTGTTCAACATAATAAAAATGGGATATCAATCAGCGGCGGGTCCTGCAAGAGCACTTTTTTCGACATTATGGGGAAGCAGTGCCTCAAAATCCTTCGTAGTCATGGCTTCAGGAAGATGTTCAAAAAGATATTTCAAATACCAGTAGGGATCATGGCCATTAGCCTTGGCAGTTTCAATCAGGCTGTAGATTGCTGCACTGGCATTGGCGCCTTCAGGGGAACAGGAGAACAACCAGTTTTTCCTGCCCACCACAAAGGGGCGAATGGCGTTTTCAACTTCATTATTGTCTGGCTTGATCCTGCCGTCCAGTGTGTAGCTGATCAGACGGGGCCATTCGTTCAGGGTGTAATTGACGGCTTTGCCCAATAAACTTTTTGGGGGCACCTGGTTTATTCTTGCATCAAGCCATTTTTTAAACTCGTCAAGGATCGGGATAGCTTCAGATTGCCTTCGAGCATAAAGTCGGTCCGGTGACAGTTCTTCCAGTCGTGCTTCCTTTTCGATTTTATAAAGTTTGCCTATGTATTTTAGAGCAGAGCCGGCATTGCCGGATGGATTCTGCTTGTTCCCGAGAGCCTTGGTCACTTCTTTAAATTTTCTGCGGGCATGGACCCAGCAACCCACATGAAGGATATCTTTTTTGTCATCAAGGAAATCATAACCACCATAACCGTCTGTCTGGACGATACCTTTGTATCCTTTTAAAAAACCAGCAGCCACATCACCGGATCGTGTCGCATGATATTGGAACAGGATAACCGGCTTACCGGGCGGCCCTCCTTTGAAGACCCACATATATGATTTTGATTTTTTAGGTTCTTTGAGAACTTGAACCGTGGTCTCATCAATATTAATCACCGGACTTTCCAAAACAGAAGCCTGCATCATGGCGATGACTATTTCACACGCTTGCGCTGTTTTCATGGCCCAGTTGCACATGGTTGCCCGGCCAAGTTCAACCCCGATTCTGGAAAACTGTTTCTCCTGCCGGTAAAATGGAAGGGCATCAGCAAACTTGGCTGTTAAAATATGAGCCAGAAGCCCTGGGGTGGCTATGCTTTTGGGGATGATCTGTTCGGGCATCCTGGCAATGGATACGGTTGGACCATCATCATCAACACCTTCGCAGTTCTTACAGGCATATTTGTACCGGATATTCCGGATAACCCTTACTTTGGCAGGAATGTAATCCAATTGTTCGGATACTTCTTCACCAATACGGGATTTAAGGCATCCGCAGGCACATTGTCTTTCTTCTTCTGTGAGTTCATGGATAACATCTACCCTCGGGAGATCAACGGATAAGGGCTTCCGGCCTCTTTTCTGCCGGGTATGTGAAGCAACAATTGTTTCTTCGGGTTCTTCTAATATGGGAAGCTGTGGTTCAGGTATATCAAACAAAGAAAGCTGACCGTCATCCTTTGGGGTTTTTTCTGATCTTCGACCAAAAAGTTTATCCTGAAGATACTTGACCTGTTCTTGTAAAATCTGATTTTCATCAAACAAATTCAGAGCGATTTTTTTGATTTCATCAGGGTCTTGGGTATGGGATAATTTCTCTTTGGTCATGCTCTGTATATAGCATAACCACGCGGCTTTTCATAGTTTTTATTTAAAAAATTGCCGAATATTTCAAGGGTTTATGAGCCTGGTGGATATTGAGACCGGCAATCAGCCAGGACAACTCCCGGCTGCCGATATCCATAACCTCTTTTTGAGTTCCTGGCCACTTGAACCGGTCTTTTTCAAGCCGTTTCTGCCACAGACAAAAACCATTCTTATCCCAATAAAGGATTTTGAGTATGGTTCGGTTTCGATTGCAAAATACAAACAAGTGCCCGGAGAAAATATCCTTTTGCATTTGCTCACTGGCGATGATGGACAGCCCATTTATAGATTTGCGCATATCGGTTGCACCCAGTGCTAAAAAAACTTTTGTATTTGATGACAACGGTAACATCACAGAACCCTCAGTGTCGCCAACACAAGTTCAAGCGTCACCTGAGAAAATCCCTCAGGTATTTCTATCTGAAGTCCGGGGCCGATATTTAATTTTAGATTAGATGGGCAGATCCTTATCGGTTCTGGTGGAATCTGAACAAATTTGACCGGAAGATGAGTTCCTTTTAATTTGATTTTCCAATAGGTAAACCGATGCGCTATTAAATCGTTCTGTCTACAGTATTCCCTTTGGCTCAAGCCGGATGCTGACCACTGTTCAAGATGGGTTTTCCAGAAGGTGTGGCGCTCCTGGTTCTTTTCTTTCCACGTTTTTTCCATTTTAATGCCTCCTTTTTTGAAGGCATATTATTTCATGGCTGCACGATTTTGAAGATGGGGTTTAATATACGCTTAC
>JAHIFE010000199.1 GCA_018901125.1 Pseudomonadota bacterium | reverse complement strand
TCTTTTTTCAATAAGGAGCTTTGCGACATTTAATGCGTGCTCTCTAAGCGATACGTTCTTGCTCAGAATCTCATATGCCTCCTGCTTATGGGACCGCCACTCATTTGCTTCCAGGTCGGGTTTCCCGGTCTTGTTCTTTGAATTTAGAAACCATTTTGCGATGGATGAGCACCCCCCTTCCCGGTCCAGCAATTCCAGAAGTCTCATTATTCCCTCAAAGACATTTATCTGCTTTAGGATTTCTAAATAAGGATGGGTATATTCCATGTAGAAGATTTCAATTTCCGGATTCGACCATGTCGGTTTTTTGTTTTCCAAATGCATGCCTTTCTCACTTCCGTTAATAGGTTTTCCCAGGTTTAACGCCTCAGCGTTGACCAATGCCAGCTTCTCCTTTTTGGTGTGCCTGAACAGATATCCGATCATAAGAATTAACAGCGATATCGTTCCCAATCCCCAAAATATTTTGTTCAAAAAAGAAACCATATCCCAAGACATAATAAAAAATATCAGGTTAATGGCAGGATTATTTCCGGATAGACAACTTCCATAACCGGTGGTTTAACAGTCACTGTCTTTCCCCGGCATGCACCGGAAAGACCGAACATATAAAAATCCTGAATGCCAAGATTCATGGCATCTTCGATTAATACCGCCTGTTCTTCGGTCTCTCGGATCATGATGCCACCGCCAAG
Organism: Pseudomonadota bacterium; assembly: GCA_018901125.1. Lineage (GTDB taxonomy): Bacteria > Desulfobacterota > Desulfobacteria > Desulfobacterales > RPRI01 > RPRI01. The sequence continues at coordinate 5,284 of JAHIFE010000199.1, read as the reverse complement.
TTGCAGAATGGGGCTGAACTTTTTTACAGTCCCGGAATACTCTGAAATATATGATGCGGTCTGAGGGTCATTAACCCGCATGAATATTTTGGTGTTTGTGTTATCCAGAATCTTTCGGGAATGGTCATCACCGATTTCTGCGCTAAGGTCAGCTATGGACTGGGAGAACGCATGAATCCATATGCCGGCCCCGCCTGCTTTGTTGAACAAATCGGCGATATCAAAATAGGCGATATTGGAAAACTCATCCAGATACAAAGCCAAAGGCGGAGTCACCACTCTTCCTGAAGCGAACCGTCTTCCCACAAAGCTTTGCAGCATGGAAATCAAAACCCTTGCCACGATATGGCTTGTTCGGCGGGGGCGGGTCAATCCGCAGCTCCAGCTCCGGGGTCGGACCAAGCCATCATGCTGATATTTGATCAAAATCATTCCAAATGAAGCTATTTTTTGACCTTAGCGATTCATTTTCAGCCCCAAAAAGGTCGTTGTAAGCAGCTATGGATTCCTTTAGCTCGAAAGTCCCATCTTTCTCATACACTTTTCGATGTATCCCTTTGTACCCCAGCCCATCCTTTGTTTTCTTTACATAGGCTTCACTGCCTACAGCTATGCTCTCCGTCCACTTCTCATCACGGCAATTTCTATCCGCTTTTAATGCTTCTTCAATCCATCCGCTATACTTCACAGCAAGGGCATTCATATCTTTGAACCCAATCAGACTTTTTAATTCTTCATAATCAATCAGCGAGTATCTTATCTTTGGTTTCTGTATTTCATTATATCCGCAACATTCCCATTCTGAAGGATGTTTTACTACTCCAGCACGAACCATATTCATGTCGATATAAACAAGACATTGAACCAAATGATCATCTGTTTCGATCGCTGTCGCATGATAACGGTCTTCCCAATATGCGCCTTTACGCCCTCTTCTATGATTGAATTCCTGCCCGGTTCTTCCTGCGATTAATTGAATTGATTTTGAAATCACATCGCTGTGACCTTTATCCCTCACAAGAAGGTGGACATGATTTGATGTAATCGCATAATTAAGGACGCACAAACCATATCGTTTCTTGGCTTCAAGTAGCCACCATAGCCATCGTCTACGATCTCTGGTAAATTTTAACAAAAATTCCTTTTTATGGCATCTATGTGTAATATGCCAAACATGACCGGGTATGTAATGTCTGCTTGCTCTTGGCATTTTTCCTTAGAGTGTCATTTTCAAGGGCGAAAACACTATCCTAAGCTAATTTTCAGCCCTTCTATATCTTCTTTATAATTTTACTTCAGCATCTTAACTTGGTCCGACCCCGGAGCCCGAAGAATTCCCAAGAAACCTCTTAAAACATCAAAAATGAAAATTTCATTTTCCTCATACAGCATGCGATTACTCTACTCATTTTTTAACAAAAGACTTATCTTGCCAGAATCTGAGTCAATACGGACCATTGCCTGATCGGGGATCGCCGAGAGATCCCCCTGTACAGACCAAATCAAGGGAACGTCACATTCATTAGCTACATGTACAAGATGGTGGTATGGCTTTCCAGCTGAAACGACCCCCCTAGCTGTCATGAGTAGTGAATGCCAATCAAAAAAAGCACTTACCATAGGCACAGTTATAATAATTATATCATCTGGTGTTATTGAGTCGAGGAAGGCCGAATCCTCGGCAGCTGCTGTTTTCCTGGCTTTTCCTGTAGCTTTACCCCTGCAGTTTCCCTGGCCCAAGAATCTATCAATTAGTTGATTTCTCTCCCTAACATTTGTCTTGGATAGCGCTTCCGAATTGTCCTTTTTCGGTTCCCAGTCAAAGGGCTTCCCAATTAGAGCAGGCGGTGTCAGTCGTCGATTTCTTAGGCATTCTCGTTTTCGGCTTCTAAACATACCGGTCAAATTACATATATCTTTTAACCGGATTATTTCTTTAAGGTCTTCCGGGTATAAAGCTAAAACATCCGCAGGTTCATCAAACAAGCCCTCTTCACAGAGACCGCAGCCAACCTGCCATAGCAATTCATACAACCAGTTAACGGCAATTGTTATTGCATGCCGGTCATTAAGAACTTGGTTCCAAAATGAAGCCCAACTAATAATGCGGTCAAAACGTTCTAAAAGTGAGTGATCCTTGTTCGACAGAAAATCATAAATTTTCTTCATCTGCTTTGCTCCACGACTAAGAGCCTCCTCTCTTTTTATTTCCACATCCTGTGCCTGCAATAGAAATGCTGCTTTAATTGCGCTCACTGCCTGTACATCATCTTTGCCACTCCAGACTCGAATCATGATTCCTTTATCCACTAGTGATTTTCTGTTGGTCCATCTTGGGAGTCTCCTCCCAAAACGCCAACAGAAGCTTTCAAATCTCCGGAGAAAAACGCAATCAGGATCTGCTTCAAGAAGCCACGGGATAATTTCACTGGCTGGCAAATTCCTGAAAGCTTTTCTGACTGTTTCCTCATCAATGGACTTCCCAAGCTCCTGAAGAGCTTTTGTTTGCTGAAATGTGAATGACTCAGTACTAGCATCCTGCATGATGCTAACATTGAAATCTTCGGACACATATTCTTTATAAAATCTCTCCAGTAACCCTTCGCAAATAAATCCTAAACCTTGTGGTGCACCGCTGATCATGGCTGTAAGGTCCGCCCATGCCTCTCTGACACTCAGTAAGACCGGGATGAGATCGATCACGTTTGTGGATTTCCTATTGGCCTCTGACGAAGTATTAACAATCTCATCCAGCTCTACCCAGAATCTTGCCCATTCACGCCGGTATGTGCTCTCGTTATCCATCAGCCATGATTCTAGTTCCACATCGTCTTTGAAATAATCTGTTAAAGTTCGCCACTTAACTGTCGTTGCAAATCGGTATCCATTAAAATCTTTATCTTCCTTGTCGGGATCTGCATAGAAAACCAGTCCCTCCGGTTGATAACGCATCCACATTTCTTGACTGGAGAGATCTCTAAAGAATGGAGGAATGAATTCCGCCCCCGGCTGAGGTGTCCCATTAAATACCCCTGGTCTGGGATTTCCATTGAAAGTACATGCCCACCATCTTTGCTGCTTTTCTTCATCCGATAGAACGTGAGGAAAAAATTTCGGCAGTGCTGTTAGTGGGCGTGCCTGTAAAACCATTATGCCTTTTTCATCAAATGCCCACTCGATATCCATACGCATATCGAATTTTTCGTCTAATGCTCTTGCCATCCCTGCAATGATCTTGATGTCAGAAGTTTCCAAGGCAGGACGCCATGCAACATTTCCGATCATTCGCCTTTTCCGCACCGTACCTTTATATGTGTCAAGTCGTACACTTTTTTCCCCGATTTCTTGCTCCAATATCGTCCCTGTTTCCCAATCCAAAACCAGTCGATCCCCAACTCCACTTTCCCCCATCATGAGGGCAGAGAGACCTTCGGTTGCATTAAGGACAAATTGCCATGGGTTCCCGCTTTTCGTATCTGCAGTGTGGATAACTCCAGAACATCTAGCAGGCACCACTTTTTGAATTATCACAGCCATACCGTCAAACCCGAATATCAGAGGATCTATTCCCTTTATTTTCATGTAGTGGATTGACTTGGGAGCCCAAAGCGAAGACCAGACCCTTTTTACATATTCCATCGTCTCAGAGATCTCTGAACAGCCGAGAAAACTTTCGAACACGCCAGCAAAGCTGGCGTTCTGGTCATCCTCCACGGTCGCTGAAGAACGAATAGCCAAACCGCCAGGGGCTTTGCTTAGAAGTCTGTCTGCAAGGTCGCTGACTTCATCTCCTATTGCAGGGGGGATGATTACATCCAGGACTTTCCTACAGATCTGATTGTATTGGTTGATCAAATCTTTGTTGGATTCTGTTTCGAAAGAATTGAGGTAATTTCGAATCATTCTTTCCAATCCATTATAACGCAAGAATTCGGAAAGAGCCGTGTTTAATAGCACGAAGCTTTGCGGCACCCGCATGCCGATCGCTTGCACCTTCGACAGATTTGAAGCCTTACCTCCTACACATTTTTCTGTTGATGCCTCGTTTAGCGATTTGCAGAAATTTCCTTGAATGGTATTATACATCTGTTTTTTATTTCGTTTTTTCATTTCCCGAGATTTCCTTTCCGTTGTCAATTACTAATAAAAAAAGGCCAGGCACAACTCGACACACCTCTGGGATCTAACACTTCCCAAATTATGTGTCGGCATGTGCCCGGCCTCTTAGAAACCAGATACTACCGATATTTAAAGTACTGAAAAATTATATATTGTAATACCTATTATTGTCAACTATGAAATTTCGAATTATCTTTCGCTCTAAAAATGATCACACTCTGAATGGATTGAAATAGTGTATTAATTTGATTTTTATCTTCTAAAAATGACTCATTCACAAATGCCGATGATCTCAAAGGAATATAAAATCCTGGATTAAGCGCTTTGCCCTGCTTTGTGAGAATCTGAAATCTGCGGCCTATAAAACTCGGTCCAACCATATCTTTAGGAATATGCTCATTCAATACTTGTCGGATGGCATACATTAAATCCCCCATCTTTTCCTTGTTTGCCGAATAAGCCAAGACATTCATACGTCCGGCCTCGATTGCCAGAGATCGCATACTAATCTTGCCAACAGGACAGGGAAAACATAAACAATTCCGGAATGCGAAAAAGCTTCATATTGGCCGTTTTTCACCACATTTATTCGCTCGGACACTAAATCCAGGAGTTTGGAGACATCCAGTCATGTTAGATCCACTGGATCGTATTGTGGAATATATTTGTTCGATGTATTTTCAGATATTGTTGCTTCTTTTTTATCAGCCTTCAAACTCTGAATTTGATAGCCGTATTTTTTAAGCTCCTGTTGCCGGGCTTGGTGGTCGGCGGTTTTTAAAAGCTTTAATAGTGCATTGGAAGAAGTAGTATTGGGATAATGGTGGTCTCGAACGGCTGCTAAAATCTCATCTCTTGAGGGATAGTCTAAAGGCAGTATATCGTTTAATATTTCATACGAAATAATGAAATGGTCTTTACCCTGGTTTATACAATTGATCGATGGGATTTTTCCAATGTCATGTCCTAAGGAAACGAAAAGAAGCCTTCCCATCTCCATTATGAAATCTTTGCTTTCTTTCTTTCTTTTTTCAATAAGGAGCTTTGCGACATTTAATGCGTGCTCTCTAAGCGATACGTTCTTGCTCAGAATCTCATATGCCTCCTGCTTATGGGACCGCCACTCATTTGCTTCCAGGTCGGGTTTCCCGGTCTTGTTCTTTGA
>JAHIFE010000198.1 GCA_018901125.1 Pseudomonadota bacterium | reverse complement strand
CGTCTCTGAAGCCTTAATTTTTTTTGCTGAAGCAGATGTCCTAATATCTGTATATTCCGGGCTAAAACGGATAACGCAACATAGCGTTTAAATCCATGCAGGCCATGATCCGGACAGCGATCCAATCCATGGTTCTCCAAAGCATTAATGGAAGATTCCACTGCGCTATGTTTACGCCTGGATTCAATAAATTCTTCCGAGTTCTCTATTTGTTTGTCTTTTTCCGATAGTCGCCCTTTTTTGGGCAAAACCACGTAATCCAATATATTTGCTAACTGCCTTCCGTTGTCAGGAGTATAAAAACCTTTGTCAAAACTACAGCCAGAAAGATTATCAAATCTATTTTTGGCCTGCTTCGCCATTTCAACAGCCACTTTATCATCGGTCTGTCGTTCCATTACCTGGTGATGAAGAATGAAACCATATTGATCTTTCAGGATGCAAACCTTTAAACCCAACTCCTGTGGTACACCGGCTTTCCCTTTGCTGATCCACTCGGTGTGCTGCTCAAAAATTGAAAATACTTTTTCTTCGTGCGGTATCTTTTTATCTAAAACGACTCTTTTTAGAATCTGGTCAATTTGCCGTTGCGCATGACCAATATACTCTTCAACCTCACTCAGTCTAATATTTTGAGACGTTGATAATATCAGCATCTCCCGCAGAATCCGGATTGTCTCTTTGACCTTGAGCACTAAGGCATGGCAGACATCAATGTAATTCCGGTGCTGTTCAATAATTAATTTATTTCTGGTCTCCTTTTTAGATTCATTATTTGATGTTGAACGTCTGAGTCTTTGAATTCTTCGCAGTAGACGCTTTATTTTTATTATTTGATGATGGCTTTGGCGCCAGTCTGTGATGCCAACCTCGGAACAAATGATTGCAATCAGAATTATCATTTTGCGCATGGCATCAAACAACAGATTTGTGTCAGTCGGATAATGTACATCTGTTTCAACGACAAAAGAATCGCAGCTGCCTCTTAATTCCTGTTTCGTTGAAATAATGCTGTGCCCAGCTTTGACAGCAATTTGATTAATCTCATTCAATATCTGCGGGGTTAGTAAAACAATATTATCCTTTATGGTCTGCAAGGCATACTTTGAATCAAGATCAGTTTCACTGTGCCCGAGCATCTGACGCAATTTATGATGATTGTTGGCCATCTCATGAACTTTATCGTAGTCCCAGTTGCAGTTTAGGCGCAAGGTTCCTAAAACCAGTATCTTCCACAGGTCCATGCCCGTTCTTCCAATTGCATGACTTTTCTTCGGCACAATTCGTTTCAGAATATCAAATACCTTCTCACGTAAGGAAGTTGTACTATAAATGTATTGCAGTCCAATCATCAGCTTAGGAATTTCGTCCCGGGATTGAAGATCAAATTCTATGTCAATGCCGTTGAATTAAGCAGGTTGCCTGTATGCTGAATGAAATTTTTTGTTTCGCTTTTTAAAATTGCGTTTATAACTTCTGCCCGGCCGGACTGATTCAAGACATTTTAGAAACAGCTCTTGCAGATCTGATATGATCTGACAGGTTGTTTCATAAGGATTTATCATCAGCAGTACAATAGTATTTTTGAGACCCGAAAGAGCTTGAGTTATATTGATATGGTATTTGTATTTTCGTTTTGCAGTTTTTAAGTCTGCAAGAGGTTGTACGGAATTGACGATAATCATTGTCAGGTTCTTTGAAAACACTTTGGCATAAAAGTCCTGATATACGGATCGAACCGTTTTGCCGGAAAAGTTTTCTATCTGGATGCGGCATTTCATGATCTTATAGTCTTCCTCAACGGGCCATCGCATATGGTAGAGTTCGGCAAAAACATCATAATTGAATCGATTTTTATCAAGTAAAGATGTGACAAGAATTTCCGTTTCACCGGAAGGCAGTTCAATCCGGATGAGCCGAACCCTGATGTCCGTTGTATCGAGCCCCATTTCTTTACACATTCTGATGGAAGGATAGGTTTGTGGCAATTTAACGATTTTTTCCTTCTTACCGGAATTAAAAAACTTCTTGATGATCTTCCATTGGGAAACTTTAACCCGTGCACAAAAATGAGCATCGAGGGACAAAATTAAACTGAAAAGCCATGCTGCCGGATAGCCTCGATCCAGTAATACCAGATCAGATGGCATCAATTTTGTGAAATGAAGAGAGGCCAGTTCTCTTTCTCCTTCTTTTTTAGGCCTGATGAGCGCATCGAGTGTAAGGTGATTCAGGACATCAAACATTTGAGATATTCTGGCTTTAGGACAAGGGTCTCCATTGGTTCCATTCCAAACGCCAAAATGCTCTAAGATTTCTTGTTCATCCGGCACTGTGCCTGTAGAGGCATCAACAGCAATCAGGCGCATTCCGTCCCAGGTTGCAAGAGATGATGTTTTTTCGCATTCATGAATCATTTCCCTGTTGAGTTCCACGAATGCAGATGGCTTGAGCTTTTTTCTTGCTTTTGAGACAGCGCTTTTAGTTGCCTTTGGATTCGGAACCAGCTGATTGTTTTTTGTTTTGAAAAACTCTTTCAGTTCGGTTTCGTAGGACCCTTTATTAAGGTTTGCAAAGAAGGTTACTAAATTTTTAAAAGAAAGTGAACGATTTCGGGTAAAATGTTTTGGTGATTCTTTGTGGCGGGCTTGGAAATCAGGTGATTCTATAATTTTTTCAAGGTGTTTAATTAATTTTGGCACACTTATGGAAAATCATGATCCGTGCCAACTTTGTCGATTTTCAAAAATTGTTTTAACATTTTTTTCTCCTTAATGTTTTTTGTATAACTGTGTTATTTTAGCATATTACATTTAAATTGCAAGTATTTTTATTCTTAATTCAACGGCATTGAATTCTATGTCGGAGATATCCTTTTTCCAAAATTCCATTTGCAAATCGATGACTTTTCGCATAAATCATTTCCACGAAGATTTTTTAGTTTTGACTCGTTATTGCTTTTCTACTTTCCGGGTGAAAAAGCAATATTCAGTGTTAATTCAAATAAATAGCTACCATTAATGAGTCAAGAATGCAAGTATAAAATGCATCCTTCTGAAAAATCTTCGTTTTACTTTTATTCAATATTTATCTCCAAAATCAATCAATTACCATTTGCCGGTCAAACACTATATAATGAAAACCTTTTAAATACTGAGATTCGATATGAGCAAGAAAGAGAAAGATAAGAAACTTTCAGCTAAAAAAAATGCTAAGGCACAAGAGCGCAAAAAGCTGAAAGTAAAGCTGAAAAAAACTAAGTTAAAAACTGATTACAAACGAGTTGAGCGTACAGCTATGGCTGATTTGGGTGCTCCCTCTGGATTTTTTGCATTACCAATGACTCAGGCCTTAATGGCGTATTCCCAATCAATTATCGATTTTGATGAATCAGGAGAAGTCGAGGATATGAACGAGGCTTTTCAATTCACCTCTCTAATATGGAATTACTGTATCTTTATGGAATTAGGAGATGTAGATGAAAAAATAACAAAAAAAATCTTAGCCGCGATCCAGCTTTTTTGTCAAGTTGAGCAGAATGAAGCCCAAAAGCTGCTGGACAAGTATATTATAATAAAAAGAGAAAAGTTTCCTCCTGATTTCCAAATTCAGGGTTCACCAATGATGTATATGCGTAAAGAAATATCCCATCTGATTGCGCCATTCAACTACAACCAACTTCAACTTTCTGATGAGGTCTTCCCTCCAGGCGAGAAAGATAAAAAGTTAATCGTCAATCTGAACAAGATGGACAAGCATATTTACGGCGGAAAGGATTACAGCAATTGGGAAGATGAATATTTTTCGATGGAGAAGGCCTTCAAAGAAAGTTTCTCTGACTGGCTTTCGAAAAAAGGTGTTCCAGGTAAGAATATCCGGAATTTTCCTTTCCTTGCAGAAATTTTTTTAAACTTTGTTTACCGGTATATGCATGATGACATAGTAGTTCTCAAGTCTGTCAAGGCGATATATTTCGAAGAATTTTTGTTTGATCATGTTCTGCGAAAGGTTATGATGGAACCCCACGAACATGTTGATTGGCCACCCATGTTAAAATTGTTATACATTTTCCTTTATGAAAAAGAGTATCTTGATGATCCTGATTCTTTTATCGAGGCAATTAACAGCGTTGAACCTCGATTTATTGAAGCACTAAGAGATAGGTTTAGTTGATCAGCAGTTCATAACTATTCCTATTCTTCTTCCCATTCTACGCCATACTCTTCGGAGGCAATAGATTCTAAGGCATGCAGATCCGATTTTACAGCCATTACCTTCCGGTATACTTCGCTATAATCTTTTCTTTCGCCGTTTACTGTGAGCAAATCATTTTCCACAGAGATTCCGAACAGCTTTTCGTTTTCTTTAAGATACGGCAGGATAAGATCCCAGTCAGCCTGGGTCAATTCTAAATATTCTCCTCCGTTTAACTGTTCGTTTACCAGTTCACGAAAAGGATCCCTGATATAAATGGCTCCACCGGATGCAAGTGAAAAAAGGTTTGAACCGGGATATGGACTTTCCAGACTGGCAACATTACCGTCTTCATCAAATTTTAGACCGTTTAAAATAACGAAGCCGCCGCCGTTTAAGGCATCACCGGCCATGAAAGATTCAGCCAGGTAATCCAGACAGGTTCCGTTGATTATAACCCTTGGGGAACCTACAGCGTTTATGAGAGGACGTCCTGCCGCATTGCCTCTTACAAATACATTTCCTCCTTTTGCTCCGTACATGAAAGTCTGGCCTACATCGCCGTAAACAACAAGCTTTCCTCTTTTCATGATCTGGCCCAACTGATCCTGGGCGTTATCATGCACATAAATTTCCTGCCCGTCTATTCCAGAAGCCAGATAATCACCTGAACTGCCGTAAACATCTATTATAACACCATCCGCCCCATCACTTAAGCCGCACCCAGTAAACCTCTGGCCCTTATATCCATAGCAGATAAATTGCTTCCAGCCCAGTTCATAAGCGGCGCATATGAGTCTTGCGTCACAGTCATCGCCTTCAGGCGGAAAATTTCTTGCATTTATTATAAGTATTTTCTCGTTATCTTTAGGCGCCCGGATCGATAAGCGGGTATCCCAGTCGATGTGGCCGTAAATGCCGGAACCCGCGCTGCTCAGATCCCTTACAGCTTTGAAAATTGCGGTAAGGCTGTCTCTTATGATGTGCAGCACCCAACTGCGTTTCTTTGTACCGACAGGATAAAGTTGATCATTTAAAGCAGATAACACATATATGGCTTTTTCAGCATTATCATCATTTAAGCCCGCAAGCCTTACCATCTCATTGCAGGAATATCTTAATTTGGCATAATCCCAGCCTGTGATGTTTTTTATAAAATAACTAGCCGCACCCGCAGAATCATTTGTCGCAAAAGCAGACTCAATTTCTTTTGAAATACTGCCGGCATCTGCATGAGATGAAATATCTATTGTGATATCACAGGAAATTTTGTCTTTTGGAATTACTACCGGTTCTCCGAATTTGTTGGTGCAAACCAGTTCTTTCCCCCCGTTTCCTTTACCGTTATCCTTAATGGTAAAAAGAAATGATCCGCCGTCTGCAGCACTTCCGCCACGGGCGTTCCAGTATTTATCGGCTACCGGGCAGAACCGGCTGTCTTCAGTAGCAAGGCTTTGAAGTGTTGCATCAATAGCCTGCTTTTCCGAACAGATGAGCCCTATCTGTACTTCTCCTTCCTGCAGGGCAAATACCTGCGGGCGAAGCATGGCCGTATCGGTAATGCCTATGAGCTGAAGCGCATTATTATAAAAATCATTGCGGGCGATAATAAAAAACCAAGGGCCATCCGGTGAATTAGAAATATGATTGGACTGAATATATCTGTATATATGCTGCTTTTCAGGAGGCAACCGGTCAAAATCATACTCGGAAGTAGGCGCAAGCGCCTCAATAATATATTCCATCGGATATTCAAATGTTCTGTTTAAAAGATCCAGCATAAGCACTGAAACTTCCGTGTCGGTGAGAAACTGCGGATAAATATTATTCTGTTTCAGATATTCACTTACAGCATGATAGTTTGCAAAATCGCCGTTATGAACAAGAGCTTCATCCATACCAATAAAAGGATGCGCACCTCCCGGATGCCAGACACGGCCTTTGGTGGGGTAGCGCTGGTGAGCTATCCATCCGTGAGCCTTGAAATCATCCAAAAGGTAGTATTGGGCGACCTGCTCGGCATAACCAACTATTTTAAGAATCATTATGTTGCGGCCGTGAGAAAGAACAAAAGCCCTCTGCTTTCCCAGCGAGGAATAAAACGTCTGATTGAGATTATAAGTATTCCGATAAATAAACTCATCTTCAGCTTTTTGGGGGTCCATGTCCTGCAAGCCGTTATCTTCTATAAACCTGCCAAGGACATCGGATTTTACTTTTACAAAATAGCGCCAGACATCGGGAGGTTTTACTTCCAGTCCGGCAATATCACGGTAGTCATCAACTGAAGGGATCTTTCCTGCTTTATGAATTTCCAGATAAGGTTCAATATTGCTTTTTTCAACATCAGGTCGGGCCTTGGGATCAAGCAGGGCAATCTGGAGCATGTAATGAGTATCAATAATTTCCTGGGTAACGCCAAGGCTGTCAGGAGTGAGGCCGACTGCTGCTATACCGCCGCCTTTGCCGTTGCCGCGGTTATGCATCTGGACCGAAGGCTCAAAGATATGACGGCCGCCCACAGGAATTGAACAGATAAATCCGGTAACTCCGCAACCGCCTTCTTCAGCGGGCTTTTCCAAAGACACATTTCCTCGCGGAAGATTTGCCCGGCCTGCAAGTATTTTATTTATTATGGCTTCCCTGTTGTTATACATTTATAAATTCTTCCTTTAGTTTTTCACAAAATCAATTTCTTCATGTAAGCTTTTGTCGGCTAAAGCAGAAAAAACTGCTCATAAGTTGGTAAGCTCATAAGTTGATAAGAAGAAAAAAATATAGGGATTTTTATTTTTGCTTATTAGCTTACGAACTCAAGAGGTTATGAGCTTATAAGCTATATTTACCCTTGAACCCTTTTCAGATAACCAGCTTTTTATTCGGCGCTGCCTGATACTTTTGCCTTTCGCTTTCTTCAAGATAATCAAGGTGTACCAGAAGATCACTGCGGCCTACAAGCTCACGAATGCTTTTCATGCCATATTGTCTTAAGAGTTCACACCATTGTTTACGCCAAACACTATACATATTGACAATGCGATTTTGGGTCCATTCTTCCGTGATAATGTTTCCCAGTTCGGCATCAGTAGTTGCTATGCCACGGGCACAACCTCTGCCGCTTTCGCAGTTTCCGCAGCGCACACATTCCAGCGCAATCAGCTCGGCAGTGCCTATTACTACTCCGTCCGCACCAAGGGCTATCGCTTTTGCAACATCAATCCCGTTTCTTATGCCGCCGCTGGCGATAAGACATATTTTATCCCGTACTCCTTCATCCGTTAGGAATTTATGTACTTTAGGTATTGCATACTCAATCGGCATGGCGATATTTTTCTTGGCGATATCCGGAGCTGCTCCGGTTCCGCCATAACTGCCGTCTATATGTACGATATGGGCTCCGGCATAATAACTTCCTACCGCAACCATATCAACATCAGATGGGGTGGAAACCTTAACCGATACTAAAACCCGCGGATTGATCTCCTTAACCCAGTCAACATGTTTTTTATGATCTTCTACGGAATAAACGCTGTGGAAAGGAAATGGGGAGAAAAGCGGATTTCCCACAACTGTTTCCCGCATGGCGGCAACCTTCGGCGTTACTTTATCGCCCAGAAGATGTCCGCCCAAACCGGGCTTTGCGCCCTGAGCGTATTTAAACTCAACTATCGGCGCGTATTTAATTGTTTTTTCACGCACACCAAACAGACCGGTTGCAATCTGAGTAATAACATGATCAGCATAGGGAACCAGTTCTTCAGGATACCCGCCTTCGCCGGTGCAGGTAAGAGTATTGAGCTTTTGTGCTGCTCTGGCCCGTCCGACCATAACATTTAAAGCAGTTGAGCCAAATGACATGCCGCCTCCATAACACGGAATCGAAATTGTCAGTTCCGGGCGGCCATCCGAACGTTTATTTAAAACAATACTTGTGTCGATATCCTCATCAGCTAAATCAATATATTTACCCTCATCAAGCAGTTTGAAACGCATTTTATCGAAACCGCCGCCGGAATTTCCCAGGTTGTATTCAAGATCAACAACAGGAAAATTACCCGTTTCCGCCATGTCCCAGTGAGCAATCAGCATCTCATTAGTCCAGCGATAATCACCAAGCGTATCTAAAATGGGATTTTGGCGCAAAGTAAGCGCCTGCTGTGGGCAGCGGTCTATGCAGTAAAAGTCATTTTCCTTACACTTGAACCCTATGCATTTATGTTCTATGGGCCTAAGCGGTTTGCTGAAATTATCATATCTTGGATGCACACCGTACGGGCAGAGTTCTGCGCACAGTCCGCAGGAGATACACTTGGAATTTCTTTTTATAGTGAACTTGCCTATAGTATTTCGAAACCTTGAAGGTGTAATAATTGTTTCCGGCAGTTTATTATTTTTTTTATCGCTCTTCATCTTTTATACCAGCCCCGATACTTTTCTTTCACCGAAAATAGGACCAAAACTTTCCTTTTCCAGATCCTCAAACCACATGGAACGGCCGACTTCGCCCCTCAGTCGTCTTGCTTCACGAATACCCATTGCACCCATTACTTCAATCAACTGATTACGCCATGCACCAATAAGATTAATGATCCTCTGTTTGCCCCAGTCCGGGTTTATGTTGCCCAATTTTACCGG
>JAHIFE010000197.1 GCA_018901125.1 Pseudomonadota bacterium | reverse complement strand
TTCTTCAGTTAATTCTTGGTTTTTGGTGTTGAAAAACTCCGGCATAAGCACATTGTTGTTATGAAAATGCTGAAGTACATACCGGTTTGCGCCTGCAATGATACGGGATATTTTTTCGATAACAGATACATCAACAAATGGCTTAACTGATGTAGTTCTGAATTCATATTTAATTTTTGAATCCATTATGATTTGAATACTGGATAATATTTTCACATAGTCAAAACCGGACGTAGTAAAATAAGAGTACCTGCAGGGATCCGTTTTTATATCCATTGCAATATAATCGATAAGTTCTTCATCTATCAGACTTTTTATAACCTCTGGATTACTTCCGTTTGTATCGAGTTTAACAGAGTACCCCATTGCCTTAATCTTTTTGCAGATAAAATGTATATCATCATGAATAGTAGGCTCTCCTCCGGAAATAACAACACCATCTAAAAAATTCTTATGACTTTCCAAAAAATCAAAAATTTCCGTTTCTTTTATGCAAACATTCGGATTGTTTTTTACAAGTTGCGGATTATGGCAATAAGGACATGCGAAATTACAACCCGAAGTAAACAGAACACAGCTTATTTTTTCAGGATAATCGATCAGTGAATTTTTTTGAATGCCGCCTATAATCATGGTCAGAATCCTTTTTATTAAACCGGTTGCTTGGAACTATAATGAAACCAGCGATCTGACAAGAGGCTCTTCATAAGAGTAATCGCTCTCATTCTCATCGGCTTTTGCTTCTGAATTCACAATGCAGTTACTTTCATATTCATCTGACGGCAATACATAGATTTTCCTCATTACAAATTCCGCCTGTTTACCGTTGTTCCACTGCTTTATCGGTCGGAGATAGCCCACAACTCTCGAATAGACTTCCGTCTGGGTATCACAGGTCGGGCATTGTTCCTGTTTTCCTTTCAGATATCCGTGTGAAGGGCATACGCTGAATGTTGGGGTAAGAGTAAAATAAGGAAGATGAAAATTGGTTGATATTTTTCTGATAAGCCCTTTTATTGTTGTAATATCGGATATGAGTTCCCCTAAAAATATGTGCAATACGGTTCCGCCTGTATATTTTGACTGAAGACCGTCCTGCAATCTTAAGGTTTCATATATGTCATCCGTATAGTTAACAGGAAGCTGTGTCGAATTTGTATAAAACGGTGCTGCCCCGCCTTTGTAATCCTCTTCATTGGCACATATAATCTCAGGGAAATCATGTTTGTCTTTCATGCACAAGCGATACGATGTTCCTTCTGCAGGAGTAGCTTCAAGATTATAAAGGTCTCCTGTTTCTTCCTGTGCTTCAGAAAGCATATCGCGTATAAAATCCATAACCCTGAGTGAAAATATCAGACCTTTTTTACTTGCTATATCCGAACCCATAAAATTAAGGCAGGCCTCGTTCATGCCAATTATGCCGATTGTGGAAAAGTGGTTTTTCCAGTAAAGACCAGTTCCGTTTTTAACTTCTCTTAAATAGAATTTCGAGTAAGGATAGAGATTCTTTTCCGTAAACCTTTCGAGAACTTTTCTTTTTATAGAAAGACTTTGTATTGCAATATTGATCTTTTCTTTAAGATGCCCAAAAAATTCATCTTCACTTTCAGAAATATAGCCTATTCGCGGAAGGTTTATTGTAACAACTCCGATAGATCCGGTAAGAGGGCTTGCTCCGAAGAGGCCACCGCCTCTCTTTAATAATTCCCTGTTGTCAAGGCGCAGCCGGCAACACATTGATCTTGTGTCTTCAGGAGAAAGATCGGAGTTAACAAAATTGGAAAAATAAGGAATTCCGTATTTGCCGGTCATTTTCCAGATTGCATCAAGATTTGGATTGTTCCAGTCAAAATCGGCGGTAATACTGTAAGTCGGAATCGGGAAAGTAAATACCCTTCCCCTTGCATCTCCTTCCATCATTACTTCAGCAAAAGCCCTGTTTATCATATCCATTTCAGGCTGAAATTCGGAGTATGTTTCTTCGTGCTCTTTTCCTCCTATTATTACAGGATGATCTTTTAATATCGATGGAACAAAGAGATCCATGGTTATATTGGTAAAAGGCGTCTGAAAACCAACTCGTGTAGGAATATTTATATTAAATACAAATTCCTGTATTGCCTGCTTTACTTCACTATATTTGAGCCCGTCAAAGCGTACAAAGGGAGCAAGAAGAGTATCGAAATTTGAAATAGCCTGAGCGCCGGCCGCTTCACCCTGAAGAGTATAGAAAAAATTAACAATTTGCCCCAGAGCAGATCTTAAGTGCCTAGGAGGAGCACTTTCTACTTTTCCCTCAACACCCATAAATCCCTTTACAAGAAGATCTTTTAAATCCCATCCCACACAATAAACCGACAACAGGCTAAGATCATGTATGTGCAATTCCCCTTTTTTATGGGCATCTCTTACTTCAGGAGGATAAATCCGGTTTAGCCAGTATTCTGAAGTCACATCAGATGATATATAATTATTAAGCCCCTGCAAAGAATAACACATATTGCTGTTTTCCTTGATTTTCCAGTCAAGCTTTTGAATATAGTGTTCCACAAGATCAATATTGGCATTGGTTGCGATGCTTCGTATCTGGGCATGCTGTTCGCGGTATATGATATAGGCCTTTGCAGTTTTGTAAAATGAAGAATCAAGGAGCACCCGTTCAACAATATCCTGAATTCCTTCAACTTCAGGAATTGGCCCGAGGCGGATTTCATGGGCAAGGGTTAAAACCCGAAGTGTAAGTTTTCTTGCATCTCTTTCATCAAATTCATCTGTTGCTTTACCTGCTTTTGCTAATGCAGCTGTTATTTTAGATGAATCAAACTCAACAATCCTGTTGTCGCGTTTTCTTATTTTTTCAAACACTTGTGCCACCTCTTTTGGTTTTGTCGATTTAAAGGAAATAATTATTGCCTATACCAAGAGACAAAAACACCTGCCCGGCTCCAAAAAAACAGAAAGTACATAATTTATTATTTCAGTGAATTATAAAACAACCAAAGGACAAAACTGATTTAAATATCAATATAATAACATTTCCAACATTGTTTTATAGAGGTTGTGATTTTTCTGATTATGAGTATAAAGGGTTTATCTCACAATTTAATGGAGATGAATGCTTATACCCAACATATAGTTGCTTGTCAACATTTTTATTCAATATATAGTATTAATGCCATTAAAATGTAACTGTTTTAAAGAACAGTAAAAATGAATTCGGACATAATTATTTTTTAAAATAAACTATATTTTTGGTATAATGAATTTTATAATACGCGGATTGACAACATGGCATAGTTCTGACAAATAACAGCTCTAAGATTAATTATAATGACGAGCTAAAAAAATAAAAATCAACTGGATGGAAGCATATGGAAAATTTACAATGCAAAGGATTTACAGCTTCCGGAGTTATCTCCGGTCTTAAAAAAAACGGTCGAAAAGATCTTGGTCTTATATATTCCGAAGTTCCTGCCAATGTTGCCGGAGTATTTACAAGAAATAAAGTTCAGGCAGCTCCGGTAATTCTTGACAGGCAAAGAATTAAAAGCGGTATTTGCCAGGCATTTATAGCAAACAGCGGAAGTGCAAATTGCTGTACAGGCGATCAGGGCATGAAGGATGCCGTGTCTGAAGCCGGATTTGCTGCATCCGGCCTTAATATTGCCGAAGAGCTGGTACTTGTAGCGTCAACAGGTGTTATAGGAAAACCGCTTGAGCTGGATAAAATTAAAACCGCTGTTCCAAGTCTTGTAAAATCACTTTCCACTGCCGGCATAAATGATTTTACACAGGCGATAATGACTACGGACACGGTTCCAAAGATTGTGTCGGTAAAAGGTGATATCGGCGGGTGTAATTTTTATATAACAGGCGTTGCCAAAGGCGCTGGAATGATATGCCCGGATATGGCTACAATGCTTTGCTTTATCATAACTGATGTCAAAGCAGATTCTGATTTTCTTAAAGAATCACTGATATCTTCTACCGACAAATCTTTTAACAGGATAACAATTGACGGGGATACGAGTACAAACGACACCGTTCTTATCATGGCAAATGGCATGTCGGGTGTTGATACTAAAAGCGTTGCCGGAAAAGAATATTTCCGGATACTGCTTGATGAGGTTATGATCAAGCTTGCCAAAATGGTTGTAAAAGACGGTGAAGGAGCAACAAAGCTGGTAGATATCGTAGTAAACGGAGCCGCAAGCGAAAGTGATGCAAAAAAAATTGCAAGCGTTATAGCAAATTCAAACCTTGTTAAGACAGCTCTTTTTGGAGAAGATGCAAACTGGGGAAGGATTCTTGCTGCCGCAGGAAGGGCAGGAGCAGCAATTGAACCGGACTCTGTAGATATTTATTTCGATAATGTGCTTATGGTAAAAAACGGCTCAGGCTGTGGAGATGATGCTGAAGCCGAAGCAACAAAAATTTTAAAGAAACCTGAATTTACCATAAAGCTTGATTTGAAATTGGGAAACGCAAAAGCTTCGGTTTTTACATGTGATTTTTCAATTGATTATGTTAAAATAAACGCTGACTACAGGTCCTGATTATCTGTATGAGACTTCAAAAATATTTATCGGCGGCAGGATTCTGTTCGAGAAGAAAGGGAGAAAAGCTTATTCTTTCCGGTCTTGTAAAGGTTAACGGCGTTGTAATAACTGAGCTTGGAACAAAGGTAGATCCTGCAAAGGATTTAGTTGAAGTAGACGGAAATAAGATAGAAGCAAAAGATGATTTAATATATATAGCTCTCAATAAACCAAAAGGATATGTTACAACATGCAGCCGGGAAAGGGATAAAATTGTCCTTGATCTTGTTGATATTTCCCAGCGAATTTACCCTGTAGGACGCCTGGATAAGGATTCAAGCGGACTTCTTCTTTTAACCAATGACGGCAGATTGCACAATGTCCTTTCACATCCATCCTTTGATCATGAAAAAGAGTACAGGGTCACCCTCAAATGGCCTATTACTGATGAGTCCCTTAATAAAATGGAAGAGGGCTTTTTTTTGTTGGGAAGTAAAACAAGACCTGCCGAAATAAGCAGAATTTCACCTGAGCAGTTTCATATTACGCTTAAGGAGGGCAGGAACAGACAGATACGCCGGATGGTCGATAAAGTTGGAAATAAAGTTTTGGAGTTAAAAAGAATAAGGATTTCAGATGTGAAACTGGGAAATCTTAAAGAAAGTACCTGGAGATATCTTACGGAAAAAGAGAAGAAAGCATTGCTTAAGAATATAATATGACAAGCGATCAAAGAGTAACTATATCAAAAAGAGCGACAGAACGGGTTAAAGCAGGGCATCTTTGGATTTACAGAAGCGATATCATAGATTGCCAGGCCGAGGGAGGTTTGGTCGTTTCACTGTATGACAATAAGGATAAATTTTATGGCAAGGCCTTTTATAGCAACAAATCCCAGATAGCTCTTAGGTTAATTACAACTCAAAACGATAAAATTGATAGAGATTTTTGGCAAAATCGAATTAAAATTGCTTTGGATCTTCGGCAAAAAGTTGTGTCGGATACAGAAGTTTGCAGACTGATAAACAGTGAAGGAGACGGCTTTCCATCAGTAATAGTAGATCGGTATAAGGATGTTCTATCCCTTCAGACTCTCAGCCAGGGATCGGATAAGATCAAAATGCTTATTGCCGAAATTCTGATAAAACTTGTTAATCCGGTTTCAATCATTGAACGAAATGACGGCAAAGTGCGTGAGCTGGAAGGATTGCCCCGGCAGAATTTAATTTTAAAGGGCCCTGACCCAGATGAAATAATTTGTGCTGAAAACGGATTGAAATTTTATTTTCATCCATTATCAGGCCAAAAAACGGGGGCTTTTCTTGACCAGAGAGAAAACAGAATGTGGGCCAGAAATTACTCTTTCGGAAGCGGTCTTGATTGTTTTTGCTATTCAGGCGGTTTCGCTTTAAATATGGCACAAAATTGCTGCCAGGTTGAAGCTCTTGATATATCAAAAGATGCTATTGATCTTTCAAAAAAGAATGCTCTTTTAAACGGTATAGAAAATATACTCTTTGAGGCTGATAATGTTTTTGACCGGCTGAAGCTTTATGACAGCCAAAAAAAGAAATTTGATACAATTGTGCTTGACCCTCCTGCTTTTGCAAAAAGCAGATCACATGTTCAAGCTGCTGTGAGAGGTTATAAAGAAATCAATTTCAGAGCATTGCGTATGCTTAATCCCGGAGGAATACTGATAACTGCAAGCTGTTCACAACATATAGATGAATTTGCATTTTTAAATATTTTAACCCGGGCAGCTTCAGATGCAGGACGCAAGGTTCAGGTTATTCAAAAGCGTACCCAGAGCCAAGATCACCCTTTCCTTCTTTCTATGCCCGAAACCTATTATTTAAAATGTGTATTTCTTCGCGTTTTATAATTCTGACATAATTACAAATAGAATTCCTATGATCAAATCACAAAACTTTATGCCTACAATATTGGCAATTCAACCTTCATAGCATGAAATCTTTACTGTATAATCGGATAATTAGATTTGTTGACAAAATGAAAAACAAATGATATTGACTAACATATTTGTAATATAAGCAGTTTTTTCTATAGGGTAACTAGTTTATATAATTATGATTTTAGACCAGATGAAGATTTTGCGCCAATTGAACAAAAAGGGATGCAATCCAAAACCCTGCTATCAGTGATCTTTACACTTTTTAGCTTGCTGCTGCGATTCAGTATTATTATATTTATACGTATTAAAGAACGTATTTGCTACCTTCCGTTCTATTAATATTAATCACAGCAATAAAATACCGTAACCATATTTTTTTAATCTAATTGCAGGTGAAAAATGAACATTAAAAGCGCCATAACCCCGCAGATAGAAAAAAACGGATTGGTTTTAATTGCATTTGCGATGGTAGTTATTTACTGGGTTATTGATTCTCTGGCATCCGGCCTTTTGTTCCCACGAACACTTATCGTAACTTTTGTTATTATTTACGGCTTTTTTACCCAAACGTTGATTAATTCCCGTAAAGCGGCTCTCGACGAAAAAGATAAAACTCAACAACAATTGATTCAATCGGAGAGCCTTGCAGCAATCGGGCAACTTGTTGCAGGCATTGCACATGAACTAAACAATCCCCTCTCAAGCACGGCAAGCTTTATCCAAAGCGATATTGAATTAATCAAAGAGCAGGAAGAAAAAAGAGATATTGATCATGAAATACTGGCTGACCTTGAATTTTCGCTAAAAGAGCTGAACAGAGCCGAAACAATAGTTAAAAGCGTTTTGGGACTATCCCGCCAGACACAGACATACGCCGAAAATGTCAATATTAACACAATACTTGCTGATGCACTAAGAGTTTTGCACAATCAGTATAGTACTTCTGACATAACAATTGTAAAAGATTTTGATGAAAATTTGCAGGACATTAACGGCAATTTTGCAAACCTTGGGCAGGTGTTTATCAATATTATTAAAAACGCTCTGCAGGCACTGCCGGACGGCAAAGGATTCATCTACTTAAAAACACGATATAACAAAGATACGAATTGTGTTGAAATTGAATGCCGTGATACAGGAGAAGGAATTCCAAACGAAACTATCAAGGATATATTCAAGCCATTTTTTACAACAAAGGATGTTGGTAAGGGATCGGGGTTAGGATTATATATATCTCATGAAATTGTAAAGAAGCATGGAGGCCTTATCTCTGTGCTCAGCAATAAAGGTAAGGGCACAACCTTTTTAATAGCACTTCCGGCCAGAGGAGAAACAGAAGATGATTAATATTTTGGTCGTTGATGATGAAGAGGGTATAAGAATCGCTTTGAAGAAAGTTCTGAAAAAAGATGGTTATGAAGTCTTTTTAGCGGAAAGCGGAGCAGAAGGTATTGATATCGTAAAAAAGCACGTCAACGAAATAGAAACAGTAATATCGGATTTTAAAATGCCGGGATTAGACGGCCTTGAAACTCTCCAGCAAATCGGCAGAATAAACCCGGAGATTATCAGAATTATTTTAACCGGATACGCAACTCTGGAGCGGGCCATTGAAAGCGTAAATTCCGATATAGACGGATTTCTCACAAAACCTTTTGACAATAATATAATCAAACTAAAAATCAAAGAATTCCATATTAAAAAAAGATTAAAACAATTTGTGCCATTTCAGGTGCTTGAAGAGCTTCAGAAGTATGGCAACGGCTTGACTCCTAAAAACCGGAGAGTATCCGTTCTTTTTACCGATATCCGCGATTTCTCCGGATTATCTAAAAGAATAAGCACGGTCGAGCTATCTGAACTCTTAAATCTGCATTATTTTTATCCTCTCGATAATATCATTTTCGAACATAACGGCACCCTTGATAAGCACATCGGAGACAGTATTATGGGGATATTCGGAGCGCCGATATCTCACGAAGATGACGCTTTCAGAGCTGTTACCTGCGCAATTAAAATGCGGGATAAAATGGCTGAAATAAATAATAAAATAAATGATAAGAATTTGAGAATACCCGTTGGTTACGGAATCAGCACCGGCGAAACAATGGTAGGAATTTTTGGATCAGCCATCAGGAAAGAATATACCGCACTTGGGCAAACAGTAAATTTTGCAGCACATCTTGAACAGACTGCCAAAGAAGATCAAATTCTTATCTGCCATAAAACATATCAAGCCGTTAAAGATTTATTTAAGTTCGAATTGTTAGAGGGGTTGAATGTAAAAAGCATGGAAGGAGAAGGTTCAATCTATAATGTTGTAGGAGCACTTTAGGCAAAAAGATCTTCATTAACAGTGCTAATCCGCTTTAGTACTGAACAGCGAAATCATCGAAATACGTGGAATCGGCTGAACTACCCGTTGCATGGAGTGCGATTCCTGAATGGTCTATAGCACCGATATCAGGTGTTAATAGCGAGAGGAGAGGATCAGAGTTATCTTGTATAATAGCATTTGCTTCCGTACTTCCGATCCCACCTAAAATTGAAGCACCTGCCTGTACTCCGTCCCACTGCACCAAAGTTATATAATCATTTTCAGCTTTCCAGTCACTGACATTGTCCACAGGCCAGTAAACCTCGGTGCGAAGGCTCCTTTTTCTGTTGTTGTTTGTAGGAATAATATCCGATGTATCAGGATTAGTTGCATCCGCATCTCCGTAGTAAGCTCTTATAAAATTCGTCTTTACTCCCAGCGTTCCGGATGCTTTGGCAAGAATTGTTCCGTTAACCGTTAGATTTTCACCGCTTGAAAATGCTCCGCTAATATTTGTCAAGGTCAGGATTCCGACAACATCACTACTTGCCCAGCTACCGGATGTTATAACCGGTGTCCCGCTTATCCGGGCCATCGCGCCACTTGTTTCACCAACGACTATTGCCCCGCTCATCAAAGGAGAAGGACCTCCATTCTCAAAATCCAGAGGATACGCTTCGATAAGACGCACCTGAAGGTTGGACCAATCGACAAGATTCCCAGATCCGTCGACTACAAAATCAGCGCTTGTAAGAAGTTTATAGGCAAGCCATGTAAAATTAGCGCCCTGCTTCTTCCATAATATTATGGCAGGTTGTGAATAATGAAATGGTAAAGCCTCCGTTTTACCCGGCCATATGGCTGGCGGTTTTAAATTTGGCGGAATATTATCAAAATCAACTCCAAAAGACCACCTTCTAGCTCGCAGATATGAAACCCCATAAAATTCCCTATTATCCCCACTTCCTGCAACCTTAAAATTCAATCCTGCCATATAACTATAATATGGATCAGTATTAGTATTATTTATCTTTACCTGCAAATCATAACTGAGGCAGCGTCCGGCGTTTAACCATGATGGAGTGAGATCGATCCCCTCGCTTCCACCACCGGTTTTCAACTCTAGAAAACTCCATATTCCTGAGCCAAAAGCTGCATCGGAAGATTTCACTTGCAAAGCTTTATCATCGGAAACCTTTTTGCTCTTATGCGTGCCTACTTCATTGTCTGTGTCCCAATTGTCAAGATTCTCAAAACTATCTAAAAAGTGCCGTTTAGCAGGACTCGGCGGCACAAATTTGATTTCCTTTCTTGACTCAAAAGGCGTATCCTTTTTTACAATGCCGGTTGATGTGATTTCATAATCAGTAATCGTAAGCTCAAACCGCTCACTATTGGATAGGCTAAATTCATTGCTGTATGGCCGCGATATTTTATCCCAGTTTGAAAGAGCATAGTCCTTGCCCGCCATTGCGAGACCATAGGCGCGATTCATGCCGCTTCCGGCTGACTGCCCTGTAGTTGAGGCAGATATCATATAAAACATGCCAAACCCTAATGCAGCAGCCATGGTAATCCCGACAATCACAAATAAAAGGGCAGTTCCATTTTGATGTTTTCGCAAAAAATCAAAAAATATCTTTATGCGAGTCAATCTGTTTTTATTAAATATAATCATGACTACAGCCCGGTCTCCCTGTTCAGGATCACGATATCGGGATTTGCTATGGATATGGATGCGCCTTCAAACCCCTTCAATTTCAATGTGAATTTAATAAGCAAGACTGTTGCAGGTGTATAAACAGGACCGTTTGGAAAGGTGGTTGAACAATTGATATCATCGGCATTTGTACAATATTTCAACTCAAATGCGCTTACATTACCGGCAAGTATATCACCACCCGAACAAGGACTTACACAGTCAATACAGTTTGAATTTGTTTTCAGATACAATGGGTTGTCAGCGCCAGACCAATAAATCGTTGTGGTATCTTCCGGTACCGATGTGTTTCTCTTTATTGTGTAAGTAATACTTTTATCGCTTCCACATGTGATAGCCCGGATGGAGGAAAATTCTTTTTTCAGCCTTGCAATGGTAATCTGGCCATGCTGGGCTGTTTGTGCATTCTTTTTTGAAATAATATAAGCTTTTGCAATTTCGGCGATTCCCATTCCTGCCACAACAGCAATGATTGCAGCCACTGCTATGGCGGTTATTATTTCTATCAGCGTAAATCCCCGATTATTAATTGCTTTACTATTAATCAAACGCTTTAATCCTCTTTAACGGTAAAAAGCGCAGACAGTGATTCGCCTTCATCATTTGTTATCTTCACCTGAAGCATATTTTCCAGCTCTCCGCCACCGATAGGCTGGATTATATTACTTGAATCGAATTTTACAAACCTGTTTAAAACTACATAATATTTGCCGTATGCGTTGTCCTGTGCAGTTCCTGCCGGCCCGATCTTAAGGTTTAAATATCCAAGAAGACGAACCCATTGAGCTCCAACACCTACTACAGAGTTGCCCGTAGACAACCAGACCGGTTCTGTATTATTCTGCCCGGCTTTCACACAACGATAAAAATGACCATTTGGATTTATTGGGATGACAATATCACCTAAACCATATGCTTTGTCTGCAACCCAGGCACCGGCTTCCCATGTTACACCACTATCATATGTTTTGCCATTGCCATAATCGTTCCATAGTGGCTCTGATGTATCGCTCTTTCCTCCTGATGTGCAAATATAAAATCTTCCGTTCATTTCAACCGGCAATATCTTATTTCCGGTAGCATAATCCGTCAATGCTTTCCATTTTGGATGTTGGTTGTAATCTACTGTAATATTAGCCATTACTCTGCTTAGATCCGATGATTTCAGCAATCGTTTTGCCGGATCGCTGCTTTTAATAAATGAATCGGAAAACAATGTAAGCATTAGGGTACTAAATATTGCTACCATAACAACCGTAACTATAATTTCAACAAGAGTAAATCCGGATCTGGCATTGGATTTATTGAAGATCATGGAATGAATCCAGTGATTTTTGTTATGGTTACACTTCTGGTTTGTGCGCCGTCAGATAGTGTTATTATGGTATCTGCGGCTAAAGGAGTTCCCGAATTGTCAACAGGAGAACCCCAGTCGTTGAAAGCTATAGTATCGCTGGTGGAAGTTAAAGTTATGCCCGATGAGAGAGCATGCGTGGGAGATAAAGGCGTTTCATCCGGCAGGTTAATTCCTGTTCTGACATCTGAATCGTCACGCCTGTATAAAGCATAAGATGTTGCGTCAGGAATATATATTTCCCAGCGGGGATTGCTGCTTGGCTGTAACGTGTCATTCATAGCCTTGATCTGGGCATAGCGTAGATGAGACTTTAATATATCTGTATTGGTAATCAATTTTACATCATTGCTTCCGAATCTGCTTATAACAATGGGGGTAAAAATAGAAAGAAGGATCAATACGACTACCAATTCGATTATCGTAAAACCATCGGAGGCCTTGACATAATATCTGAATTTAATCATGATTTAATTCATGAGGCTCAATAAAACACCCCCGCTCCCCTTTAGTTTATTAAAAGGGAGCTATGGTGGACTTTGTAACTTTTTTAATTCGCTGTATAGTTTTTCAAATCACGAAGGTTATGAAGGCCACTAAGTATTATATATTATTTCTCCTTCTTGCTCTTCATGCCTTTTATAGTGAAAACTCGAAATTATGTAATGAGCTGTATAGTTTAACTATCAGAAACTGCTACAATCCAACTAGCAGGCTCATTTTCGGTAGGTTGCCCTGTTCTAGTAAAGGTGATAAATTTACCTTGATGTGGAAATTTGCCTGCCGCCCCTGACACTATAGCCACTCCGCCATTCCAGTCAGCACCCAATGCAGTATCAACAGGCTCGATTGGAAGTGGCCTGCTTGGTAAAGTTACAGCAGCATCTAACGGGCCTGGATAGTTGCCAGTACCATCGTTTAATTTCCATTCCGCCAGTTTCAAGCGCTCACGGGCATTCAACTCGGTATTGGCCGCACCGGCTGCTTTTGAAATAGCCTCATATCTCATATCCAGATATTTGGGTATTGCAACTGCTGCCAGGATGCCAAGGATAACGAGAACGGCTATTATTTCAATCAGCGTAAAGCCTTCCTCATTTTTTAGCGTGTTTATAATTTTATTTTTTGCCCTCATATTGAAACCTCCCCAATTTGATACCCTTTCCGTAAAGAAATTTGTATAAGTTTTTTCGATCTCTGACTGTTTTTAAAGCATTTTCCATGCCAGTTAGGCACTGATTAGCGACAAATTGTCATTTACCAGAGGGCAAAGTGTCAGAAACCATATATATAGTTACTCATAACCGGTTGATATACAATATATCTTATAATAATTATAAAAACCAGGGTTATTCTACATTTTTTACATTGGCCCAATAAGAATCTGAGCCAATAAGAACTATTATGCACAAAATGAAGCTTAATCTACATTTTTTGTAGATTGTTTTAAGGCTGCTACATCAATACCATGTTTTTTTATTCGATGCCACAGACTTCTTTGGTTGATGCCAAGAAGTTCTGCAGCCCTTACCTGAACACCCCCCGTCCGATTTATAGCTTCAATGATTAATCCCTTTTCAATTTCACCGAGACGATTGTCTATAGACACATTGTCCAGAGACAGGTCATTAATAATGTTAGCGGAAACAACTTCTTTTGTAATGCTTGAAGGAAGATGTACCGGTTCAATTACGCCTGTTTCTGTTAATACGGCTGCCCGTTCTATAGTGTTTTTTAGTTCTCTTATATTACCAGGCCAGCTATAACCTGTCATTAACTGAAGAGCAGTGTTTGAAATATTAACCGATTTAGAATTATTTTCAAGAAAATTATCCGCCAGATAGGGTATATCCTCTTTTCTTTCTCTTAACGGCGGCAGTTGTATTAAAAAAACATTAATACGGTAATACAGATCTTCCCGGAACAGCCCTTGTTTTACCATTTCAGGAAGATCTTTGTTTGTAGCAACAACAAATCGGATATCAACCTTGATTGTTTTGGTGCTTCCTACCCTCTGCAACTCTTTTTCCTGCAATATACGCAATATCTTCGCCTGAGTAGAAAGCGGCATATCTCCTATTTCATCAAGAAATACAGTGCCGCCGTCGGCTATTTCAAATTTGCCGATTTTCTGGGATGTTGCACCGGTAAATGCGCCCTTTTCATAACCGAAAAGCTCGCTTTCAAGTAAATTTTCGGGTATCGCAACACAGTTGATTTTTAAAAACGGGCCATTTCTGCGCAAACTATGGTCATAGATGCTTTCGGCCAGAAGCTCTTTTCCGGTACCGCTTTCACCTAAAACAAGAACGGTTGTATCCGTAGGTGCAACCTTTAATAGCTGAGTAAAAATCTCCCTCATGATTTTACTCTGTCCTATGATTTTGGGAAACATTTCTTTAGCTTCAACTTTACTCAAAATATTGGCAAGCTGGTCAAATACCTGAGTAAAATGCTCCAAAGCATCTTTTGCCTCAGGGACTCTGTTTTTCGGGGTTTTGGAGAAAACGGGAAGTTTTTCAGCTTTTTTGATAAAACTTGTAACAGGTCTTAATAAAAGCCAGGTAATCAACATACTGATCATAAATGTAATAGTATAAACTGATAGCTCCCAGAATAAAAACATATTAGTATCGGAAACTCTGGAACCCTGATCAAATGCAATACGACCTGTTATTATTACCAAGATAAGGGAAAGTCCGCTCAGCACAAACGGCACTAGTAAATATAGACTTACCTGAAAATATTTCTTTTTCATATCAATGCTGTACCATCTTTGTCATATCCCACATAGGCATGAATATGGCCAGAGCAAAAAATCCTACAACAGCGGCAAGACCCACAATCAGAACCGGTCCTATAAGTTCCGAAAGCCCATTAACAGCATAAGAAACTTCCTCATCATAATGGAGAAACACCTCATGGAGCATCTCTTCGATATTTCCTGTTTCCTCACCTATGGCAACCATATTAATAACCATTGGTGTAAAATATTTTGCGGACTCCAGAGTAACGGCTATCCCCTGCCCTTCTCCCATAGATTCACGTACACGATCAAATTCCCTTGAAATGGCCGAATTTCCGATTACTCCGGATAAAATTTTCATAGTAGTCATTACAGGCACCCCGCTTGACTGCAATATACCGAATATACTTGCAAATCGTGACATTGCAGCTTTTATGAACAGCGGGCCGACTATTGGCGTTCTTAGTATAAGAGAATCCATTATATACTTTCCGTTTTCCGTTTTAAGCCAGATCCGAAGCGCAAATATGATCGCAAGACCGGAGCCGAAAACTATAAGCCAGTAGTTTGATATAAAGTGATGAAGCATAATAGCTATTTTGGTAGGTATTGGAAGATCAATTCCTGCCTTGGAAAAATTTGCAGCAAATTTTGGAACAACAACGGTCAAAAGAAAGAAAAAAGCACTGAACAGTGCTATAGTAACCATAATAGGATACTGAAGGGCTGATTTGATATCCGCCTTGATTTTTCCTTCATGTTCAATCATGTAAATAAGACGTTCAAGCGTTTCGGGAAGAGTTCCGCTTATCTCTCCCGCCCTTACCATGCTGCAATATAAAGGTGAGAATATTTTATCATGGTTGCCCATGGCTACAGATAAAGTAATTCCTTCTCTGATATTCTGTGAAATCGAAGCTATCGCATATTTTAAAGCCTGGCTTTGCGTTTGATCTTCCAGCACCTGAAAAGTTCTTACAAGAGGAACCCCAGCCTTGAACAAAGATCTAAATTGCTTTGTAAATATTATTAATTCAGATAGTTTAACTTTGCGATTGATTAAAAATCCAGGGCCTGATTGAGCTGTTTTTGCTTTTTTTTCTTTCAATTCATAGGGAACATAACCTCTATCAGCTACAATACCTGCAGCTTCATCTGAAGAGTTGGCTTCTATATCGCCCCTCACAACAGCTCCCCTGGCATCTATAGCCTGATACAAATAATTAGGCATGGATTATATTTTCCTTGTTTGATCTCTATAAGCAAGAAGTTGTCATTGACAATTGTTCGGCATTCGACATCCTGCTGCTATTTACTGTCACATGATTACTGCCGAGCTGGCTTCTTCAAGCGTCGTTATTCCCTTTAGGGCCTTTTCACCGGCATCATATTGCAAAGTTCTTAATGTTCCTGCCTCTATACATTTACGAGAAATTTCGTGCGCAGCCTTTTTCTTAATAATCATATCACGTACAAGTTCATCGCAAATAAGGACCTCGAATATGCCTGTTCGACCCTTGTAACCAGTATTCAGACACTGGTTACATCCTTTGCCGCGCTGAAAATTAGCCGAATCCCAGTTTTTAACGCCCCAGGTTGTAAGCACCTTTTCCGGAGGATTATATGACTCCCTGCAATAAGGGCAAACTGTCCTGACCAGTCTTTGCGCAATACACATCAGAAGGGTTGAAGAAAGAAGGAATGGTTCTATGCCCATATCAATAAACCGGCTAATTGCTCCCACCGAATTATTTGTATGAACCGTGCTTAATACCCGATGGCCGGTCTGGGCAGCCTGCACCGCGATCGCCGCTGTTTCCGCATCTCTGATCTCTCCAACCATGATTATATCAGGATCCTGTCGCAGAATTGATCTGAGACCACTGGCAAATGTCATTCCTGCTTTACTGTTTAACTGAACCTGCCTGATATTCTGTATCCGGTATTCAACAGGATCTTCAAGAGTCATAATATTTCTGTCAGGACTATTGAGTTCATTGAGAATTGCATAAACACTTGTACTCTTACCGCTTCCGGTAGGGCCTGTACTTAAGATCATTCCATAAGGTTTTGTGATAACGGATCTGATTTTCTCCGTATCTTCCTTATTTATACCGAGGCGATCCAAAGAATAAATTCCTGCACTGGTATCTAAAAGCCGAAGAACTATATTTTCCCCATAAATTGTAGGTATGAAAGATGCGCGAACATTGATTTCTTTATTTTCCATTCTGAGAGTGAAGCGCCCGTCCTGTGGAACCCTTGTTACGGTTACATCTACATTGGAAAGTATCTTTACTCTGGCCGCAATAGGCAAAAACATAGATTTTGAAGGGGACGGAACTTCATGAAGTTTGCCATCTATACGGAAACGCACCTGAATATTATCCTGCTGCGGACTTATATGGATGTCGCTTGCGCCTTCACGGATGGCTTGCACAAAAATGGAATTTACAATTCTTATTACAGGAGCTTCTCCGGCCATATCCTGAAGATAAGCCAGCTGCAAGTCCTGAGAAACTTCCTCTTCCTCTTTTTCGGTAACCACCTTGGTTTCAACGTTAATGTTTTCCATTATTCCGCTGATACCTGACTGGATACCATAAAGCCCGCTTATTAGATTATTAAATTCGCGCTCGGCGCAAATCACTACTTCAACTTCACAATTTGTTGTTGACTCGATAAAATCAATAGCATTGATATCCAAAGGGTCGAGCATGGCAACAGTTAAAAGCCGCCCTTTTTTATTTAAAGGCACCAACCGGTATCTCTGAGCATGTTCTATGGAAATAAGCTGCGACAGTTCGATGTCAAACGGGTATATATCCGGATGATACTTTCTTATCTTTAACTGCCTGCCCAGAAGATCAACCATCTGTTCTTCGCTGATTATTCCACGCCTGATAAGGAACTGACCCAATTTCAGCTTATTGTTCTTCTGCTCATCAAGAGCGTTCTTAAGTTGCTCTTCTGTAATCAGTTTTTCATCCAGAAGAATCTCGCCCAACTTCTTTTTTGAAATTATGGTCACTTTGTTTGG
This sequence comes from Pseudomonadota bacterium, assembly GCA_018901125.1. Classification (GTDB taxonomy): domain Bacteria; phylum Desulfobacterota; class Desulfobacteria; order Desulfobacterales; family RPRI01; genus RPRI01. The sequence goes on along the minus strand of JAHIFE010000197.1, from coordinate 12,399 downwards.
AATCTCCTGTTTTTTCTGTCGGCAAAAAACAATGTGTCATCATCTAATTTCCCCAAAATACTTGCATTTGATGCAAGAGGTTGAGGCAGTTTGTCTACTGTACTTCCTGCTGATTCCATACTATTATAGCCGTTTTTCAAAAAAACAGCAAAAACCAAGCCTTCCCTTCTGTTCCAGTAAGGAATAAATTCCAGAGAAGACAGTTGTCGTTTATATTCATTGTATAATTCATAAATCTTTCGGATGTCTTTATCAGTTGCCACTCTCACAAGGTATTTTCCCGAAGGCATTGGATTTGATTCGACAGCAATAGCGGGAAGGTTCAAAACCTCTCCGGTTGCAACCTTGTCGAGATTATTAATATGCGGGTTTGCAAGAACAACTTTCTGAAATATCGAATTGTCAAAATCTCCGTAAAAGTCTGCCATTATGCGCCATACGACTTCACCGTCTTTAATTGTAAGCTTACCGATTAGATCCGGCATTGTCTTTTCAGGCATCGAAACTTGCCCGGCAATTGGCACAACTGCTTCCTGTAAAAATGTTTTTTCAGTCAAACCGGTTTCAACGGGTTCGGTTTGAACACCCGGGATAAATTTTTTAAACTCTGCTATACACGATATCTCTTTCGCAGCTTTTATATCGGATGTTTTGAATAAAAATAAAGCGGATAAGATTATAATTACAAATAAAGCCGTGACAGTTGCTGCCATAATCCATCCAAAGCCTTTTTTATGTATTGCGGAAACCCTTTGGGCGCAGGAACGAACCACAAACCAGCCGGCTTTTGAACGATTTTGAATAATTAATGCAAGAATAACCTGATGACACAGCGTTACAATCTTACGCGGATAACCTTTTGTAGTAAAATACAGGGCACATAAACCCGCATAGGTAAACAACGAGGGTGTTTTACCGGTATTGCCCGCTTTAGCAATACGGTATCTTACCATCCCAAGGGTTTCCCTGAAATTTAATGGTTTAAGATAGTAAAAAAGATTAACCCGATCGGAGAAATTTTTATGTGTTTTTAAAATCTGCTCGAATTCTCTTTGCGCAAATATTACAATCTGCAGAAGTTTAAATTCATTTGTTTCGTAATTGAGAAATTCGCGCAGTATTTCGATACAAAAATCCGGTAGCTTTTGCCCTTCATCAATAATGAGAACGACAGTTTTATCTTCATCTACACCCTTTTGCAGAAGATATTTTTTAATGTTTTCTTTAAACTGCCATTCACTTTCAAAATTTTGTGATACCGGTATCCCGAAAGATATTGCTATTGCTGTTAAAAATTCTATTGAACTTGTAAAACCCGGGTCCATAAGAAGATGAGTTTCTATATCATTGCTATCGTCTTCGGATTCGGAAAATATTAATATAAGCTGCCTGCACAGCGTGGTTTTCCCTGTTCCCACATCACCTATAACAACATTTAATCCCCGGCGCAGACGCACCGACAGCTCCATTTTTTGCAGGCAGCCTAAATGTTTCATGGATTGAAAAAAAAATTCAGGCTCAGGCGAGTTTGAAAAAGGCTCCTTATCTAAATTTAAGATCCTGAAATAATCCATAATTACTTTGAAAGAATAGGTTCGTTGGTTGTTTTTTCCGATACTGCAACAGCTGTTTCCACGGGCAGTATTGTCGGAGTTATGAAGATGAGAACCTCTTCCATTGATTCGCTTTTGCCTGTACCCTTAAACAGCCATCCCAGCAATGGCATGTCACCTAATACGGGCACACTGCTATCCGAATCCTGTTTTTTCTGTTTAGTAAGACCCGAAATTACAATGGTTTCCCCATCTTTTACTATCAGATTTGTCTTCGTTTCCTTTTTTATTATATATGGATTCCCCAGCACATTTCTGCTGCTGTCAACTTCATTCTTTTTTACAAGAACCTCCATTTTAAGATTTTTACTGTCAATAACATGGGGCTTGATTTCCAGACGTAGAACAACGTCTTCGAATTTTACCGATCTTGTCAGTGCGCCAGTAGTGCTTGTCTCTTCTGTAACATATGGAATTCGTTCTCCGTTTTCCGTATACGCCGTCTGATTGTCCAGAGTAGTTATAGACGGGCTGGAAAGAATGTTTAATTTTCCGTCCTTCTGAAGAGCGTCTAACTGTATTTCGAGGATGTTTCCACCAAGGGTACCAAACATAAGGCCAAGGGTGCCTGATGCCGAATCCGACATAGTTGCCGGAAAATTGACGCCAAAACCCTGACTGCTCAGACCATCGGAACCATAAGAAGGTGTGTAGTTACCCGATATCGGATTAGTAGGTGTTGTTGCAGCCGTTGAACCGCCGGGCGATACCCAAAGATCATGATTGCCAAGACGAGGGTTATACATGCCGCCCCACTGGATACCAAGATTACGGGCGGTATCCTGTGTTGTTTCCACTATGTTTGCCTTAATCAGGATCTGGGAAGTAGGCCTGTCAATTTTTTCAATAATCGGAATAATTTTTATTATATCGTCTTTTATAGCCCGAATAATTAAGGCATTGTTGTGCTCATCAAGCCTAATCGAACCCCTCGGTTTGCCATCTTTGTCTTTAGTCAGAAACTCCAAAAGATTATCTTTGAGTCCCTTAGCGTCAGCATAATTTATATCAACTATCCTGGACACAAACGGCTCAACCTGGCTGATGCCCAACTGCTGAGTTTTTCTCTTTAAATCCCGCTCCAGATCTTCTGCGGTCATAACCCTGATAACATCGCCTTCCCACACATAATCCAAGCCCTGGTTACGAAGAATGCTTAAAAAAGCCTGATCCCATGGGACTTCATTGAAATCAACAGTAATTTCCCCTTTTACCTCGTTCTTTATTAATATATTGAGCCCCTCGGTCTTGGCCATAGCTCTAAGAATCGCATTTACATCGGCCTGACGCATCTTCAGATTTATTTTATTAGCTGGAAAACGTTTTTCAGAGGGTGCGCTTTCCTCTGAAACCGAATATATTCTATCTCTCGGAGCCATTTCCGAAGGTTCGGCGGTTTTAAGTTCAGAAGCGGGGGAATGCCCTTTGGACGACTGTGCCAAAGTTTCCCACTTATTAAAAAAGGAATCTTTTTTCAATGCTACGTCTTCGGCACAACCGGTTATTGCAACCAGAAGAATAATAGTGACAGCCCGAAACCAATTAATTTTACAATCATTGTTATCAGTCAAAGTTACCCCCAGTCTATTCATGATGGGACTAGTCTTGCAAAGAAACTTCAAATCTTGACATACTTTTTTTATTTATAATTATAGCCTTGTCCGGATAAATTTTTTCGACAACGTATCCTTCCGTTTCCAGATTATCCCCGGATTCATATTCGATACCGTTAATAATGGCCATTTTCTTATTGCCCATGCCAATATAACCGGAGTAATTGAAGATCGGTTCCGATTTTAAATCACTCTTTGCTTCATGTTTATTAAATTTAATCCAATCCAAAAGGGATTTCTTGTTATAAAAGGGATCCTGCTTCCATTCTGCCTCAGCACGGCTTATAGTATAGTTATCGGCAGCCGTAATAGGTCCTTTAGTAATTTTTGCGGTAATATCAGTTAGAAAAGCCTCCAGTTGCGTAGATTCGTTTTTCATGTTCAAGGATACGGATTTAGCATGTGGAGCTATGAAAAAATCATAAATGCCATATAATGCAACAATAACCGTTATCGAAAGTATTATTATTTGCTGTTTTGTAAGTTTTCCCATAAATCCTCTAACCTCTGTTTCTCTATGCGAGAGCCAGCCGGATTTTTAGTTTGAATTCCATAGCATCCTTTTTTTGCTGAATCTGTATCTCTTCCACGGACTCCGAATAAGGCACTTTACCAAGGCCAATTAATAGTTTGCGAAAATTCAAAAAATCACCTCTTATCACCGCATTTACAATAAGAAATTTTGAACCGGTCGAAAGTAAATTTAAGTCCGGGGAAATTGATATCGCATCCATTCCGGCTTCTTTGGAAATACTTTTCAAGATGTCAGGAAACAAATCTATCGATTCCCGTAAAAGTTTATTTTTTGCCGGGAAAGGTAAGGCCATTGAATAATTTTGCCGATCGTTATTTTTTAATAAGTTATAAATAGGGTAAATTTGTTTTTTCTCCTCAAGCTGTAATTGTAAATTTGTTATTTTACGGTCAAGGCTCATAAGAGAAATCCAGTTTGGAACAATCCCTATAAATACAGTTATAAACAACCCAAAAAGGCATACTGTCATATAGATTAGAGTACGCTTTGGAATCATTAAATTTTTTATTTTATGGTACATTTATGAATTCCACCCCATTATTGACGGTTTTCACGAGTCCATTATTTTTATTTCTATTATAAAGTGAAGAACTTTATTTTCGTTAAAAGGTTCGATACTGTTTTCCTTAATGCTTATCTGCCCAAACATTGGTGAATCATCCAGTTTCATCATAAAGCCGGCTAAAGATGATTCAAGAGCGTTTTCATCACCAAAAATCAGTCCTTCGAGTTCCGTATTTTTTTCTGATTTTTTCGCAGTTACTTTATTATCCCGACCTTTTTTCAGAAATTCTTTGCCTGATTCAACACTTCCCAGATTAGCCTTAAAATTAATCAGGCGAATATTTGCAGGAATCAGTGAGGTCAACTCACTGACAACCGCCATTCCGAGGTATTTCTCCTGGTATTGTCTGGCTGTAAGTTGTTTACCTTCAGAGCTGTTGAGCATATTTGATATCATAGCCTGGTCTACAGATGGCTTATATTTAAGCATCTGCTTTTCGAGTTGCGTAAGGGAGGCTTTCTTTTGTTTGATAGTGTTGTTCTGATACGAGAAAAATCCCCCACAAAAAACTGCAACAAGTATTAAAAATGCAAAGACGGCATTTGTAATGCGTAAAGTGCCGGCCAGTTTTTCCTTGTCTTTGAATCTAAACAAGAGATTGGGAGTATAGTCATTATCCGAAAGAGCAAGACCCAAAGCCGGAGTAAGAGCCACTCTGTCTGAAACCGAAGCATTTCCCGCAATGCTTTTGAAATTCGGCAGTTGGAACTTCAGTGGATCAAGGATATCGCTTTCCATACCCAGTTGATCTCCAACATATTTTACTATAGGCATGTAAACATTCATCACAGTTGATACATAAATTCTTTCGATCCTGTCATATTTGAGATTTGCCGTATAATATTCAAAAGTTCTTTCTACCTGCCTGACAATCCTTTCTAATGAAAGCGCAATTGCCTTGAACTTTTCTCCTTCCGTAAGCTTAAAGCCGATATCATTCTCTGCGAGAGGGGCAGAGTCGGGGCTGAGACTTAATAGCGCTTTTCTAATCTCTTTAGCTAATACTGCTGAATCCGACCCTTCTGTTTCATTATATTTTTGGCTATCATCTGTCTCTGCTGAAATATTTTCCATCAATGCTTCAACCATACTGTTTGTTCCTGCCCTGATACCTCTTGTCATGACAAGTTTGCCATGAGCATAAATATCAATGCGTGAAAAATCATTTCCTATGAACAAGCATGCGACTGTGCCTTCAAAATCAGGAATCTGAACTGTTTTTAATATGTTTTGAAGCGCAAAAGGAGTGATGGATATTCCATTTAACTGCAGGTCAATTTCTGAAAATAGTTTTTTTATCTCTGTAACTTCATCTTTAGGAGCCGTGTAAGCAACAGCATATAATTTTGGAACATTATCTTCGCTGATCTCTCCCAGAATCTCGAAATCCAGACTTGTATCATTATCATCAAAGGGGGTTTCTCTTTTAATTGCCCATGAAATAGCTTTTTCGATTTGTTTTTTTGGAACTTTAGGGATCCTTAAATGTCGTAAATTAACACGTGCTGCGGACATGTTCGCCCAAAGATTCACCTTGTGGTCGGGTCCAAAAAACTTTAAAAGTTCAGATTTAATAAAATTGGCAAATTCAGGGGATTTTTTAGATGCTATATGTGCAAATGATACAATTTTATAGCCAAGAAAAATCCAGTTTTTATCGGAAGATTTTGTTGTCTTTACCAATCGTAAACATTCATGTCCTATATCAATGCCTATGTTTACAGAGTTTTTCCCTGAAAAAATATTATGGTATGAAACACTTTTGTGTTCTTTTTTCTGCGGGATAGTACTAGATATATCCGAAGCCTGGCTATCAATATCAATTTTTTTATTACGAATCGAATTAAGCAGTTTTTCGGTTGAAGTAGCTTCTTTAAAACGGGACAAATTATGCCTCCTCCTGAATTGTTCAGATAATATAAGCCGAAACAATCAACCGCATTAGATGTATCAAACATTACTGTAATTTTATTACAGTTTATATCAATTTATTAACATTTGCGAATACATATCAAACATTTTCTTCCATGTCAATTTTATAAATGCTAATTTTAATAGTATTTATTGATAGTTCAAACAAATATCGACGGAATTACAAAAAAATTTACATAAAATAATTGTCATTATAAAATATTTATGTTCCGCTTATAAATTGAACTACTCAAATCAATTGACTTACGGGTTTAAATCAGTCATATTAACATCATTTTTTTTACTAATTTACTTGTGGGAAGGGGAATATGAATAAAACTGATTTAGTGAATGAAGTTGCAGCAATTGTTTCCAACACCAAAGAGGCAAAGGCTGTAGTTGATTGTATATTTACAAGCATGACTTCTGCCTTGAAAAACGGAGATGAAATCAAGCTATCCGGATTCGGAACTTTTAAAGTAAAAGAGAGAAAGGCAAGAACCGGAAGAAATCCGAAGACAGGAGCAGAAATCAAAATTGACAAAAGCAAAGCCGCAAAATTTTCTGCTGCAAAAGCATTAAAAGATGCTATAAGCGAATAGCCTTTATTATATATTATTGAGCCTGTAATAAAATCCTTTCATTCTCATCAGCTCTTCATGGCTGCCCGATTCAACTATTATTCCTTTTTTTAGCACAATAATGCGGTCAGCCCTGTGAGCGGTTGAAAGACGGTGGGCGATAACTATTGAAGTTCTGCCTTCCATGAGATTTCCCACTGCCTTTTCAATACGACTTTCCGTTTCGGAGTCAACATAAGATGTAGCTTCATCAAGCATGATTATTTCAGGATCACGGGCTAATGCTCTTGCTATTGATATAAGCTGCCGTTCCCCGCTTGAAATGGATTTTCCGCCTTCCGAAAGCAAGGTGTCAAGACCTTTTGGCAGTCTTTCTATTACTGCTCTGCAATTTGAAGCATCAATAATATGCTCCATCTCCTTATCGGTAATGCCGCTTTTACCTCTTGCAATATTTTCCCGCACAGTGCCGGAAAATAAAAAAGAATCCTGCATCACAAGCGCCATTCTTGACCTGAGTATAGCCGGGGGAATTTCTTTGATATCGGTTCCGTTTACAAGTATAAGCCCCGATTCAGGCTCGTAAAATCTTGCCAGAAGATTAATAAAGGTTGTTTTTCCTGTTCCTGTGGGTCCGACAACCGCTATTTTTTCGCCTGCTTTTATATTTAAAGAGATGTTGTTCAACACCTGTTCACCCGGAACATAGCCGAATGAAACATTTCTAAATTCGATAGAGTTTATGCTGCCATCTATTTTGTTATCTTCATTGTCAGGGAAAGTCTTCTCATACGTTTTTCCGGTATAGTCATTTATTATGTTTTCGGCAGTATTTTCATTGTCTATAATAAGAAATATTCTTTCTGCCGAAGCCATAGCATTTTGAAGAATATTGTATTTATCGGCGATATCTCTAATTGGCCCGAAAAACATCTTTATATACGATATGAAAGCGACAAGTGCACCTAAAGTCACTTTTTCGGAAATGACGCTGCTTCCGCCGTAAAAGATTACCAGAGCAACGGAAACGGAGCCGAGAAGCTCAATTACCGGCATAAAAACAGCCAGAACATGAATCTGTTTCATACCTGCTATATAGTTTTCATGATTGAGTTTTTCAAAACTTTCAAAATTTTCGCCTTCTTTTCTGAAAAGCTGTATGACCTTTATTCCTCCGATTGTTTCGGCTATTTTGGAATTAATTTCCGCAATTTTTACTCTAAGTATTCTAAAGGCATCTCTGGCCTGGTTTGAAAAACTGAAGGAGGCGAATATAACAAAAGGTATGACGGTAAAGGATACAAGAGCAAATTTCCAGTTTATACTGATAAGAACGATCATGATTCCAAGAAGCAGAAAGATATCCTTGAAAACAACTGATATTACCGAAGTGAAAAACTCATGCATATTCTGGACATCACTTGTAACTCTTGTGACAAGTCTACCCGTTGGATTCCGTGTAAAAAAAGAAACCGGAAGCGCCTGAATATGGTTAAAAAGACGCATCCTTAAATCGTGCATCACCATCTGCCCTGTATATTCCATCAGCATCACTTCAAGAAAATCAAGTAGAAATGCGGCAACTACAAGAACAAGAAGAACTATTGCGGCAAGACCGACTCCGTTGATATCCTTTGCTCTTAATTTAAAAACATCTCCCCTGTCCATGTTGCCAAGCTTATCATAAGGAATCAGGGCGAAAACTTCTTTTTTCTTATAGTCAATTTTATACTTTTCCAGAATATCGCGGACATCAGGATTACTTAAATCTGCCCTGTAATATCGAATTTTCTTTTCATCAGGCTTTTGATTTACTTCATGCCCGCTTGTTCGGGGAACAATATATCTGTCTATCGCTACCTTTGTTACATAGGGTAATGAAAGATCAAGCAAGGTAATTGACACAACAAGTAATATTGCCCAGAAAAAAAGTCTGCGGTAAGGCTTGCCGAACAAATAAAGCTTTTTTAAAAGATTTAAGTCGTAATGCTTGCCCAGCTTTTCTTCCTCATATCCGTAATCAAAGCGCATTCATTTCCTCTTCGATTTCCTGCATTCTGAAAGTTTTGGCATAGTATTCCCCAAGTTTCATAAGTAAATCATGATCTCCCGATTCTATAATCTTTCCCGTGTCCATTACGATTATCTGATCTGCAAAACAGAGGGCGGAAAGTCTGTGTGATACAATAATAATAGTCTTTTCTCCCATCATGGATTTTATATTGTTTATTATTGCAGAGCCCGTCTCAACATCAACCTGACTCACGGGGTCATCTAATATCAGCACCGGTGAATTGGAAAGCAGCGACCTTGCAAGGGCAATTCTTTGCTTCTGACCTCCTGAAAGAATAACCCCTTTTTCTCCTACCATTGTATCAATACCGGCAGGAAAATTTTTTACGGTTTCCAGAAGCGAGGCTTTTTCCATTAATTCTTCCAGATCCGCTTCCTTTATGCCTTTGCCTCCAAGAGTTATATTGTCGCGTATTGTTCCGTCAAACAGGAAGGGTTCCTGAGGCATATATGAGATAGTTTTTCTTATATCAAAAAGCCTTATCGTGCGTATGTCTTCACCGTCTATAAGTATCCGCCCTCCGGAAACATCGTACAGTCTTGGAATCATGCCTAAAAGAGTTGTTTTGCCGCTTCCGGGAGGCCCTGCAATTCCTGTAATTGTTCCTTTTTCAATCCGGATGTTAATGTCGGATAGCACCGACTGAGCACCATCTCCCCCGAACGAAAACGATACATTTTCAAAGACAATTTCCCCGGGATTGTCTTTGATTGTCTTCGCATCAATTTTATCGAAAATTTCTGGGGGGGTATCCATGATCTTGTTTATCCTGTCAAGAGATGCTTTCCCGCGCTGCACAAGGTTTGTAACCCAGCCCATCGCCATCATTGGCCAGGTGATAAGAGCGAGATAGTTAATAAATGCCACGAAATCGCCCGGGGTTATAGTGGAATATATTGTCTGCCTGCCTCCAAGATAAAGAACTATGACTAAGCTTATGTTGGAAAAAAGGAGCATCATGGGAAAGAAAAAACCGGTAATTTTTACTAGCCTTATATTCTTTTTAATGTAATCTTTCGATTTTGCCTCAACCAGAAGGCTTTCTTCTTTTTCCCTTGTATAAGCCTTGATCACCTGGATTCCGGCAAACTGTTCGCGAACCGATTCGGTAAGCTCTGAAAATGATTCCTGAACCGCACCGTAAAGCCTGTGCATTTTTCTACTGAAAAATCTTGCACCAAAAACAATAAATGGCATAGGTATAAGGGCAAACAGGGTAAGAGTTCTATTAATGTAGAGCATAAAACCTATAGCAGCCGAACCCAGAATTACAGCATCCGTTAAGGCTACCATTCCCATTCCTATTGCCATTCTGATATGCATTATATCGTTTGTGGCATGGGCCATAATGTCGCCGGTTTTTGTTTTGTCGAAATAAGGAGAAGAAAGAGACTGTATGTGAGCAAAGAGTCTGTTTCTCAAACCTTCCTCTACAACTCTTGAAGTGCCAATCAGATACTTTCTCCATAAGTATCTGAATATAGACATCATAACAGCAATGCCGATAATATATAGAGCATATATGGCAAGTTTTTTAGTGCTGGCCTGAAATAAAGTAAGATCATCGATAGCATGTTTCATTATACGCGGAATTATAAGCTGCAGGAAATCAACAGCTATCAGGCATAACAGGCCTGCTGCTATCATAAGACGGTTTTTAATAAAATATGGCTTTATCAGTTCAATGGATTTCACAATATATTCCAATTTTTTGTCAGCGAGACCTTTGGAGAACGTTCAATTTTGTTCAAGTTCAAGAAAGACAATAATTTCAACCGAAGGAATACATTGAGTATTTCGAGGATTGAAGTTTGAACCTTAAGCAAAATTCTGGCAAAAGGGGGCATATGCCAAGTCTCGATTCTTCTTTTGGTTATATTCTTGAATAGTTCATCCGACAAATAATTCAATCAAATTTAGAATAATATCAGAAGCACTATCTCCGGCTACAAGAATATGAAGATGGTTTAACGTAACAGTATAATTAAACATTGACAAGCCAAAATGTTTCTTAGCTTCGAAAAGCTACTGAAGCATTTATAATAAATATGTTCGTTTTGAGAACGCAGCAATATTTGCAAATCTGAAAATGATGAAAGCTTATAATCTTCAATAAAATAACAGAAATTTTGTGGAATTTTGCTTCAATTTGTGCTTTAATATAATTTGCTTCCGGTAGTCTCCTGATTTGTTCTTTTGCAAACCAAACTTGTATTAATTTGTTCATAGGCTCCGCAAGTATTTTGCCGTTTATGGATGGACACCATTTAGGCAAGCTCACATTCATGCAGCCTGGCTCTTAAGTTGTGGCACAGTTTCAGAGCCGTTTCATCACCTTTTTATTATCTATTTATTTATCAGTTATCAGGTTTTCGGTTTTCATAGTTTCGTGACTGTCTAAGACCTGTTGTGATCTCATAAGTTTTAGAGCCAGTTTTTATGGATTACGTTTGATAACACTTTCCGAAACATGCTTTGAAAAAATTTGCTATTCCCAAATAACTGTCATGGCTAATTAACACGTAAGGGGGGAAAATGATGAAAACGATAAAAAGGCGCTTTTCGATAATGTTTTTTTTAGTTATTGTTTGTTTTCTATATCAATGTAGCGGATCTGCACACAGCCAGGAATCAACTCCCAATGCCGAATATATTATTGACAAGCACATTGAAGCCACAGGCGGAAAGACGGCTCATGAAAAAATCAATAATTGTAAAGCAGAAATGAAAATAAAGTATTTACGAACCGGACAAGAGTATAAACTGACACACTATAAGGAAAAGCCTAACCTTTTTTATTCCGTTTTTGAAGAAAACTTCATGGGCAATACGATAAAAGTCGAAGAAGCTGGAACAGACGGAAATATCGTATGGGCGCTCGAAAACGGAACAGACGGGATAATAGTAAAAGAGGAGGAACGCGCAAATCTTTTAATTGACTACGCGTTTGATGCACTTGCTTCATGGCGAACCTATTTTAAAGACGCACAATGTGTTGGACTGGAAGACATTAACGGAAAGCAATGTTATAAAATTGTCATGACACCATTTCAAGGGGACCAAAGAATATACTTTTTTGAAAATGAAACGTTTTTTCTTGTAAAGATGATTATTTCACCTCCCAAGATAGATCCGGATATAGAAAAAACTTTGATCCCAAAAATCAAAGAAAAATACGGAGAGGTGCCGCTTACGCAAAAAGACATGATTGAGTTATACCTGAGCGATTATAGAAAAGACAGCGATATATTGATACCCCATAATATCTTAGAAATTTCAGGCGGGTATGAAATATTTATAATTAACATCGAGAACTTTAAGACCAATATTGATATACCCAAAGGCCAATTTGCTCTGCCCGAAAGTATTAGACATATACTCGATCCGTACAATCCAAAAGGCGGTCTGTTGATATAGTAATTACCTGAGTGGATATTCCGCTTAAATCGGCCACTATTTCCGGAACAAACCGGCCACCTGTTCCAGAGTTAATCGGCCACCTGATCG
>JAHIFE010000196.1 GCA_018901125.1 Pseudomonadota bacterium | reverse complement strand
GCTATGGTAAGTCTGCCATCCGTTCTTCCATCACGGACGGCAAATGTGTACACTAAGAAAATGCTAACATCAGAGAGAAAACGATAATAAATATAAATCGTTATATGCCATAGTTCGTTTCTTTAATGGGGGAAGATCCGTCTTAACAAATTAACAAGCGCATAACCCTGCGCTTATAATATTTCTAACATGCTCCGGTTAACAGAATAATTTCTTCAAGAAGCAACATTCTTCCCGGTTGTTAAGCCCAGCTTTTTCATTTTGAATCTGAGCGTACTTGGGTTTATGCCGAGAAGTTCGGCCGCTCCTCCCGGTCCATGTATTTTCCCTTTCGCCAGTTTTACTATTTTCTGGATGTGCAAAGACATGGCATCGTCGAGTTTTATGGGTTGTTCGGTATTGCCGGACTGAAAAGCGGGTGTTTCGTAACCTGTCTGCGGCAAAACGTTTTTTCCGCAAGATTGATCGAATATCCGGCCAAGATGTGTCAAAACTGTTTTTTCAATATTTAAAGAATCATTGTTTCTATCCGGCAAACCCGATCTGCTATTTTCTGAGTGAAGCTGGCCTACATTATTAAGCGCCTGCTTTAATATCTGTTCAATGTTAAGAACTATAATCTTATCAATGTCCGAAGAATTATAATCCTGATTAGCCGGGTTTGATGAAGCAGGCATTGCATTTTGAAAAGGCAATTCTTCAAAGGCTATAGGTCCGGACATATTTTGACCCTGATATTGAATCAGAGCTCGTTCCACAATGTTTTCCAGTTCGCGGACATTTCCCGGCCAATGGTAAGCTATGAGCTGTTCAATGGCTTCAGGTGTGATAGTCGGGAGAGGGTGGATGTTCTTTTCAATTGATTTTCGCTTTATGAAATAGCAAATGAGATCGTAAATATCCTCTTTTCTGTTTCGCAAAGGCGGAATTTTGATGGGAAAAACATTAAGCCTGAACCAAAGATCTTCACGAAACCGGTTCATGGTTACCATGCTTTCAAGATTTCTGTGTGTTGCGGCTATAATCCTGATATCCACAGGAATAGGCTCTGTACTTCCTACGCGTTCAATTTCTTTATTCTGGACTACATGTAAAAGCCTGACCTGGGCTTCTAACGGAAGTTCTCCTATTTCATCAAGCAGTATGGTGCCTTTATGGGCTCGTTCAAACCTTCCCCTTTTCTGGGCTATCGCTCCTGTAAAAGCTCCTTTTTCATGTCCGAATAATTCGCTGTCGATAAGTGTTTCCGGTATTGCGCCGCAGTTGACTTTTATAAAAGGTTCATTTCTACGGTGAGAGAAATAATGTATGGCGTTGGCGATTACCTCTTTGCCGGACCCGGTTTCTCCGAGCAAAAGTACCGGACTGTCCAAAGGAGCCACCTGCCGGATCTTTTCGAAAACCTGTTTAAGCCCTTTATTCCGGCCTACTATTTCATCTCCTGAGATACGGAACATTTCCTTATGAAGATACCGGTTATCATCAGTAAGTTTTTCTTTGAGTTTGAGGACTTCTTCATGCCTTAGCGCATTTGACATGGCAATGGCAAACGGGTCATGCAGCAAAGACAACATGTGGGCGTGCTCTTTCTTATATTGTTCTTTGCCAACTACATGAGCAGTTAGGGCAAATAACCTTTTACCCTGAATTTTAAGACGCATAATCATAACCGATGTATCAGGCATGCTGTCCAGTTCAGTCATTATCCGGACGGCTATATGCTCACCGGGATTGTTGATAATTTTTACATCCTGAAGACTTTGCCATTCACGTTCAAGCTCCTCCCGGCCAGCCAGAGGCATATGCAGTATCCGGTTTAGTTTTTGAGCTCTGTAGTGGGTGACGCGTGCAACTGTTTCAACAGTAGCCATGCCGGGGTTTGCCACCATTAAATCCACCCCGGTCAAGGGCATGAAATTTTCAAGATACTTCAAAGTTTCCCACATAGCAGTTTCAATATCCAGACTTCCGCAAATCCGCATGGTAGCCTGACAAAAAAAATCATTTATATCTATAGCCATAGGTAACTTTCCTGTTATTTTATAAAAAAGGTAAATAAATCATATTCAGGCAAATATTTTAGTTTCATTTTTAAATAATTAATTATATGATTCAGCCTAAATTTTTTGTTCGATTCCTGATTCTTCTGACAATGAGCTCAACTCAAGGTAGTTTGTTTTTTAATATACCACGATAATTTTGTCAAATATTAATATATTTTCGTTGTATTTTGTAATTCAATAAATGCGTATTTATAATATATTAATATTATGTAATAAAATAAAATGGCACGATCTGTGCTCATATTTGTATAATTAATTGATACGTAGAAAATATGACAACGGATTATTTCTTAGATATTTATGCTAAGAATCAAAAATATCGAAGTAGAAATGAGCAACTATCATTGTATATAAAAACGTAAGCCAACAGCTAATAAAATTTAAATTACAGGAGGAGAAAAAAATGAGTGTAGACAAAAAAACATCACAGTTTAGAATGGGAAATAAACCACTCGAAGGACCTGATGATGCTGAACCGATTCTGCCGGTAGCTCCACCGGAAAAATGGGATCATGAGGCCGATCTGGTAGTAGTGGGATGTGGAGGAGGTGGACTTGCCGGTGCACTGGTAGCAGCAGATAAAGGGTTTACTTCGATAATTATTGAGAAGATGGATTTTGAAGGTGGAACCTCTCAGTACGCCGGAGCCTTTTACGCATATAACAGCAGGCTCCAGATAAAGGAAGGGATAGAATGGGATGTAAATGAGGTTGCCATGGGAAATCTGTTTGAGACAGGTTACACAGGCGACATACATATGTTCCGCAATATGATAAAAAAGAGTGGTGAAGTTGTCGACTGGATGGAAGATAAAGGCTTTGAATGGGAGATTGAAAAAGGTGGATATCCTGCAGTAACTCCCAAAGGCACTTATGATACAATAGGTTTGACCCGTATGACGGCGGTTATGAATTTCCTGGCCGAAAAGGGCAAAGAAAAGGGTGTGAAGTTTATGATCAGCACCCAAGTAGATGCATTGGTGAAAGATAGCAGCGGCAGAATTGTGGGAGTAAAAGCTACAGTTAATCCTGAGGGAAAGACCATTTTTGTAAAAGCAAAAAAAGCCGTACTTATGGCAGCCGGCGGTATGCAACACAATCGAAGCTTGCTTAAGAAATACGCACCCTCAGTCCATAAGGGTGTCGGCAGTGTATCAATGTCTCTGCCGTGCAATACAGGAGAATGTTTCAGGATGGGGATTGGAGTTGGAGCCGATGTGGCAGGACTAGATTCTTGCACCTGTTTTGAAGGCGGAATAGATCTTTTGGAGAAAGGTGGACCCTGGTTCAGATATCTATACTCCGGAGATGTTCAAATATCGAGAGCTCCCTGGCTGCACTTAAACAAAGCGTGCAAAAGATTCATGATGATGGACAACAACTTAGCTCAGTATATGTTAAGACCGCCTGCCATGGGTGCGCAACCCGGAGGAAGGGCGTATGTAGTTTTCGATAACAAATATGAAGAAAATATCTGGAAGATCCAGGATGATGTTATATTTGGCACATCCTGCAAACGACCTCTTACTACGGATGTAGCGGGCAACAAAATAGCTACCAGAGATGAAATGCTTTGTGGTAAAGATTGGCATGAAGGAGTAAAAGAAGCAATTGATCTGGGGGCAATAAGAGTGGCTGATACATTGGAGGAGTTAGCTGAAAAGTTAGAGTTGGATAAAGTTTTATTCAAGCAGGCTATAGAAACATGGAATAAATATTGTGATGCCGGTGAGGACCCGGAATTCGATACACCCGCCAGGTTCCTGATCCCGATAAAGCACGCTCCTTATTATGGACTTAAAGTTGCAGGCAGCATGGGGCCAGTCGGCACCGGTTTGCGGGTCAGCCCTGATATGGAAGTATTAGATGAGAATCAAAAGCCCATTCCAGGTCTATATGCCGCATTTTTCACGGCAGGCGGAAGTATCGGTCAGGGTAGAACTCCTATGGGCTTCGGTCTTCTCGGGGGTTGCAGTATGTCTACTACCTCCGGTTATACTGCCGCCGAACATGCTGTATCAAAAAAATAATAACGGAAGGGAAAACGACTATGAAGCTGGTAGATGGAAACGGTGGAACAATAATGCAGGTAAAAACGATGAAGCGTCAGGACGAGCGACTCGTTGTCCGGGGTATGGCAATGGGTGGCATGCCCATGACGGCCTTTGTTAAACCCGAGGAGTTGTGGAGCGTATTCGATCTGCTCACCTGGGATATAGTCAAGTACCTGCCCGTCATGCTTTGGAAAGGGTATCAGCGGAGCCGGGATCTTAAAAAAAAGAAATAGACGATGAAAACCTGTTTTGCTTTGCCATAAATTGCATCAGCGCCGTCCAGTATGCCAGTACATTGCAGGCATACTGGAGGTTGACTTTCTCGCAGGCAAGATTTTATCTTAGCAGAATGGGAATATAGGGATGTGAAATAATACTCACTGAATTACATAAAAATGTGTCTTTGATATATTGAAAGGTGAAAACTATGTCAAATAAAGCAGAAATGTTGGTAAAGATGAAAGATGCCGTCATTGATCTTGATGACGACTTATTATTTGAGTTGATTGACGAAGGTCTCAAGATGGAAATATCTCCTCTGGAGATGATCATAGAAGGTATGAATCCCGGTTTAAACATCATTGGCGAGGGGTTTGATGTCGGTAAGCGGTTTATGAGCGACCTGATTATTGCCGGGGACATGTTAAATGATGCTACCGACAAGCTGCGTCCTCTGATTGAAGCAGGCGGGAAGCCCATGGGTGAGACGATGATAATCGGTACGGTGGAAGGGGATGTGCATTTTATCGGAAAGCGTATAGTAGGAGCAGTATTTACCGCTAACGGATATAATGTAGTTGATATCGGCGAGAACAAATCAGCCAAAGAATTTGCGGAAGCCGCAAAAAAACACAATGCAACAGTAGTAGGAGCTTCTGCTATTTTATCTCCTGTCAAGGCTTATTGCGGCAATGTAAATAAAGCTCTTGTTGATGCAGGTGTCCGGGATAATCTGATTTACATCGTCGGAGGCTGGGCCTTCACTGATGAGCAGGCCGAAGAATACGGAGCCGATGCAGCAGGAATCAGCGCTATCGAAGCTATCCGCAAAGTTAAGATGTTAAAAGCTGGTGAAATGCCCATGCTTAAGAACAGATAATTATAGTAAATAAGTATATATTGAATAATTAATAATGAATATTGAAGGAAGTTAACAACCCCCTCGCCCCCTTTTTTAAGGGGGAATAAAAAAGTGCTGGTTTCCCCCTTAAAAAAGGGGGATGAAGGGGGTTGTTTTGCTTCCAATATAATACATCGAAATTCCTTGTTCGATATTCAATTTTTTTAATAAAGTGTACATGAAGAGGTGTTGATATATGGAAAACCTATGGGGTTATGAACTCGTATTTCCGGAAGATGTTTTATATTCGG
>JAHIFE010000028.1 GCA_018901125.1 Pseudomonadota bacterium | reverse complement strand
CTTCAAAAACCGCATTCAGGTGTACCGGATCAGCAGGCATGATATTAACATCGGTCTGGGTGTAAACATGAATTACATCCGAACAGGCAATGCCGAATGCCGAAAATACCGAAGACTGAGGAGGAATTATAACCTTTTTAACGCCCAAATCTTTTGAAAAAGATGCGCAGTGCATGGGACCGTTGCCGCCATATGAAAGAAGTACGAAATCTCTCGGATCATGGCCTTTGTCAATTACCGACTGCCTTAAGTTGTCTGCCATAAAAGAATTGATAATGTCATATATACCGGCAGCAGCCTGAACCACATCCATGCAAAGAGGATCGGCTATTTTTTCTTTGATCGCCTTGTAAGCTTTATCTTTATTTATGGTAAGCTTACCGCCGAAAAAATAACCCGGATTCAGATAACCAAGTACAACATCAACATCGGTCACTGTGGGTTCTGTGCCCCCCCGCTCATAACAAACCGGACCAGGGGTGGAACCCGCGGAGTCAGGACCTACTTTCAAGCCGCCTGTAACAGGATCGATTCTTGAGATTGTTCCGCCTGCCGCTCCGATACATGTGATGTTGATAATCGGGATAGTTACACGAAAGCGCATCATGATGGGCTCTTTCTTGAAAGACCATTCACCGTCGGCCAGAACGCTCACGTCAAAGCTGGTACCGCCCACATCAGTAGTAATAATATTGTTTTCCCCAAGAATATTACCTAAGAATTTGCTACCGACAACACCACCAACAGGACCGGATTCGATAGTGGAAACAGGTCTTGCGGTCTCCCAGCTGGTAACACCTCCGTAAGCATGCATAATGGAAATATCCTGCTTTAACCCGGAATTCTTCAGCTCCTGGTTTAATGAATCAATATATTCGCGTGTCAGCTTTCCTATGCAGGCATCAATAATAACAGTCATCGTTCGGGCATATTCTCTGAGTTTGGGAGATATTTCATGAGATACTGCTAAATAAATATCCGGATAATTCTCCTCTACCAGCTTTTTCAATGCAATCTCATGTTCTGCATTTGTAAAAGACCAAAGAAGGCATATGGCTATAGCCTCGCATCCTTCTGCTGCAAGCTCGTCAATTGCCTGTTTTGCCTGCTTCATATTAAGAGGTATTACTGCTTTGCCGAAGCAGTCCATACGCTCAACTATGCCTTTAATCAATGGCCGGGGCACAAGCGGCTCAGGTTTGCGGCAGGTAGCCTGATGTTTGACTTCATCTTCACTAAGCCCATCAGTTTTTGCACCGGCTCTCATAATGATGGAGCAATCCTCATGTCCGGCTGTTGTTAAAAGACCTACCTTGCCAAACGTACGGTTTATAACCGCATTGGTTCCCAGAGTCGTGCCGTGTCCCACATAAACCGTATTAGGCAAAATATCTTCAAGCTTTTTCCCCATCTCGGATGCTCCATCCCGCAGGGAACTGATAACACCCGCCTTAAGATCCCCATAATTTGTGAGAGCTTTACCGATAGTAATTTTACCGTGTTTATCGATTATTACCGTATCGGTAAATGTCCCTCCGGTATCTATACCTATTATGTACTTCTCCTTTTGTTGCGTCATACCATTCTCCCTTTTTAATTGTTGTTTTTGCCTTTGTTATGATCTAAATATCATCGATGATGATTCCTCCAGTATCTATACCAATAGTTTATTCATTTCTTCTTTTCCTGCCAGTATCATTTTTTATTTTTTGATCTTCAATTATAATTTGAAATACCGCTCTATAAAACCTGAGGTGTATTTACCTTCAACAAATTCCGGATGACACAGAAGGCTGTTCATAAAATCAACATTAGTGACAATCCCTTCGATGCAGTAGTCATTCAATGCCTTCACAAGAGCGATACGTGCAGCTTCTCTATCTTTGCCTTGGCAAATAACCTTGGCTATCGGGTAGTCGTAGCATGCGTCGATTTTACTGCCCGTTTTTACTCCGCTGTCTATCCGAACGCTATTGCCCAACGGTTCGGCATAAAGGGTAATAGCACCCCTTGAAGGAATAAAGCCTCTCAATTGATCTCCAGCGCAAATATGCGCTTCCATTGCCCATCCGTCTGAAACCGCACTTTTGTGGGCAGACGGCAGAGGCTCGCCGCTGGCGATTAGTAACTGAAGTTCCACCAGGTCAAGCCCGGTTACCAGTTCTGTAATCGGATGTTCCACCGGAAGGCTGGTATTTATCTCAAGAAAATAGAACCTGCTTTGAGCATCTACTATAAACTCTACCGTACCGGCGTTAACATAGCCGACTTTGCGAGCAAGATCGCAGGCGGCTTGTCCCATGCGCTGCTTTAACTCTGCAGACACAGCAGGCGATGGTGATTCTACGACTATTTTCTGATATCGTCGCTGGATCGAGCAGTCTCTTTCACCCATGTTAACTACGTTACCAAAAGAATCGGCCATGATCTGGATTTCCACATGGTGGGACTGTTCCATAAAACGCTCCATAAAAATCCGGCTATTACCAAACACTTTGCGCGTTTCCAAGCGGCTGGCCGCCAACGCGGCTTCCATTTCATCCGGTCCGTATACGATGCGTATGCCCTTGCCACCGCTGCCGGCCGCTGGTTTGAGCAACACCGGGTAGCCGATGGACTCTGCCACCGCTAGCGCTTCGTCTTCATCTTTCAAGGTATCAGAATGTCCTGGAATGACCGGCACACCAGCTTTGATAACCAGATCCTTGGCAGCGATTTTGTCACTCATCATGGCAATGATCCCGGCTGGCGGACCGATAAAAATTAAACCCGCTGCTTCTATGCTCCTTGCAAACAGGGCGTTTTCGGATAAAAAACCATAGCCTGGATGTACAGCCCTGCAACCGGTTGCAAGAGCGGCTGAAATAATCCTTTCCATATTAAGGTAGGGTTCCTGGGCGTGCGAGCCGCCGATATACACAACTTCATCGGCCAGCTGCCGGTGCAGGCTATCGCTGTCCGCATCAGAATACAGTGCTACCGTACTGATGCCCAGACGCTTACAGGTCTTGATGATGCGAATTGCAATCTCGCCGCGGTTGGCAACTAAAATTTTATCAAACATGACATACCTCACATGGGAATATTTCTTTATTTGTGCTCAGGGCCCCTTTTTTATTGCCGCCAGCAAAATAATCCGTGCACAATTTGTCCAGTGTTTCAAGGTTTGCATTGATTACGCATCCATCGGATTTTCCTTGCGTGTGCGTCCTATGTAAAAGATGCATTCCGGATTTCCGCATCGGCGGTTTCCACCTCGGTTCGCATCTTTTGGCGGTATGCCTTTAATTTATTGTTCAAGCGGCTATCCGATAAAGCCAGAATGGAAACAGCCAACAAAGCTGCGTTTTTGGCGCCGGCCTTGCCGATAGCTACAGTACCTATCGGTATACCCCCTGGCATCTGTACCATTGAAAGCAAAGAATCAAGACCTCCAAGATCAGATGTAGCCATTGGCACTCCGATAACCGGCAAGGTGGTCAGAGCGGCCAGCACTCCGGCCAAATGAGCCGCCTTCCCGGCAGCGGCGATTATCACTTTGATTCCTTGCCCTTCCGCCCCGGTGGCAAAGGCGTGGGCGTTATCCGGCGTGCGGTGTGCTGAAATGACTCTTACCTCGTGCGGCACCCCGAACTCCTTTAATACTCCAATGCTCTCTTTCATGACTTCGTAGTCGGATTTGCTTCCCATAACGATAACAACCTGAGGCGCAGGTTTATCTGTGTTTTGGTTCATATATACAGCCTCTTCCTTAATCATTGTTTATGGTTAAACGTTTCAGGGCTTCTTCATACTTTCTCGATGTTTTGCGAATCACATCATCGGGAAGCGCTGGCGGCGGATGCAGCTTATCCCATTTGATCTGTTCCAGATAGTCGCGTACGAACTGTTTATCGAAACTGGGCGGGGAAGTTCCGGGCCGGTATGATTCGGCTGGCCAGAACCGTGACGAATCCGGGGTAAACAATTCGTCGATCAAAATCAGCTCGCCGTCCAACAAGCCAAACTCAAACTTGGTGTCGGCGATGATGATACCGCGCTGTTCGGCGATGCCTGAGGCAAAGGCGTAAAGCTGCAAGCTGATAGCGCGCACCTTTTGGGCGGCTTCCAGTCCAATCAAATCCGTAGCTTTTTCAAATGAGATATTTTCGTCATGCACTCCCACCTCGGCTTTGGTGGATGGCGTAAAAATAGGTTCTGGCAGCCGCTCGGCCTCCACTAACCCTTTTGACAGAGCGATGCCGCACACACAGCCGGTCTGGCGGTACTCCTTCCAGCCTGAACCCACCAAATACCCTCTTACAATGGCTTCGATAGGCAGCGGCTCGGCTTTTTTAACCAATACCGTCCGTTGTGTTAATTCCTCCCGGTGCCACCGGTCATCATCCACCCAAGCCGCAAATGAAGGCTCTGTATCTACTATATGATTACGGACAATAGTATTTGTCCGCTCGAACCAGAAATTCGACATGCGCGTGAGAATTTTTCCCTTGCCCGGAATGGGGTTGGGCAGCACATGATCGAATGCTGAAATACGGTCGCTTGCGACAATCAAAAGATGCCGGTCGTCATCAACAGCATAGACATCGCGGACTTTGCCTTGGCGTAAAAAAATAAAATCTATTGGTGGCCGCATGGTCTTTACTCCCTCTTTTGCAAATTTTACAAAAAAAAAGGCCGTGATTCGTTAAAATAACGAATCACGGCCTTATATCTTTCCCGCACCCTTAATTTTTACACAAAGGGTCCGTTTAAACTCTCAGGCAATAATTTCTAAAGACTTTTAACCCTTCCGAAGAAAATCGCTGCCATAGCGCCACCCTTCAGACAAATTAATTTATGTATAAAATATCATGTGCACAATTCTTGTCAAGCAATTTATTCAGAAATTATTTTAGTTACGGCGGGACACAAAAAATCATTATGCCCGATTGCGACTTTGGGCAAAGAAAGGAGGAGATTCCAACGAGAAAATGATCACACGTTCGCCGGTAACCGTGCTGATATCTGTGTGCAGACTTTTTACTTTTACGCCGACGATTTCCTCCACCGCCGCCTCCAGCAAGGGGCGGCCTTGCTCTAGCAGAGTAATTCTGATGCGTTTGATTAATTCGCGCCCATCTTTACGGTCAGTTGCTTCAGCAAGTTTGATCTCTGCCATCGTAAGCACACTTTTAAGGCGCACCAACACAATGTCGTCGATGATATAAGCCTTGGTTTCCAGGGGACCCCGGCCCATATACTCTTTTTCAAATTTGATCACTGCATCGCAGATTTCAGCTTCGATTTGTCCTTTGGTTTTGCTCATATGTCTCTTGATATCTCTGAGTGTTACATCTTACCCTGATCTATTGCTAAATTGCCGACAACAGCACATACCGCACATACCAAAATATCCGATATAAATAGAAGTTTACAGTTTACAAACCCTGGTGTCAATTGCTTTCTGAAACAGCAAAAAAACTATTCCCAAACCAATTATTATATTGTAATTCTAATGTATCAATATGATATTAAACTAAATAAATCATCCTTCAAAAAACCGGGGGATATCGATGCTGAAATAAAGTAATAAAACCTGTGATAGTATATTCTATTCAACATCATTACTCGGTTTCTCCCAGAAAATATAATGCCTTCCTAAAAGACTGAATGCTCTGTTACAGGAAGAAGTTTATAAAAGAGCCACTTTCAAAACGTTTCAGTTTGGTCAAGGTCAAGGCGGGAGAAAATTTTAACCGCAGGAATACATAGAGTATTTCGAGGATTAAAATTTTCACCCAACGCAGAGATCGGCCAAAATGGGACGTTTTGAAACTGGCTCTTCTGTGTAGGGAATAAGTTTGTCAAGAGACTTGCCGCGAAAGTTTATTATAACTTCTTCGCCTCTGTTGACCGTATTAATATGGAACCTTAGATTTTTTGCAGTTGCTTTCTGAAACCATTTAAATCTGTTAAAGTTTACACTGTAAAATATAAACTATTAGAAGGCGCATGTAAATACAAAATGTTATGCATATCCTGTTAGATATGGACTTTTTAACCTGCAAATGATAGTTAATATAGCGTTTGTCATTGTTGTTTTTTGCTTAAACAGAATGAGCCGTTTCAATTTTTTACATAAGGATATTTTTATGAAATATTATGCCGCTAAAAATTTGATGTTATTTTGTTTTCTATTGATAAGTGTTTGCATTGTATCCGACAAATTACTTTATGCCGCCCAGTCCACCATTACTGAAGCACAGGGCTATGCCTGCATGGGGGATGACAAATCCAGAAAAGAAACGGAACAAAGCGCTGTTGCCGATTCCAAACGAAATGCAGCAGAAACAGTCCTTACACATCTTAGCAGCGAAACAACCATAAAAAATTTTGAACTCGAAAATGACCTCGTTTCAGCGTACAGCAAAGCTAAAGTAAAAATCATTCAACAGATAGATGGTGTATGGTACAAAGAAGCATCTGCCGGTGACTGTTATAAGGTTAAAATTAAAGCTGAGGTAATTCCGGACGATACCGTTCTTAAGGCCTCTGCAAAAGACGATAACCTTGAAAATCCTGATAAACCGCTTAAGATTGCTGTTTGGACAAATAATAAGAAATACAGGAAGGGCGAAAAGATCATAATCTATATCAAGGGCAATAAACCATTCTATGCTTCCGTTTTATACAAAGATGCCAATGGCTCAATGCTTCAGCTTTTGCCAAATCCTTACAGAAAAGAAAACTATTTCAACGGCGGCGCAGTTTATACACTGCCTTCGGGAGAGGACAGGTATGATCTTGAGGTAACCCCTCCTTTTGGCGAGGAAAATATAATAGTATATGCAAGCACATCGCCTCTTGGCCAGCTTGACCTTGCAGCACAAGGTGGTGTTTACCAGGTAAAAACAAAAGATACCGGAATGAAAACCAGAGGTGTACAAATTAAAGCAAAATCAAGTGAGTCAAGGCCTGAGACAGCAGAGTTTTTTGAAGTAAGCGCGGCAGTAAAAACCGGAAATTAATTAGTTTTTAGACTTTCAGAAAATGTTTTTGGCAAAACCGGAAGAAGTCTCCCTTGGTTAAGCGTACAGTTAGTGGGTAGCAGAAGGGGGGAGAATGATAACGCAGTTAATCAAAAACCGGTATTCAACAATACAACCGGTTTCAGCTGATGGGAAAACTTACCATTAAAGATGTAACCAAGGATGTGGATATTACAATTACCATTGAGGCCTTGAAAGACAAGTAAAGTAAAAGTGGAATATTATTCAATGAAGCGCAGCGGAACCGCGGATCTTCCTTTACACGGCGGGCATGTACCCAAGTGGCTGGCCAATCGCATGACACATATGGGGCGCGTAATTCTCATTGCCATTGGGTGTCAATATTTATTATAAACCACAGATACTTATTATTTGCCCTTGCGCTTATCATCAAACATACTGCCTTGTGTTACATCGGTCAGATGCAAAAGGTTCTCAGAAATATATATAGTGCCCTTTAAGCTGTATGGTTTTTTGAAAATATTTTTCTCCAGCAGGGCATCGATCATCTTATCGGTTCCGATAAGCCTAAGTTCAGGAGGAAACAAGTTGCTTATAATTGAGTAACCGAGTTGTGACCCTGACAAATTTCTTACACTCTCAATCTTAAAATAAAATTTATTTTCACGGATTTTAATGGTTATAACGTTTCCTCTCGGGCGTTTTACGGCTGGATAAAAGGCTCCGACAAGCAGAATTGTCGGGTTCACCCGCGCTTGCGGATAAGCAGGCCAGCCGCCGCCATCGTGGCATTGCCCATAGGGAACAGAAAATACGCCTATTGATAAAATCAAAAGGGCTGAAATTATGGATTTGTTAATGTATTTCATAATCAGTCTCCTTCTCTGGATTTAAGAATAAAAATATCTCCTGAAATACTTAAGAAAAGCAGCGTAACCTTGCATTTTACAAAACCGTCAAAATTTGAGCCACTTTCAAAACGTTTCAGTTTGGTCAAGGTCAAGGCGGGTGTAAATTTTAACCGCAGGAATACATGGAGTATTTCGAGGATTAAAATTTTCACCCAACGCAGAGATCGGCCAAAATGGGACGTTTTGAAAGTGGCTCATTTGATCAAAGATACTCCCGTCATCAAAGCAGGTTTTTCGATTTGCATGATTTCAAGTATGGTAGGGGCTATATCTCCCAGTACGCCATTTCTTAATTTAACATTTTTTCTGGAATCATCAACCAGAATAAGCGGAACCGGATTTAAAGTATGCGCTGTGTGAACATGTTTGTTTTCATCAAGCATTGTTTCAGCATTGCCATGATCTGCCGTAACAAGAAGAACACCATTTTGTTTTTTAACCTCGGCTGCGATTTGGCTCACGCATGAATCAATAGTTTCGCATGCATAAATTGCTGCTTCAATTACTCCCGTATGTCCTACCATGTCCATGTTTGCAAAATTGAGCGCGATAAAATCATAGTGTGTTGTTTGCAGGCGGGATAGTAATTCAGCAGTCACAAACCTTGCGCTCATTTCCGGTTTCTTGTCATATGTGGGGACTTCGCGCGGAGATGGGATCAGGCAACGTTCTTCTTGAGGAAACGGATGCTCTTCTCCCCCGTTTAAGAAATAGGTTACATGAGCATATTTTTCCGTTTCGGCTATTCTTAGCTGTTTTAATCCCTTTTTACTTATTACTTCCCCAAGTATATCGGTAAGGTGAACAGGAGGAAAAGCAAGCGGCAGGGTGAATGTTTCATCATATTGGGTCATGCACACAAATCCGGTTAATTTCGGGTGATGGTCTCTATTGAAAAAAGTAAAATCAGGATCTGTGAGTGTGCGTGTTATTTCTCTTGCCCGGTCAGAACGGAAGTTGAAAAAAATAACAGCATCATTGTCTTTTATCCTCCCCGCAGGATTTCCATCATTATCAGTAATTATAACGGGTTTTACAAATTCATCAGTCTCATTTTTCGAATAAGCTTTTTTTATAGCATCTATCGGATTTTTTTCTTTTGTTCCTTCGCCTTTTGTATAAAGCCGGTATGCCTTTTCAACTCTTTCCCATCTGTTATCGCGATCCATTGCAAAATAACGGCCACAGACAGACGCAACTTTTCCCACTCCTTTTTCATCAATATAAGTTTGTAACTGCTGCATGTATTTTATGCCGCTGTCAGGTGCAGTATCTCTTCCGTCGAGTATTGCATGAATATAAACATTCTTAAGGTCGTTTTCTTTAGCCATGTCAATTAACGCAAAAAGATGGTTTATTTGGCTGTGCACTCCTCCGTCTGAAAGAAGTCCGATAAAATGCAGAGCTGCTTTTTTTTCTTTAGCATCGTTCATAATCAGGCAAAGAGCTTTATTTTTAAAAAAACTTTTATCCCTTATAGCCTTATCTATTCTTAACAGATCCTGATAAACAACTCTGCCTGCGCCAATATTTAAATGTCCCACTTCGGAGTTTCCCATAATACCTGCAGGAAGCCCCACAGCCTCGCCTGAGCATTTTAAACTGGTGGAAGGGTATTCTTTTTTTATTGAATCAAGAAAAGGCGTTTTTGCAAGAGCTATCGCATTTCCTTCATTTGTATTGTTAATTCCCCAACCATCGAGAATTATTAGCATGCAGAAATTTGGTTTAGCAGGCATAAATTTTTAAGACTCCAAATTATGTAATGGATTCATCCGTTATGAAAAACTATCAGAAAGTCAAAAAACAATAAATTTCATATTTACTCTTCGACAATCCCGGATTGACTATCCGGATTATTTTCGGGCTCGTCTATTTTTATTCTTTTTGCATCCGACCACAGCCCCTCAAGATCATAAAACTTTCTTACAGTATCAAAAAAAACGTGAATTACAATGTCACCGTAATCGAGTAAAACCCACTGGCCTTCGTTTTTACCCTCAACGCTCAATGATTTTATACCCGCTTTTTTCAAGTATCGCTCAATGGAATCGGCTATAGCAGTTACCTGGCGATTTGACATTCCGGTGCATATGATAAACACATCTGCAAAGGAAGTGAGACCCCGTAAGTCAAGAGCTACTATATCTTCAGCCTTTTTACTCAAGACAGCTTTTATGTAAAGATCTAATGAGGGGGTAATGTCTTCTTTTATCTTCGGAGCCTTTTTATCAGTCATATATATAATCCCTTGTTCTTTATAAAAAGTTCGACACCTTGCGGCATCAAAAAACTAACCGGCTCTTTCTTTTTAATAAGCATCCTGATATTTGTAGATGAAATATCTATTGGAGTTATATCAAGTATATATACCGGCTGATATATTTTATGAATATAGCCCGAATCCTTATCTGAAAATAGATATCCGTCAGATATTTTAGTTTTAAGAAAATCAGAAATCACTGTAAATTTATCTTTATTATCGCAATAGTTAAAGCCAGGCCTTGTCATTACTATAAATGGAATAACACGAAAAAGCTCTTTGAAGGATTTCCATGTATCTATTTCAAGAAAAGCATCAAGGCCTAGTATGAGATAAAAAAAAGCAGGTTCGGTTTGATTTGATTGAAAATGTTTAACCGTATCTATCGTGTAGGAAGGGCCTTGTCTATTGAGTTCAACATCTGAAACAAAAAATTCAGGATAGCCTTTTATGGCTATCTGGGTCATTTCAAGACGATAATTAGCATCAGCAATGCCTGATGGAATTTTGTGCGGAGGCAAAGCAGAGGGGATAAAGCAGATTTTATCCAGCAAAAAGCTGGCCCGCACTTCAGCTGCAGATCTTAAATGCCCGAAATGTACCGGATTGAATGTGCCTCCGAACAGTCCTATATGTTTCAAGCTATTCTCATCAACAGGATTTATGATTATTCTATTCCCTTATCTGCCCGCTTCCTAAAGCTATAAATTTTGTTGTTGTAAGCTCTTCCAGTCCCATAGGCCCGAACGCATGAAGCTTTGAAGTACTGATGCCTATTTCAGCACCCAATCCCAGCTGACCACCATCATTAAACCTGGTTGATGCATTCACAAGCACCACCGAAGAACCTACCTCGCGCGTGAAACGCCGCGCTCTGTTGTAGTCACTGGTAACGATTGACTCTGTATGATCGGATCCGTATTTTTCGATATGCCTGATTGCCTCATCCATATCATCGACAATTTTAACGGCAACAATAAGATCCAGATATTCAGCCGGCCAGTCTTCTTCACTCGCTTTTTTTGCAATCGGAAGAATTTTACATGTTTTGCTGCATCCCCTGATCTCAACTCCTGCTGCTACAAAATCTTTTGCCATTTCTGGCAGAAAATTCTTTGCCGTTTTCTTGTTTACAAGCATGGTTTCCATGGCATTGCAAACTCCTGAACGCTGGACTTTTGAATTGAAACAAATTTTACGGGCCATATCAATATCAGCGCTTTCATCTACATACACATGACATACACCCTTGTAATGCTTTAGAACGGGTATCCTGGAATTCGCAACAACAAAACGAATAAGTTCTTCCCCTCCTCTTGGAATAATAAGATCTATATATTCTTCCTGGCTTAAAAGAGCATTAACGGCGATTCTCTCCTTCACTGGAACAACCTGAACCGTTTCTTCCGGCAGGCCTGATTCGGCGAGAGCTTTTTTGATTATTCCGGCAAGCGCCTGATTTGAGTAAAAAGCATCCGATCCCCCGCGCAATATCACTGCATTTCCCGCTTTAAGACAGAGCCCTGCCGCATCGATAGTAACATTTGGCCTTGATTCATAAATTATTCCTATAACCCCAAGCGGTATACGCATGCGCGATACTTCAATACCATTTGGCCGTATCCATGTTTTGACTATTGAGCCCACCGGGTCCTCAAGCGCCGATACTTCTTTAAGACCATCAGCCATCGATCTTATTGTTGCATCCTTTATAGTAAGCCGGTCTATAAATGCTGTGGAAAGTCCGGCTTCTTTGGCTTGTGAAAGATCTTTTTTGTTTTCTTTTTTTATAAATGCTTCATTCTTTACTATTTCATCGGCGATTTTTAAAAGCACTTCATTTTTTTTGGCTGTAGGGCATCTTGCCAGAACTCTTGAGGCTGCTCTTGCCGATTTTGCCATTTGCTCTATAATTTTATCAACAGACATATGTTTTCTCCCTGATCTTCGTTGATAGGTTTACATGTTTATTCATCTGGGTGGTTCATTTGCATTCAGCTGTCAGGGCAAGGTTATCTCTGTGTATTACCTCATCATAGGGTTTATGCCCTAGCTTTTCCTTTATACGGCTGGTTTTGAGCCCCATAATTTTTTTGATATCAGCCGAACTGTAATTTACAAGCCCCATTCCAAGAACTTCATTCTTTGAATTGCAAAATTCAACCGGCGCCCCTTCCTTAAATTCGCCTTCCACTCCGGTAATACCTCCAGGAAGCAGGCTTTTGCCTTTATTTATTATTGCAGAAGCTGCTCCATCATCAATAACTACTGCGCCCTGAGGTTTGAGTGAATACCCAATCCAGCATTTCTTTCTGGAAAGTCTTTCTTTTTTGGGAACAAAAAAGGTGCCATGTTGTTCACCTGCAAAAAGACGTGTAAGAATATCGGGCTGTTCGCCTTTTGCTATAATCATGGGTATTCCTGCTGCTGTAACCTTTTTTGCAGCCATAATTTTAGTGAACATTCCACCGGTTCCAAGCGGACCGGCAATGCCGCTTGCTATTTTTTCTATGCTCTTGTTGATGCTGTCAACGGATGGAATAAGCTTTGCGTCCGGATTGTTTCGAGGGTCTTTATCATAAAGCCCTTCGATATCGGTAAGAGTTATCAGAATGTCAGCATCCAGAAGAAGGGCTATCATTGCGGCAAGATTGTCGTTGTCGCCAAATTTTATCTCTTCAACTACAACAGTATCGTTTTCGTTTATTACGGGAACAACCTTCCATGATAAAAGGGTATAAATGGTATTGCGCGCGTTTAAATATCGTTTTCTGTTTGAAAGATCATCGCTTGTAAGAAGGATCTGGGCCACTTTTTTATCAAAGCGCTCAAAGGCTTTTTCATATTCCATGATAAGCCCGGCCTGTCCGACAGCTGCCACAGCCTGCCTTTTTGGTATTTCATCCGGCCTTTTCGAAAGACCGATTTTTTTTATTCCGGAAGCCATGGCTCCTGAAGAAACAAGAATTACTTCAATTTTTTTGTCCATAAGCATGCTTATTTGCCTGCTTATAGAGTCGATGACTTTTAAATTCAGCCCATGATCCTGAGTAAGTACATTACTTCCTATCTTAACAACAACTCTTTTAGAAGAAGTAATCATCAATTTATCATCAGCTTTCATATTACTAATGTTTTTGTAATAATTGCAGAATATTTTGTTTGAGTTTTTTTATGCCATTGCCGGTTGCAGCAGATATTGTTAATACATTGACGTTTTTGGCTGCTTTAATAAAAATATCGGCAGACTCTTTCGCGTCGGTAATATCAATTTTATTAAGTACCACCAACTGGGTTTTTTCGGCAAGACTTTTGCTGTACAAGGCAAGTTCGTTATTAATTATATCATAAGCGGAAAGAGGGGAATCTGTATTTATGGCCGATGCGTCAATCAGGTGAATAAGAATGCGTGTGCGTTCAACATGTTTTAGAAATTTCATTCCAAGCCCAGTGCCTTTGTGAGCACCTTCAATAAGACCTGGAATGTCGGCCATCACAAATTGATCTTCCTTTCCCACCTCCACAACACCAAGAACCGGTGCAAGCGTAGTAAAGGGGTAGTCGGCTATTTTGGGATGTGCTGAAGACATAACGCTGATAAGCGTTGATTTGCCTGCATTGGGAAGACCTATAATACCAACATCGGCGATAAGTTTAAGCTCGAGTTTTATTCTTAGGGTTTGGCCTTCTTCGCCCGGTTGGGCAAAGCGGGGCGTTCGATGAGTTGCTGTGGCAAACTTTTTATTGCCCTGCCCGCCCCTGCCTCCGACTGCAATTGTAAAAGATTGGTCAGGCTCAACTAAATCTTTTATTATTAGCCCTGTGTCTGCATCGGTTATTACTGTACCGGGAGGAATTTCAACAATAAGGTTCTCCCCTTTTTTCCCGGATTTTAGATTTCCTTCTCCATACCAGCCGTTTTCGGCCTTAAGGAGTTTTTTATACTTAAAATCATAAAGAGTGTGTTTTTGAGATATTGTCTTAAAAACAACATCTCCACCCTTTCCGCCGTCCCCACCGTCCGGACCACCGCGCGGTATAAATTTTTCCCTCCGGAAGCTTACACAGCCTTTTCCCCCATTTCCGGACTGGACTGTAATAATCGCTTCATCAATGAATTTCACTCTGCATATACGCTGGCTTTTTTGCGCGACCTGCCGAATTCTTCAAATTTAACAACTCCGTCTATCTTGGCAAACAATGTATAATCCCTTCCCATGCCCACATTGTTACCGGGATAGATCTTTGTTCCCAGCTGCCGGATTATAATAGTTCCGGCCGTAACCTTAGTGCCGCCATAGCTTTTAACTCCGCGCCTTTGCCCATTACTGTCACGGCCGTTTCTTGAGCTGCCGCCTGCTTTTTTGTGTGCCATTTTATAAACTCCTGTAAAAACAAACTATAATAGCTTTGTAAAAAGTTTTTCTTTTTTACCGTATTATAAAATTATACCGTTATGCTCTCGATTTTAACAGCCGTATAAGGCTGACGATGTCCCTGTTTGCGGCGATAGCCTTTGCGCCTCTTGAATTTGAAAACAAGAATTTTTTTTGCTTTATCTTGTTCTACAATTTTTCCTACAACAGCAATATTTTCAACAAAAGGTTGCCCCACCTTAACCGTTTCTCCATCCGAAAACATCAAAACCTTATCAAATGAGATTGTTGAGCCAATATCGCCTTCAATTTTTTCTAGCCTAAATGTTTCACCCACCTCAACTCTATATTGCTTTCCGCCCGAATTAACAATAGCGTACATTTTATCCTCCCGAAAAATCAAATTGCCTTATTTTGAAAAATACTAATAATATTCTACTAAAATATTTTGTCAATATAAATGTGCCTTCAAGCCAGTTTGTATATGTTGTGACAAAGTTTAAGGCCAAATTGTCTTTAGTCTAGATTTAACTACATGATTTTAAATTATTTATCAATAAGAGTTTTGCAGTGCAACACGGAAAAAACGGAAAAAAGAAACAAACTGTCGCTTTTTTGCGCGCAGACGGCATGCAATATTTTTTATTATTGCGGTTTAAACCAAGCAGAATCATTGATTTATACAAATTATATGCTAAATATAGATGATAGTGAAAGATAAATTATTTACCTGAATATCTTTAAATATAATATTATATGGAGATAATTTATGTCCGATAAGCTAATTGAACTTGATTTTAAATCATTTATTCTTGAAGCGGAGCTATTTGATACCAAAATAGCAAGAAAATTTGCACAAAACCTGCCATATACCGTAAGCCTCATGCAATGGGGCAATGAACTTTATGGATCTATAGGAATAGACCTTGGAGAAGAGAATCCTGTTCCAAAGATTCCTTCCGGCGGAATCGCCTATACCAATAATGGCAATTATCTATGTATCTTTTTCGGCCAGTCACCGGCATGGGCAGTCGAACACTTAGGCAATATAATTGGTAATCAATGGATACGTCTTGCTGAAAACCAATCCAATACCTCGGTGACTGTAAAGGCAAAACAACAAAATGCGGTTTAACAAAAAAGGATGAGATACATTGGAACAGCTTGAAACGGAAGTAAAGTATTATATTACCGATATAAACGCTTTGCGGAATAGACTTATTTCGCTTGGAGCGCATGCAGGCAAAAATCTATTTGAAGTTAATATTAGATTTGATGATAAAAATAAAACTCTGTTTACAAATAAATCACTGCTCAGGCTTCGCAAAGACGAAAAAACCACTCTAACCTTCAAATTACAGCCCAAGGCCAGAGACAGCCGGTTTAAAACATTAAAAGAGTATGAAATAGAAACAAATGACTTTGCTACTACCTGTCATATACTGGAACTCCTTGGTTTCGTACAAGAGCAGATATATGAGAAATGGCGGGAAACCCTTACAATCGGAAGTACCAGCTTTTGCATTGATAAAATGCCTTACGGAAATTTTCTTGAAATAGAAGGAAGCAGCGAAGAAATCATAAAATACACATCCCTGCTCGGATTGGACTGGAAGAAACGCATAGTGCTTAACTATCTTGAGATGTTTGAAATATTAAAAGAATCTCTCAACTTTCCTTTTTCCGATGTAACATTTGATAATTTTAACAATATCATGCTTGATTTTTCAGAATATCATTCAATTGTTGCTGCCGGTGATTTATGATTATTTATCAGAAACCGTTTAAACAGTTTCGCACAGTTAACGGCGTGTTATAGTCCTTCTATACATTTACTATTTAAGAGAGCCACTTTCAAAACGTTTCAGTTTGGTTAAGATGGTAAAAAGCTTCCTCTCTTATGCCGCTC
The DNA here is from genome assembly GCA_018901125.1 of Pseudomonadota bacterium. Taxonomy (GTDB): domain Bacteria; phylum Desulfobacterota; class Desulfobacteria; order Desulfobacterales; family RPRI01; genus RPRI01. The sequence goes on along the minus strand of JAHIFE010000028.1, from coordinate 12,562 downwards.
GAAGCAAATTGAAAGCCGCCGCCGGGAACGTGCTCACTGTTGCGGTAAAAGCGGTTCTAACTTCACTACCGGCCTGTTCGTTTGACTTTTCATAAATTCCACCAAATTTAATTTATTCACAAAATCAATATATAATTCGAGCTCTTTCCTTAAAACTCCCGTTCAATCCTTAATACAAGCTTAATAGACTATTTAAAGTTTTACCTTATTATGCCGATAAATGAATTAACAATTGCTTACTACGTCATAAGTAAAAATGTGTACTTTTTATATAGTAAATTTTATGGGTATACATCTGATGCCCTTCAAATACTTCCTTATAATATCGGAAAGGAAAGGAAAGAAATGTTTGTAATTATAGGTTTTGTGGTGGTTATTGTAAGTGTTTTTGGCGGTTTTGTGTTGGAAGGAGGCTCTTTAGCTGTCATTATACAGCCGGTTGAATTTTTGATTATAGGTGGTGCAGCAATCGGGGCGCTTTTCATTTCGGCTCCAGCCAGCCTTCTTAAAGAAATAATGGGAAAAACAATGGGTACATTTAAAGGTTCTTCTATAAACAAACAAACATACCTCGATCTTTTAAAGCTCCTGTTTGATGTTTTTCAGTTAAGTCGTAAGGAAGGACTTATCGCCCTTGAGGGCCATATCGAGAATCCCGAAAATAGCGCTCTTTTTTCTCAATATCCTCAAGTTATAAATAACCACCATCGTCTTCATTTCATATGCGATACATTTCGTCTTGTAGTACTTGGAGGAATAGCAGCCCACGATATGGAAGCTCTCATGGACTGTGATATTGAAACCCATCACCACGAAGGGACAAAACCGGGTATGATTCTTCAGAAAATCGGGGATTCAATGCCGGGGCTTGGAATAGTGGCTGCTGTATTGGGTATTGTTATAACAATGCAGGCCATTGACGGTCCGCCTGAAGTAATCGGGCATAAAGTTGCGGTTGCTTTGGTAGGAACCTTTCTTGGCATATATCTTTCATATGGTTTTATTCAGCCACTTGCCACAAATATCGACATGGCCAATGATGAAGAATCCAAAATCTTTGAAACAATCAAGTCGGGAATGATAGCCTTTGCAAAAGGACTAAATCCAATTATAGCAGTGGAGTTTGCAAGACGCACTATACCAAGTGAATACAGGCCTGAATTTCAGGAAATGGAAAAACATGTAAAGGGTAAAAACTAATGGAAGATGAACATATTCAACCAATTATAGTTATTAAGAAAGTAAAAGGTCATGGTGGTGCTCACGGAGGAGCGTGGAAGGTTGCATATGCAGACTTTGTTACCGCAATGATGGCGCTTTTTATAGTTTTATGGATAGTTGGACAAAGCAAAGAGGTTAAACACTCCATCTCAGCCTATTTTAAGGACCCTGGCGTTTTTACTAGTGGCAAATACGGCGGAATTCTTCCTGAAGAGCAAAAAGCATTGCCATTACCTCCTGCACCGGTAGTAATAGATACACGTGCTGTTGAAATGCAGATACTTAAAGCAGAAGCGGAAAAAATAACAAAGACAATAACCCAGACTCCGGAATTCAGCAAGTTTAAGGATAAGATTACAGTAACTGTATCAAGTGAAGGTATGCGTATTGATCTTCTCGAAGAATCCGAAGGTCTTTTTTTTGATATAGGAAAAGCCCATATAAAGCCTGATACTGTCAATTTATTGCAAGTTATAGCAAAATCCCATTTGGCTAAACTCAAGAATGGTATAATCATTGAAGGCTACACAGATGCAAGGCCATATGTGTCTTCAGATTATACCAACTGGGAGTTGAGCACCGAGAGGGCCAACAGTGCAAGAAAAGTGCTTGAAGAGAGCGGTTTGCGCAATGACCAGATACTTGAGGTACGTGGTTTTGCAGACAGAAAACTGAGGCTTCCCGACAAGCCTCTGGATTTTTCCAACAGACGTGTAAGTATTCTTTTGCCCTTATCAGTAACCGATAAAAAAGGTGCAAATGACCAAGACTCAACCGTTATTGTGCCAAATCATGTTGTAAGCCAAATAGATAATCCCGTAAATGTCAATTTTGATGGGATAGTAAAAGTCCATCAGCAGGGCGGGGGCGGATAAATCCCATTACGAAACCATCATAATTCGGCTTTATGGAATAAGTAATACAGGCAATTCGGAGGTTTCAGCCACTCTGTGGGATACTCCTCCTAGCCAATACTGACTGAGCCAGTCCTTGCCGGTTCTGCCCAAAACAATCATAGAAGCATTATGTTTGCGTGAAACATTGATGATTTCTGCAACAGTTCGGCCGGAGGTCAGTGATGTTTGTGCCTCAAGACCTGCGTCAACCAAGCGATGGCGATACTCATTAAGTCTCTTGCGGCTTTCTTTTTTAATTTCCTGGAACTGTGCAGGACTCATAGCCTTGGTAATTTTAACGCCTATATTGTGAGCTACTATAATTTTGGAAGCCAATCCTTTAAGAGATATCAGGGTTTCAAGCGCGTTTTCGGAAGGGCATGACCAATCCGTGGCAAGCATGGGATGGCTGAAAATATGCTCATTAACCCGGGTTAGTATTTTGCCGTCTATTTCATATTCGGCCATGTACTTATCCATCAGTATGGGAATCGGGCTGCGTCTTGCAAGATCGAGCAAATGTGTACCCACATAGACTCTTTCGAGTAATGTGCGTTTCTTGCGTCCGGCAACAATCATATTAACTTTTTCTTTTTCAGCGATTGAAAGGATAACGGCATTAGGAGTGCCAACTTCAATGCGTATTTTACTTTTAACACCTTTTTTTGCAAGAATTGCTCCCCACTTTTCAAATTTTTCGGCAACTTTTTTCTTAATCTCCAATTCTTTTTCTTTCTGGTAACCTCCATAAGGAACAAAGGCAACTTTTTCTCTTGGTATAACATAAACAAGAATAATTTCTTTAAGACCTACTGCAGTCAGATCAAGCATCTGTTCAAGAGCGCCGATTGCATTATCTCTGAAGCGTGTATTAAACAGTATTTTTTCGAATTTCATTTTTCACCTGCCTTAGAAAAAGATAAAAGTTACTACTACAAAGACCGGAATAAGTATTAGGAGTGTATATTTTAAGATGTAGCCAAAAAAGCTGGGCATAGGAGTACCGGCTTCTTCTGCTATAGACCGCACCATAAAGTTGGGAGCATTGCCGATATAGCTGCATGCCCCAAAGAAAACCGAACCTGCTGAAATGGCCTCAAGATACAGCGGGTTTTCTGCTATCAGGCGGGATATAGCCTGTTTTTCCGGCAAGGACGAGTAAAAATTGCCCAGAGCCGTATTTAAAAAAGTCAGATAAGTCGGAGCGTTGTCGAGAAATCCCGAAAATATCCCGGTACTCCAGAAATATTGTGAAGGGTGATGTACGGAATTAATAAAAAAAGCCAGGGCACCCTTACCCCCTGCTTTTAAAATAAGCAAACAGGGGATCATGGTAATAAAAATACCTATAAAAAGATATGCAACTTCAATAATAGGCGCCCATGAAAAATTATTTTCTTCGTAAACGGTTATATTTGTGGTTACTATAGAAAGAGTTCCAATCAGAAGCAAAAGTCCGTTACGAACCAGGTCCTGCACAGAGGTATGCACCCCGAATATTGAAATCTTTCCCCAGTCCACTATGCCGCTTATAAGTACCGATATTACGATTGCGGCAATGAAAAGAAAATTGTGCTTTCCCTCTATCCCGAATGGTACTTTTTCATTTAGGTTTATTGGTGATGGTTTCTCACGGCGATAGTGATATGAATCCATAAAAAAATAACACACAAGAAGTATTCCTGCAGCCAGAACCATATGGGGGGCAATATTAAGTGTCCAGAAAAAAGGCACGCCATGTAAAAATCCCAAAAAGAGCGGAGGATCGCCCAAAGGCGTGAGCGCGCCGCCTATGTTGGCAATTAAAAATATAAAAAACACCACCATAAAAGTTCGGTTTTTGCGATGGCTGTTGGCCCTTAAAAAAGGACGTATCATCAGCATGGCCGCTCCGGTTGTGCCCATCCAGGAAGCCAGCAAAGTTCCTATAAGAAGCATGCAAGTATTAACAACAGGAGTTCCAACCAGAGTGCCGCGCAGCAAAATACCGCCCGAAACTGTATAAAGCGACCAGAGCAGTATAATAAAAGGTATATAATCGATGATTATAATATGAAGGATTTCATATAAAGCAATACCGCGGAATATAACCAAACCCGGAATAGCGAATGAGGCCGCCCAGAAAAAGGAAATTTTTCCGAAATGATGATGCCAGAAGTTTGGGGCAAGAAGAGGAAAAAGAGCTATTGAAAGCAGCATAAAGCCGAAAGGGATGCAACTCCAGAGCGGAAGAATTTCTCCCAGGTTCATATGATTTGTCGGCGATTCGGTGTCGCTGCCAAAAACTATTGTAGGAATCACTAGTGCTATTAGAAACAAGCCGAAAACAATCTTTCTGTCAATCTTCATATGTTACATTCCTCTTTTCAGTGAGGCTGATTCATGATTTGATCTAATATTATAACTATTTGTCCTTTTAGAAAAACTATTCTAAGGGACTCGCGTTGTCAAGCAAATTACAATTCATGTTCTTTTAAGGAATTTTTCATCTTTATCTTATCCGGAAAAAGCTCATTGATATTTTCAGCATTGCAAATCCCTCTTTCGGTTATAAAACCGGTAACAAGCCTTGAAGGAGTGACATCAAATGCAAAATTTGCAGCAGGGCTATCTTTTGGAGTAACAAGAACGCTTTTTATAACATCATTATCAAGACCCTGAACATATCGAACTTCGTCCGGGTCACGCAATTCAATCGGCATATCCTTTATGCTATCGGTTTCCCAGTCGATAGTGCTGGACGGAAGAGCCACATAAAAAGGAATTTTATTATCTTTTGCAGCCAGAGCTTTCAGATAAGTTCCTATCTTGTTGGCAACATCTCCTTTATATGTAGTTCTGTCGGTTCCGACAATCACCATATCAACCATGCCGTTTTGCATAAGGTGCCCGCCTGCATTATCGGTTATAATCGTATGTTTTACCCCGCTTTTCCCCAGTTCCCAGGCGGTTAACCTCGCTCCCTGATTAAGCGGCCTTGTTTCATCAACCCAGACATGGATATCTATCCCTTTTTCATGAGCAGCATAAACAGGGGCGGTTGCAGTGCCGTATTCTATACAGGCAAGCCAGCCGGCATTACAATGAGTTAAAATATTTACCGTGGCATTATTTTTATTCCGGCTTATTGTTTCTATTATTTCAAGACCGTGAAGTCCGATGTCTTTGCAGTTTTTGACTTCTTCTTCAGCTATAATTGAAGCTTCATCACGGGCTGCTATGATCTTGTTTTGAATGTCGGAAACTGCAAGGACTCTTTTTAAAACCCTGTCAGCCGCCCATGCAAGATTTATAGCTGTCGGCCTTGCCGCTTTTATTCTGCTGCATTCTTCAATTATGAAATCATCTTCCGCCTGATTATTTAAAAGACTCAATACTGAAAGGTAAACCCCAAATGCTGCCGTAACTCCTATTAGAGGCGCTCCCCTGACATACATGTCCTTAATCGCTGTTATTACATCATCTGAGGTTTTAAGATCAACGATAACAAGTTTGTGCGGAAGAAGTCTCTGGTCAATAATTTTGACTGTATCCTGTGAATCATCCAGCCATATCGGCCGAAGAGATTTTTTTTGTACGATGTTTGGATTTATCATTAGCGTAATTTTCTTTCATTTGTTTAAAAAAAGTTTCAGCAAAGATATTTTTATTACGGATTAAAAAGCTCTACTATACAGAATTTGTTGACATCGACCAGACCTTTATCGGTAATTTTAAGCTCGGAAATTACCGGAAGAGCAAGAAAGGAAAGAGCCATATAAGGATCAATTAGTGATGAACCGAAAGATTGTGTGATGGAAAGAAGATGCTTCATATCACTATTAATATCCTCAATCGTTTTATCCGACATCAGACCTGCAATCGGAAGCGAAAGCATACCGCAGACATTGGCGTCGCATGCCGCACAAAGTCCTCCGCCCATTTTAATAACCGCAGCCACGGCGGCTTTCATATCTTCATCGTTTGTTCCGGCAACAATTATGTTATGGGAATCATGGGCTACGCTTGATGCAATTGCTCCTTTTTTAAAGCCCAGGCCTTTAACAAAACCTTTGCCGATGTTGCCTGAGCCTTTATGTCGTTCAATAACACAAATTTTTAAAATATCATTTGATATATCGGAAACCGCCATACCATTAACAATCTTTGCGGAAGATAAAAACTGACGGGTTATAATCTGGCCCGGAATAATTTCTATTACTTTTATCCGACCAGATTTGTAGGCAATAGAGAAATCGACCTTATCTATGTCTATACTCATTGAAGGAGCAACTGAGACCGGATCGGGTTTTTTAATCTCATTTTTTATCGCCCCGTTTTCCGCCAGAAGGAATCCTCTTGAATATACCTCTATAATTACAGGATTATATAAATCCTCAAACACAACAAAATCGGCATGCCTTCCCGGGGCTATGGCGCCTTTAAGATTTAGACCGAAATAATTAGCAGGATTTATGGTTGCCATCCGTATTGCTATAACCGGATCTAAACCGTATTTAATAGCTTCTGTTACCATAGAATCTATATGGCCTCTGGTGACAAGGTCATCAGGATGGCGGTCGTCCGTGCACCACATAATCCGATGAAAATTCTTTTTATTTATAAGAGGAAGTAAATCGGAAAGATTTTTTGCGGCAGTACCTTCTCTAATCATTATATGCATTCCGGCTGATAATTTTTCTTTAGCTTCTGCGATCGTTGTGCATTCATGATCACTTGAAATACCTACCGCCAAATATGCATAAAGGCTTTTGCCGGATAAACCCGGAGCATGACCATCTATTGGTTTTTTATATTTTAACGAATTTGTTATTTTGGCAAGAACATCCTGATCGCCGGATATAACGCCGGGAAAGTCCATCATTTCCGCAAGCGCAACTATTCGTTCGTTATTCATGTAGGGAAAAAGATCTTCTGCCAAAAGTCTTGCACCCGATGTTTCCATATCACTTGCAGGAACGCATGAAGGCAAAGAAAAATATATGTCAATCGGCTGGTTTTTGCTTGATTCAAGCATATAATCTATTCCGGCCTTTCCCAAAACATTTGCAATCTCATGAGGATCAGCTACCACACAAGTTGTGCCTCTTGGAAATACTGCTCTTGCAAATTCGGTTACACAAGCCATGGAGCTTTCTATATGAACATGAGCATCAATAAAACCTGGTGCTACAAAGCTGTTGTTAAGATCAACTGTTTTTTTTGCCTTATAAGATCCAAAACCTGAGAAAAAACCTCCCATAACAGCAAAACTGCCCGGCATAATTTCGCCAGTAAACACATTTATGATACGGGCGTTAGTAAAAAGGATATCCGCTTCAGAATCTCCAAGGGAAGCTTTTATTTTTGAGCCAAGGTTCATGCCATTATCGCATCCTTTTTTATCCGGGAGGCAAGATTGTTTATTTTATCAATTATATCTTCCAGGTTCATAGTAAGAAGTCTTTTATTTCTTACTACCATTTTTCCGGAAACAATCACATCTCTTACATCAGAACCAGTTGCAGAATACACAATGTGTGAAACCGGATTATACATCGGGATTAAATGAAAAGAATCCGTATCTATTATAATGATATCGGCCTGTTTTCCTTTTTCAATGCTTCCGGTTTCATTGCCGAGTCCTATAGCTTCCGCTCCTTTGATGGTGGCCATTTGAACTACGGTTTTTGCATCCATAACCGTAGGATCAAAAGCATTGACTTTGTGCAGCTTTGCCGCAACATCCATCTCCTTAAACATATCAGGATCACTATTGCTTGCACAACTATCCGTTCCGAGCCCTACTGTTATTTTTTCTTTTAACAATTGAGGCACAGGCGAAATGCCCGATGCGAGTTTCATATTGCTCTGTGGGTTATGAGAAACTTTTGAATTATGGTTTGATATGATTTTTATATCTTTTTCATCAATCCAAACAGCATGAACAAGAAGTGTGTTTTCATCAAGGACGCCTGCTTTTTCAAGATATTTTACAGGTGAAACCGAATGCTCCGACATGATCATATCAAATTCATCTTTTGTTTCGGCTGCGTGAATCTGAAAAAGCATCTTATTGGATGAAGCAATTTGTTTTGCTTTTTTCAGGGTGTTTTCCGAGCAGGTATAGGGTGAATGGCAGAAAATCGAAGGTTTGATCAATGAAGATACGTTTTGCCATTTTTCCACATAGCGTGCAGCTGTTTTAATATTTTCCGCAGGATCAGGTATTCCAGGCGCCGGAAAATCTATTACACCCTGACCAAGCACAGCTCTTATTTTTGATTCGAGCACGGCTTGAGCTACTTCTTCTTCATGAAAATATCCGTCACAGCAAGTTGTTGTGCCTGAAAGCAGCATTTCCGCACAACCGAGACAGGAAGCAATTCTTACAGTCTCAGGATTCATATACTTTGCTTCCAGAGGAAAAATATAATTGTTGAGCCATTCGGAAAGTAAAAGATCTTCTCCTATTCCTCTTAATATAGTCATCGGAAGATGTGTGTGGGTATTAACCAGCCCGGGCATTATTATCCCGCCGGCAGCATCAATTATTTCTTTTGCTTCCGGAAAAACAAATTCTTTTGGTTTTGATGATACCTCTTCTATTTTTCCGTCATTAATAAAAACAATACCGTCTTTTATGATTTCAAAAGCCTTATTGACCGTTACAATTATTCCGTTATGAATTATTAAATCATATTTCATCTTCAAACAATTTCCAGTGCAATACTTCTGACTTTTTCTGCAGCTGTTTTAACGTCTATGGAAAGCAGATTTCCGTTCTCCATAACTATCCTGCCGTTTATAATAGAAGTTGCCACATCGCTTGCTCTTGCGGTATATACCAGATCAGATACAGGGTTGAACATGGGAGTAAGATGAGCTTTTCGGGTATCAATAATTATTATATCTGCTTTTTTACCAACTTCTATTGAACCTGTAATATCGGATATGCCAAGAGCCTTTGCCCCATCTATTGTTGCCATTTTTAAAACCGATTTGGAGTTCATTACCGTCGGATCAAGCGTACTGACTTTACCGAGTTTTGCGGCCATACTCATCTCATGGAAAATATCAAGATTGTTGTTGCTTGCACATCCATCCGTTCCAATACCCGTGCATATTCCCTGTTTTAAAAGCTTTGGAACCGGAGCAATGCCTGATGCAAGCTTCATATTGCTTTCAGGATTATGAGCAACTTTTACATCATATTTTTTTAATAGAAAAATGTCATCATCGGTTAAATGCACACAGTGGCAGGCAAGAAGATTTGAAGATAAAACGCCGATATCTTGTAAGAACCCCACAGGTGTAAGTCCGTATTTTTCTTTTATCTGCGATAGTTCGTTTATAGTTTCGGAAACATGAATAACAAGTAAAAGATCATTTTCTTTTGCAAGCAAAGATGCTTTTTTAAGAAGCTCCGGCGCGCAAAGATATGTGGAATGGGGCTCAACCGCGATTTTTATCAAAGGGTTATCACGGTATTTTTCGATAAGCATTTTTGTGTATAAAAAGCCCTTTTCTATCGGGCCGTAATTTGGAGAAGGGAAATCATAAAGTACTTCACCTACTACAGCGCGCATGCCGGCATCCGATGCCGCCTGAGCAACATAGTCTTCAAAAAGATACATGTCGCAAAAGCAGGTAATGCCTGATTGAATCATTTCAGCGCAGGCAAGAAGCGCGCCGTCATATACTCTTTCCGGGGTAAGCTTTGATTCTGCCGGGAAGATATGATCATTCAGCCAGGTCATAAGAGGAAGATCATCTGCAAGGCCCCTGAATATAGCCATTGATGCATGAGTATGCGCATTTACAAGACCCGGCATTATTATTCCGCCATTTGCATCTATGGTCCTTGTTGCCTTACAGGCGGCAAGTTCTTCGGCTTTGCCTGCCGCTACTATTAAGTCTTTTTTTACAGCAACAGCGCCGTTTTCTATTATAGTATTATCACGGTCCATTGTCACAACTGTACCATTTAATACCAAAAGATCCGCATAAAACTCATTCATTAATATGTTTTATAACCTTTTTTATTATTGCTTCTATATCCGGCATTATATTATTTGCCGTATCAATTATCTCATCAATTGTTGATGGAGAGGGATTTGCCGGATCATGGACATTTGTTATTGCCGAAAGGCCTAGAATCCTCATACCGGCATGAACCCCGGCAATTACTTCCTGCACTGTTGAAAAGCCAACCGCATCAGCGCCTATTGTTTTTAGGAATCTAACTTCTGCGGGAGTTTCAAGAGAAGGACCCAAAAGCCCTGCATAAACACCCTTCTGCAAATGAAATTTTTCTTCTTTTGCAGCATTCAAGGCTGATTCAATTAATTTCTTGTCATATGCCGCACTCATATCCGGGAATCTGATCCCAAGGCTGTTATCATTAGCGCCTACGAGAGGATTATGACCTGTAAGATTTATATGGTCTGTTATTAACATTATATCCCCGGTAGAAAATGATGTATTAAGTCCTCCTGCGGCATTTGTTAGAATCAGGATTTTTATTCCAAGCTCCTGCATAACCCTTATAGGAAAAGTAACCTCAAGAGGTGAATATCCTTCATAAAGATGAAAACGCCCCTGTAAAACCATAACTTCATGTTTTGCAAATTTGCCTATTAAAAGCTTGCCGATATGACTTTCAACCGTCGAAACCGGGAAATTAGGGATATCCTCGTAGCGGCATGAAAAAGAAATATCCATTGATTGCATGCTTTCACCAAGACCGGTGCCTGAAAGTATGCCTATTTGAGGAAAATTGCTGATATTTTTTCTTATAAATGCAGCGGTTTTTTTTGCTATCTTTCCTGATGTTATCATATGATATTACCAATTTAAAAATAATTAGAATAAATAAAAAAATATTTAATACACTCTTTATGTTTAGTCAACAATACTGCCGTCATATTTGATATTTGAAAAGCTTGTCATCATAGCTAACAAATGTAAAGGTATCATCTGAAAAAGATTTTAAATATTGCGGCAAAAGAGGCACTTTCCCTCCTCCTCCCGGAAGATCTATCATATATTGCGGTACACATAGACCGGAAAATCCATAAAGAGACTGCATTATATGTAATCCTTCTTTAATGGTCGTTTTAAAATGAAGGTTTCCTCTTACAACATCAAGTTGGTGGATATAGTAAGGTTTAACCCTAATCATAAGAAGTTTTTTCATAAGAGTTTTCATTATAATCGGATTATTATTTACGCCGTTTAAAAGCACTGTCTGACAGCCAAGCGGAATACCGGCATCTGCAAGAGCACCGCATGATAGAGCCACTTCTTTGGTTATTTCGTCAGGATGATTAAAATGAATATTAATAAAAACAGGATGATACTGGCGCAACATATCCACAAGGTCTTTTGTAATCCTCTGAGGAAGCGTACATGGAACCCTTGAATGGATTCTGAGTATTTCAATATGGTCTATTGCTTTGAGATCTTGCAAAATATTGTTTATCTTCTCATCTTCGAGAAGCAACGGATCGCCGCCTGAAATCACAACTTCACGAATAGATTTATTTTTTTTGATATATTCTATACCCGCTTTTATAGTTTTATCTGTTATCGAATTGTATCCGACTTTTCTCTTTCTCATGCAGAAGCGGCAATACATTGCACATTCGGCAGAAACCATAAAAAGCACCCTGTCGGGATAACGGTGAATCAGATTTGGTACCGGAGATTGAATTTCCTCACAAAGTGGATCAGGATCACTTAATATATTAATATCCTCAATTTCCAGAATATCAGGAACAGCTTGTTTTCCGACAGGACAATTCGAATGTTTAATTAAAGAAAAATAGTAAGGATTAATGCGCATCGGATAATACTTTATAATTCTTTCTATTTTGCTTTTATCAACCGGCAATGACTTTGCAAGCTCTTCAGGCTTTGTAATGCTGTTTTGCAAAAGATCATGCCAGTCTGAATATTTTATGTAATTAGTATGTTCCAACCTAAATGTTTCCTTTAAAATGCTGTTTTCTTAACATGATTAATATAGCATATTTAGAGTAAAAGAGTTATTATTACAATAAATGGATGTATTCTTTTTTCTTTCAATCCGATTCGCTATAAATGATATAAGAAATTGATTCTAATAACACATTGGCTTTTTGTACGTCCACCGTGATCAAGAGCAAATAGAAATGAAGACAAGATGAAATGGGCAGGTTCTGACCCGTTATATATTAATTACCATGACAATGAATGGGGTGTTGAAGTCCATGACGACCGGTTGCTTTTTGAATTTCTGGTTCTTGAAGGAGCCCAGGCTGGATTGAACTGGATAACAATTTTAAAACGGATCTTCCCCCTGATATATTATGCATATATGGTATAACTAATTAATATAAATTGAAATATAACATAATAAAAAATAATATATGTGGACACAATATAATTTATGTAAATAGCTTGACTTATAGGTAATATTTATT
>JAHIFE010000195.1 GCA_018901125.1 Pseudomonadota bacterium | reverse complement strand
TAACGCTGTCGTTCTTTGATAATGCCGTCTTTTTTACAATCCCCGCAACCACATTTTGGACAAGTAACCATAGCGATTCCTCCTGAATTGTTGTTATTGTGGTTGGGAGTCTATCATAACTATATTCATTTAACAATGCCAAATATATATTGCCCTTGCCCGTTTCGTTAAAATACCTGGTTAGCAAAGCTCCGTAATACCCACCTACTCCTCCGACTCCAAAAAAACATATATTCATCTATTACTCCTTGAGCATAGCTTTTATTTGTAATTTTGTTTTCATTCTCGTTGGAACTTGATAGTGCTTACTGCTCTTGTCCTTTTTGGGTTCACAAACCAGAATTCCCCTCTCGTCTGTGTAAAAATTGCAGACATTCTCAAGGATTATTCGCAGTCGTCTCCGTGCGCGGTGAAGGCGAACTTTCGTGGCATGAATGGAAATACATAGTATATCGGCGATTTCCGGGTTCGTCATTTCTTCCAGATCATGCAAGATAATAACGACACGGTAAGAATTCGGCAGCTTGTCGAAATACTGCCTAACACATTCCCCCATCTCGGCACATTCTATCACTTTGTCTAATTGAGGTGCGTTCTCGTCACGCAGATCCTGTGGTGCAATGATGGCATCACTTCCATCATAAACTTGTTTATTGGTTCTTTTTTGTTTTCTGAAATAGTCTCGGCAGACGTTAGTTGCAATTCTGTAAAGCCAAGGGATGAAGCGCGCGTGATCCCTTAGCTCTGAAATGTCCAGATAAGCCCGGAGCATAGTTTCCTGGGTCAAATCGTCTGCTACTCCTGAGTTTCGAACGATCCCACGTATATATTTAACGAGCGCCGCCCATTCCTTTTCGAGAGCTGTTTTTAGCAAGTCTTGGGTCATTGGGTTACCACCCCACAAATAAAATAGCAGCCACCTTTGCCATCAACATTGTTCTGAAGATAAAACCCGCAATATCCTATAAACAGCTGGCGTCTTTAACCTATTATTATTGATACGAGTATGCACTCGTAAAATTGCGAACGCTGTCTCCAACGACACATTTCTAAGCCCGTGTGCTTTAATTGTGAGGTTTTTATATTCTCCATTCTTTTATCATGCTCCCCAACGATACCCCTTTGAGTATCAAAGCAATAAACTCTCTGCTCTTAATTTTTCTGGTGAGAAGATATCTGATAAGTATAAATAAAATGCGAACACCTCTACAGTGGTGAAAGCTATCATTGCTGCATTTGAGCAAAGATCAATTAACATACACCATAGTCTTGGATATTAAGCCTGTTGTATTTGAAATACTATATTACGGTAGTATACTCAACAGAAAATGGATATTTGCCCTTCATGGACTTCTATTCCTTTTTAACAGCGCAAAAATCCCTTATAGTTCCACCGATCTTCTTTCTAAGTTCACCAGATACCGATCGATTTCGATATTTCGAAACAATGACTACATGATATTTGCAGTCCTATTTTACATGTGCTAAATTTTAATGGGTTCAAATGGTTCTTCCTCCTTTACCCCTTTCTATCGGGGCTTTTCTGGAGGAAGGACATATCATCACTTTCCAACTATTGCACCCAGGTCAGGTCTAACCTTTTAGGGTCGCACCAGCAAAGCTGGTGGTTTAATGCAAGGCAATAAAAAAATAGAGACTGGAGCGTTTTTTTGGATCTAATAATCAGCAATCTGCAAATTCCTGTTGAAAAAGACGGAATTGATGAATATGTAAATGCCGCTTTACAAAAGCTGGAAATATGCGAAGAAAATATATCCATCCTAAAAATTCTTAGTAAATCACTTGATACAAGCAGCAAAGAACAATTCTATTACAAAATTTCACTTGTTGTAAGTACTAATGACAGCTTTGAAAACAAACAAAACTTTCCAGTATATTCAGAACAAATAAAAACGAACAGTAAAATAAAAACTATACTTAAGGATAGGCCTATAATAGTAGGTTTCGGCCCTGCCGGTATGTTTGCTGCGCTTGAACTTATTGATTATGGGATTAAGCCATTAATATTTGAAAGAGGTAAAAAAATTGAAGAACGCGGAGCTGATGTTCAAAGATTTATAAAAGAAAGAGAGATAAATCCTGAATCTAATATTCAATTTGGTGAAGGTGGCGCCGGTTCATACTCGGATGGGAAGCTGTTTTCAAGGAGAAATAATAATTCGAGCTATATAAACCGGGTGTTGCAGACTTTTATTAAATTTGGCGCACCTGAAGAAATAGGCTACATCAGCAAGCCCCATTTAGGGACTGATGTATTGTGCGAAATAGTTCGTAATATAAGGATGTATATTCTTGAGAGAGGCGGTGAGATAAATTATAGCTCAAAAATGACGGATATCCTGATATCAGATGGTAAGGCCTCGGGTATTATAATAAACGGTGAGAAGGAATATCTTTCTTCAGGTATCTATATTTCTTTGGGACATTCTGCGCGTGATACCTTTGAGATGATGCATAAAAAAGGCATCGCTATTGAGCAAAAACCGATATCCGTTGGAGTAAGAATTGAACACCCTGTTGAAACTATCAATCTTATGCGATACGGCGATAAATATTGGAACTTCTGTGGGTTAGGGGCTGCCACATATTCTTTGAATTATACAAATAGAAAAATTCGTAGGGGGGTTTATACATTCTGCATGTGTCCCGGTGGTGAGGTGATTAATGCTTCATCCGATCAAGGCCTGCTGGTTGTAAACGGTATGAGCTATTCACATAGATCATCAGCATTTTCAAATGCAGCTCTGGTTGTAACCTGTCATACTGATGATTATAAATCAACTGGCCCATTGGCTGGTATAGAGTTTCAAAAGGAAATTGAGCAAAAGGCCTTTAATGCAGGAGGCTCCGGATGGGGAGTGCCTGCACAGAATTTGATGGACTTTTTAGGCAAGAGGAGTTCTGCCGTCTTGAATTACAACTCGTATAAAATGGGGGCTATTCCTGCTGATATGAATGATATTTTTCCGGAATTTGTGGTTGAAGAGCTGTTGGCCGCATTTAATAAATGGAAAGCAGAGTATCCATTATTTGTTTCAAATCATGCGATATTGTTAGGTGCGGAAACAAGAACTTCATCTCCTGTACGGATTAAACGCAATGAAAATTTTGAATCGGTAAATATAAAAAATTTGTACCCGATAGGCGAAGGTTCAGGCTATACAGGAGGTATAACAAGTTCTGCCGCTGATGCCATAAAGGCTGTTGAAAAACACATGTTACAAGGATGAAAGCATCGGAAGCATCCTTGCTCATTGTCAATCAAAAACAATAAATGTTTATCCTGATTTTTTTAGAGTTAAAACTGATGCTTCGGTGATCATACCCTTATCGATGCTTTTCGATTGGCGCGGAAGGATCTGTATTTCACATTCAGGAAACAGTTCGTTAAGGTGTGAAAGCAAACCATATCGGGGTTCACCATTATCACATAAAATAATTATTTTTTTCATTTTATATGCCTTTCGTTTTTATTGGATAGATAGACTCTTCCAAAAAATTTTCTTATCATTTCATAGTTGCCATTTAATTGACGGTTGATATCTGTAAGCATATTAACGTCTGAGCCAGTTTCAAAACGTCCCATTTTGGCCGATCTCTGCGTTGGGCGAAAATTATAATCCTCGAAATACTCCATGTATTCCTGCGGTTAAAATTTTCACCCGCCTTGACCTTGACCAAACTGAAACGTTTTGAAAGTGGCT
>JAHIFE010000194.1 GCA_018901125.1 Pseudomonadota bacterium | reverse complement strand
TGGCCGATCTCTGCGTTGGGCGAAAATTTTGCACTTTAGTGAAGCTTTAGCGCTATCCTCGAAATACTCCATGTATTCCTGCGGTTAAAATTTTCACCCGCCTTGACCTTGACCAAACTGAAACGTTTTGAAAGTGGCTCTTGTATTTAGCGCAATAAAAAATGTGGGAAATTGAAGCTGAAATGATTATAATAACAGGGTAACTTTGATTGCAAGTAAATGTTACCCTGTTATTATATATAATATATACTATCGGTATATTATGATTCGGTGCTGCAAGAGCCGCCTGTGCCACAACTTGAGCATGCAGGAGGAGCGCCCGTTTCTAATCCAGATGTAATTTTAAATCCAATTTGGCCATAATCTACTTTAACCGGTTTTGCTTTCTCAAGAAAGTCCTTATTAATTATATACTTAAAGCCATCGACTTCATATATTTTGTCAGATTCATTGGGCTCATCCAGAGCCAGTGCCAGAGATGGCCCCCCTCATCCTCCCTGGTTTAAAAAAATTCTGACCGGTATAGCGTCCTTGCCTTCAAAGTATTCGGCTATCTGTTTGCTAGCCGTTGGTGTTATCTCAACCATGTTAACCCTCCTTCTGATATTAGTTCAATTTATCCCCATGCTATTTTTCAGGCTAAACAGAATATTTTCTGCATGCCCTTTATGTCGTAAACTAATTATTGAAAGAGTGTTTGTCAATCATTATTCAAAATGGATCATCCTCACAAATGAGAAGGGCGGCTCTCTCTTGAATCCGGGGTCACTTTATTCCGGTATAATTTTATCAGCATATTAAATGCCGAAAACCTCTTTTAAATATTTCCGGTAAACTTCAAAATCCTTTGAGGAAAAAAGAATAAAAATGACATTTGTTAAACAGCTATCTTTGTCATTTAGAAAATTGCAGGTAGTATCAATGGCAATCTTGCACGCCTTTTCAATAGGATAGCCGTATACACCGCAGCTTATTGCAGGAAATGCAATGGATTTTATATTTTTTTCTAAAGCATATTGCAGGCTGTTTATATAGCATTGCGATAAAAGCATGCTGTCTTCAGGTTTTCCGCTATACACAGGGCCTACAGTATGAATTACATATAACGCTTTAAGATTATGTCCATTTGTTATTTTTGCTTCTCCTCTGTTGCACCCTCCTAATTTTTTGCATTCTTCCAGAAGATTTGGTCCTGCAGCACGATGAATAGCTCCGTCAACTCCGCCCCCGCCCAGAAGAGACCGGTTTGCAGCATTAACTATTGCGTCAACATTGAGTTTTGTAATATCTCCCTGCTTAATTTCTATCTTATCAAGAACTTCTTTTTTCATAATACTCAACCTATGATAATTTTAATGTGAAATAATGAGAGCAAAGGAAATAAGGTGATTAAAAAAATTGCATAGAATTATGCTTAAAATTGATTTGTTGGTCATCGAACCACAACTTCAACCCGGCGGTTGCGTGCTTCGGCAACATTGTCTGCGGTAGGAATAAGAGGATTGCCTTCTCCGTGCGAAGATATCTGGATAAACTCGGATTTAATACCAACTTCGACAAGCAGACCACGGATAGTAGAGGCTCGTTGCATGGAAAGCGCAAGGTTATAGTTATGGTCTCCCGCACGGTCGGTATGGCCGATAACCGAAATATCATGTGAATCACGATCCCTTGCAGCTTGATGGATCTTTTCAATAAGTTTGTTTGATTCAGCGGTTAGATTATTGGAATCAAATTCGAAATACAAGATAAAACTCTGGGGAGCCAGAGGCTTTGCGCTGAGTGCCTCCCGAAAAATGGACTGGGTAACGGCTTCGTCTATAGGCATTGTGGCTGAAGGTGGAGACTGGCAATCCTTTGCAACAATAGCTTTCCCTCGTTCATCGAGAACAACTTCTCCCTTTTCGTTCTTGAACTGAATAGCGCCCACAGTCCCGTTGGCATCAGGTGTGAGTACAATAAGATTTTCCTTACCGGCACATCCGGCCAGAAAAATCATAAGCAATAAGGCAAAACATCTATTCCCTTTCATCAAGATCCATCCTGTCGGCATGTTTTTCGATAAATAATTTTACTCATCACCAGGAAAACGAGCCATAAAATTAGTTTCTTTTAGCATACTGATAGTCCCCGAAGGAGTTTCAATCTTAACCGCATGGGGTGCCAGCTTACCCATAAGACCGGATAAATAGACAAAGGTTCCCTGTCCCATTCGCAATTGCAATGCATACTTGTTATCAGCTGGTGAAAAGTCAAATTTGTCGAGGGCTAACCGGCTCATCGACCCCATGGAAAGAAGGGTATTATCTTCAAGAAGAATACCGACAACTCCATTTGAACCGGTTATCAGTATGTCGTTTAAATAAACTTTCATATGAGGAAATGCCGGAATCATTTTGCCGCTGCGCTGAATGGAGACTATGCCGTTTGTTCCTTTGATTTTACCAATGTGCTGCATATCAGCAAAAGAGGTATTTAATAACCCCCATAGCAACAGCATAATGATATAAACGACCGGTTTTTTCATACTCTTCTCCGGTTTAAAAATAATGCGAATTATTGATAAGAATTTTATTTGCAAAATTAAAGCAAGAGAAATCAAATGTTGTATAATAAAGGATAACACCTTAATATCTATTTGGAACCGATATTAAATAAGGCATAATCGTACAATATCCAAGCTTGATTTAATTATAGTATGATAAATAGATTGTCAAGAAGAAATATGATATAAATAAACCAAAAATCCAGTATGTTGCAGGAAAATCCTGTATAATCCGGTACGATTTTTAAAACATGTAATCAGCAGTTAAGGTGTTAATTTTCTCCAATTATATTCTGGATATTATTGAAGAATATATATATATGATAATTATGCTGGGATTTATAAACCATTATTTATCTCATTTATTAATAAGTTATAGTCCGGCAGAAAATGAGGAGAGAAAATAAAGATGTCCGATATGAAAAAACTTGCACAGCTTATGAAAGAACTTGAAAAAATGCTTGCCGTTTGCATGAGATGCGGTACGTGTCAGGCTGTGTGCCCCATTTTTTTGACAACAGGAAAAGAATCAGATGTTGCCAGGGGCAAGCTTGCCATATTAGACGGGCTTTTGAATAAAATGTTTGAGAATCCCGATAGGGTTTGTGAACATTTAAACAGATGCCTTTTGTGTGGCTCATGCGCTGCAAATTGCCCAAGCGGGGTAAAGGTGATAGATATTTTCATTAAAGCAAGGGCTATTCTAACCGCTTTTATGGGATTATCAGCAGGCAAAAAACTTATTTTAAGAAAAATGCTGTCAAATCCGCGAACATTTGACAGACTTCTTGAATTCGGAAGCAGGTTTCAAAGGTTTTTTGCAAAACCCGCAAGTGATATTGTCGGCACTTCATGCAGCCGGATTATTTCTCCGATTCTTAATCAACGCCATTTTGTACCGCTTGCTCCTGTTCCTTATCATCGTATTTCACCATCCGTTAATATTCCAGCCGGAAGATCCGGAATGAAAATCGCTTATTTTACAGGATGTTTAATAGATAAAATTTTTCCAAATGTAGCTCAGGCTGCAATGCGTGTTTTTTCTTTTCATGAGGTCGGAGTGTTTTTGCCGGAAGGGCAGGGATGCTGCGGAATTCCGGCGATAGCATCGGGAGATGTCAAGTCGTTTGAAAAACTTCTTCTTTACAATATTGAGAAATTTAAACCATTCGATTTTGATTATCTTGTTACATCGTGCGCAACATGTACGGCAACGATTAAAAAAATCTGGCCTCTTATGACAAGGGAAAGTTCTGAGAATAATTTAAGAAAAGATGTTGAGATAATTTCTGATAAGGTAATTGATATAAACCGGTTTATAGTCTCAAAGGTAGGTGCTAATACTCAAACGCATGAAAATGATAGCGGTAAAATTATTACTTATCACGATCCATGTCATCTGAATAAATCTCTTGGTGTGACTGCTGAACCAAGATTAATGCTGAAAGCAAATAATAATTATAGGTTTAATGAAATGCCTGAATCAGACTGGTGCTGCGGAATGGGTGGAAGCTTTAATTTGGAGCATTATGATATTTCGGCTGCAATAGGGGAGAGGAAACGCAATAACATTAAGGCATCCGGATGTTCAGTGGTTGCAACCGCCTGTCCAGCCTGCATGATTCAGATATCCGATATGCTTTCAAAATCAAATGAAAAAATCGAAGTAAAGCATACCATAGAAATCTATGCCAAGTCGCTGGAAAAGCTTTCCTGATTATGCAACTTTCCCGATGTTGCCTTAAAATAGTGCCTTTCCGGTTTTTATAAGTATTTCGAGGATAGCGCTAAAGCTTCACTAAAGTGCAAGATTTGAGTCAAACGCAGAGATTGACCAAAATGCGACGTTTTGGAATTGGAGCCATTCTTTTATTGTAAAAATATTTTTTATTTGCTGCCAGATATGAAATTGGCACGATTTCTGCCTAACATTATATCTATATTTCCATCGATGCCAATTGTCTTAATATCGTTTTGAATGGAACTTTTGTCTTTATTTTTCTTAATCAAAACATATTTCTGACAACCCTTATTGTTGTCAGAAATTTAGAAAGGAATAATATAAACATGGGGAAAGAAATCCAGGCAGAATTTGACAGCCTGAAAAAAGAATATTTATCTCTCGAAACAGCTTATCATGATGAAAAAAAATGTCTATTAAAAGTAATCAGCACCCTCGGACTTATTGTAGATATTGTTCCAAAATATCATGATACATATCGAAAAATAAAACAACTGCTAAATAAAGAAACAGTTTTGCCAGTAGATCGTATCTATCATGAGACCAGTGCTTTAAGAAGCAGCATATTTGCAGAGGAAACGAAGTCGGTTGCAGAAGACAGCTCAACAAACCGGAAGGAGGCAGAAGATAAGCATTTATTAGAAGCATACAAAGTCCTCGAAAAAATTGCCGCTGGCCTTACGGGTAATTTTTATCCTTTAAACAGCGAAATGAAACTACAAGCCGATTCCATCCGTTTCAACTATAAAAAAGGGATGTCGCTAAACGAGTTTAATAAAGATACAGAGCGCTTATTGGAGTATATAGATAAGCTGAAATGCCAAATTGCGGAAGACTCCAAATATACCAATAAAACATTTCTAAATTTTTTTGAGCAAGTCAGAGAATTGGAAAAATATTTAACAACAGAGCTTCATGAAGATACAAACATCAATGGTTTTGAGGATTTCGAGCAAAAAATCAATAACGAGGTGGGGTCGATTGTAAATTCATTCAATATTTATTCCACCATCAACGAGGTCAAAAACGAAGTCATCAACAGGCTTTCAAATATTAAACAAATGTTAGCCAAAAAAAAGAAAGAAGAGAAGGCAAAATCTCAACAGTCTCAGAAAAAGATCCATTGGCTTCGGAAAAAAATTTCCCAGGCAGAAGTGGAAGTACGGGACCTTTCAAAGAAAGCGGATCGTTTCAAGGAGGAGGCAAACAAAGACGGTCTCACTGGTTTGTACAATCGAAAAGCCTTTGATATGAAGATAGTAGAGGCGCTTGAATCTCTAAACCAGGGAGGAACCCCCTTTCTTCTGGTAATGTTCGATGTGGATAATTTTAAGTGGATAAATGATACGTTCGGTCATGTGGCAGGAGATAGAGTCCTCCAGAAAGTAGCGACGACGCTTAGTAAAACATTTCGTAAAGATGAGTTTATTGCCCGATACGGTGGGGATGAATTCGTCTTAGTAATTGAAAAAATGTCGGTAACCACTGCCCAGGAAAGAGTTTCAGCTTTCAATGAGAACTTCAGCAAGATGCGATTCTTTTCTCACAAAGACGGCGATGTGCAGATCAGTATTTCCGCAGGAATTTCATCGGCTGTCATTGGAGAGTGTCCCGAGGACCTTATCCACAAGGCCGATATCGCTATGTATGAGATTAAAAGGAAACGTAACAATATATTATAACATATTCCCCCCATTATTATTCGGCTGGCTGAAGTACTTTTCCTTTAGGTCATGCGCCTAAAACCTGCAGCAATAATTCAGCTAAACTTTTAATCTTCATTTTTCCCTGGGATGCCTGTTTCAGCAGGTGAATGCCGTCACCGCAGGGAACCAGAATGGTATCCAAATTCTTTTTTTCGGCATCTTCCAGAATCCGCTCGGGCTGACGTTTACAGCAGTAGCGGTTATCCAAGTCCACGAGGGTCAAGCCTTTTATGCTATCCAGCACCTTATGATATCGTGGCCAATCCAGATTGCCCATAAAGGGAAAATATTTGTGACATCCTTCAAAATATCCCATTTTCGCCGGGGACATTTCAAGGATTTTCTCTTCCAATTTGTCCATCATAGCGTCATATACCCATTTGTGGGTGTCTGTATCTTCAGGGAATGTGTTTTTCACAAGGGCAGCGCATGCATGACAGACGTAAATCATGTTTTTCGCACCTGCCTCTTTTCCCAAGTCCCAGTTCTTCTGCATAAATTCTTTGCATTTTAACTGTACTTTTTGCCTTTGTTCTTCTGTGACCTCAACGAGTTCAATGCTGTCCTCAAAGGAGAGGGCGCCGCAGCAAACTTCTTTTTCCGGTGAATAATTATATTCAATTCCGAGCAGATCCAAAAGCTTTAGGGTATCGTGCAGCTTGCTGGGGCTCCAAAACGGAACATAACAACCGAAGGTTAAAAAGTTTTCCGAGTCTTTTCTGGGTTCGGGAACACCGAGGGCCTTAAGCAACCCGGCCCTTAAGAGCCATGCAGGAGCATGGTTGCCGGTTTGCTCAATACATTCCAGCTGTTTTTCGAGTGTTCTGCCGGCTGATAAGTAGGCCAGCAACCCTTGAAAGTTTTGCGTATAATTGACGTTTCTCTTCTTCATTGTGTATATGCTCCTTTTGAGTTGTTGTATTGTTTTCTCGCAATATTATAACTCTGCTTTCGATATGATATATAATATATTATTGCTGATTTGCCAAGACCTCACTGTAACTTTATGCATTATACTATAGCGTTAGTACGACTATCAGCGGAGATGTTTTTAAATAAAGGGGAAAATAAAGTAAACGAAATAATATTCTCCGTCATCTGAGTAAAAATAGAAATAAAACTGCCTGTTACAATTAGTTTCTTCTTTGCTAATATATGGTTTTGTGTTATAGCAAGATATAATCTTATATTGGGATGGATTTATATAGCCCTATTCAGCTGGCTGAAGCTGATGGCGAGAAGCGTGTGCTTTTTCGTATAGGATTTGGGTTCGCAAACTACCGAGTGTCGCACCTCACCAGGAAACGTTTAATTAATCCTTTTGTTAGAAAAGGAGATGCTCTTGAAAATATTATATGGGTTGCCAAGCGAGGGAATGGGACATGCCACTCGCAGTAATGTTATCATATCGCATCTGTTAGAACATCACGATGTTCGGATAGTAACCAGCGACAGGGCATACCTGTTTCTAAAAGAGCGCTTTCCTGACAGGGTTTATGAAATAAAAGGTTTTCATCTTGCCTATAAAAATGGAAAGGTTTCGAAATATAATTCTGCATCATTGCTGTTGAAAAATGGACCGAAGGACCTGATCACCAATTTCAAAAAATATTGGATAGTCCATAAAGAGTTCAAGCCCGACCTTGTTATATCCGATTTTGACTCCTTTGCCTTTTTCTTTGCCAAATTCAATAAGACGCCGTTAATCAGCATTGATAACATACAAGTACTAAACCGCTGCAAACTTGACTTTCCGATTCCTAAAGCAGAAAAGAGTAACTATCGCATTGCCAAAAATATTGTTAAGGCAAAAGTCCCCAATGCAAACTATTATTTAATTACATCTTTTTTCAATGCTCAGACCATCAAAAAAAATACTTCTCTCGTTCCTCCTATTTTAAGAAATAAAATTCTCACCAAACATAGTAAAGCAGGAGAGCATATCCTTATTTATCAAACTTCGGCGATCCAAAATAATATGATCAATAATATCATGGGGGTGCTTAACCAGATTCCTGGTATAAATTTTATTGTTTATGGATTTAATAAAAGCGAACTTCACAACAATGTTACTTTAAAAGAATTCAATGAGGATGGCTTTATTGAGGATCTTTCTTCAGCAAAGGCTGTGATCTCAAACGGCGGGTTTTCCCTTCTCAGCGAGGCGGTCTATTTTAAAAAACCGGTGTGCAGCGTACCGATAAAAGGGCAATTTGAACAGTATGTGAATGCGGCGTATATTGAAAAAAGTGGTTATGGAAGACATTTTAATGAACTTTCCTCTGATGCGATAAAATCTTTTCTCTTTGATCTGGATGTTTTTCAGCACAACGTCAATCAGTATAAACAAAACGGCAACAATGAAGCATTTAAAAAACTTGATGAAATTATTGATATCGTTACAAGGTAGAAAACGATGGAAATAAAGCAAAAATCATGGCAGGTAGAGCTGGCACTTTTGCTCTTTTGGGTAATACTTACGGCATTATTTTTCTCACAAGTAGAGATCCAAATTGAAGGCCCCAATGGCTGGGCATCTAGCCTTCCGACATGGAGGTTTGAAAATCATTGGCTGCTTGATTTATTCTGGGGCGGCAGGCCAATGACCGGATATCATGCCTGGGTATTCAGCTTTATGTTTATAGTATTTCATCTCGGAGTATTTATAAATCTAAATTGGTCATTGAAAATAGAAGCCAGAATCATTGCATCTCTTATGCTTTTCTGGATCATAGAGGATTTTCTTTGGTTTTTATTAAACCCGGCCTTTGGAATCGCTAATTTTTCGCAGGATAAAATTCCGTGGCATAAGCAATGGTTCTTGAATATTCCTGTTGATTATTGGACATTTACCATTGTGGCAGCATTGTTATTGTGGCTATCTTATGCGAAAATACCTTGGGTCAAAGGCTTGCGTGATCAGAATCGAAATGGGTAGAAGACAAAAAGGTAAGGTTTTTCTTTTTAAAAACAAATAGCCAAAGTTTGAAACTATGCTTTCAGATATTTTTCAGAATATGGAGTTATACTGAGCCAATTTCAAAATGGGACGTTTTGAAACCGGCTCAAAAGAAGTAAAAAAGCTTACAAGGGAATTGCAATCTATTTTAGAGTCAGAACCAGCCATAAAAATGGTTGAGGAACCATATAACGTATAACCTTCATTTGTTATGGTACTGCTGGGGATCGTGGCCCCAGAACCAGGTAGTTATAAAAAAGGAAAATGATAAAAGTACTCTTTCTTATAGGATTTATAATCTTGCATTGCAGCTGAGCGGCTATGGTGAATGGTTTGTGGAAAGCTGTCCCTGCTCGAAGCGCTATTCTGCTAATTTGCTGTAATATTGTTATTTTCGCCGCCAGGTAACTGAACCATTAATCTTACTACTGAAAAGAAAATCGATTGGGGAAAATACAAGGGGGAATCATGTCTGAATTGTTTTCGCAAGGGATAATCGGGCAACTGAAACTTGAGAACAGGATGATTCGCACAGCTTCACATGAAGGACTGGCTGACAGGCATGGGGCGCCCACACAAGAGCAATATCATTTTTATCGCGCCTTCGTGGAGGGTGGAATTGGTCTGATTATTACGGGCTATGCAGGGATCATGCAGAATGGTAAAAGCTCACTTTATCATATGACCATGATCGACAATGATGAGCTTATTTCCGCGCATCGTGAAATGGTCGGGAAAATTCATGGCATAGCCGGTAAAATCGTTTGTCAGATCGCTCATTGCGGAAGACAAACTCTTTCAGAAGCTACCGGCGAGGCTGTGTTGCTTGCGCCATCTTCAATCCCGAATCGTTTTTTTAAGGAGGTTCCCAGAGAACTTGCACAAAAAGAGATCAAGGATATCATCGGCCAATTTGCAGCTGCCGCAAAACGTGTTCGGAAGGCAGGATACGATGGCGTCCAGATCCATGGTGCGCATGGCTACCTGCTTTCCACATTTCTTTCCCGACGATCGAATAAGAGAAAAGACCGGTGGGGCGGGAGCGCAGAAAATCGGTTCAGAATTGTAGCCGAAACTCTTAAGGCTGTGCGTGAAGAAGTTGGTAAGAACTTTCCGGTTTTGATCAAGCTCAACAGTTTTGAGCGGGGAAACGATGGTATCAAACCAGCCGAATGTGTTGACTTCGCACGTATGGTGGAAAAGACAGGTTGTTGCGACGCTGTGGAGATCAGCGCTGGTAGCAATGAAGACAGTTTTTATATGGCCAGGGGCAGTTTTCCTACAGAAGGAATTCTCAAGTACTTGCGGCCGTACTGTAAAATGGGAAAAATCGGAAAAGGATTCATCCGCCATGTGGTCGCACCAATTAATAGTTATCTTAAACCCCCATTTAAGGAAGGATATAACCTGGAAACAGCAGCAAAGGTGAAACAGGCCATCTCTTTGCCTGTAATTGCCGTGGGCGGTATGCGCAGCAAAGCTTTCATGGAATCTGCCGTACGTGAAGGCAAAACCGATTTCGTATCTCTTGCAAGGCCGTTAATCCTTGAACCGGACCTGGCAAACAAGTTCATGAAAAACGAGAGCGAGTCTGCAAAATGTGATAATTGCAATATCTGTTTTGTGGCTACAGACACAGCTCCGATTCGATGCCATAAGGACGAGTTTATATCATCATGAGAAATTGTAAGAAGGTTGCAAATGATCAGCATCGGGTTTGCGTTTTTATTAACAAGGCCATTTTGTTTAAATAACCTGGTACTAATTCTGGCATTGTTAAATGAATATAGTTATGATAGACTCCCAACCACAATAACAACAATTCAGGAGGAATCGCTATGGTTACTTGTCCAAAATGTGGTTGCGGGGATTGTAAAAAAGACGGCATTATCAAAGAACGACAGCGTTA
>JAHIFE010000193.1 GCA_018901125.1 Pseudomonadota bacterium | reverse complement strand
TGGCCTTCTGAAGGAAGAAACATAAACCAATGACATATGAAATTATCCCGATTTATCTTTAGAAACTGATTTCTAATATTTTTTGTCAAAGAACGTTTAAATTTTGTACTGCAAATAATATTACGACACAGTCTGTTCGCCGGAATGACGGAATGACGGAATAAACAATATGCGTTATGCAACTATAAATGTCTTAAGTTACTTATAACCCCCGGTCCCTGATCCCCCTTCATTATCCATCCGGCGGCATCTAAAAGATCAGCAGCAATATAGTCAGGTAGTATATTCTTTTCTTTCAAGGAATCCATTGCATGTTTGTAATTTCCGGTTTTAACAAGTATGGCATATCCGCAACCTGCTTTTCTTGCGCATTCGATATCCTTTGCGCTGTCGCCGATCATAACTGATTTGGCTATATTTATGTCATATCTTTTTTGCGCCTGGCCGATAAGCCCGGGCTTTGGCTTCCGGCATTCACAATCATCTTCGGGTGTGTGGGGGCAAAAGAAAATATCTTTTATTTCCCCACCTTTATTCTTAACATCTTTTTTCATCATTTCATGAATAAATTCAAGATTATCGGATGAGGATATTTTGCGGTTTATCATAGACTGGTTTGTAATAATTATTACAGTATAATCATTTTCAGAAAGAAGTTTAATGGCTTCAATACTTCCGGGGATAAATTCGAATTCGGACCATTTTTTAATATAATCCGGAGAATCTTTGTTGATAACTCCGTCTCTGTCCAGAAAAACATAAGTTATGTCACTGGCCATCAATTGATACCTTACTGCTCAGGTTCATAGGGACAAAGGCACAAAGTTTTTTCTGTATACCCGTTTTTCGGACCCAGA
Source organism: Pseudomonadota bacterium (assembly GCA_018901125.1). Taxonomy (GTDB): domain Bacteria; phylum Desulfobacterota; class Desulfobacteria; order Desulfobacterales; family RPRI01; genus RPRI01. The sequence continues at coordinate 17,851 of JAHIFE010000193.1, read as the reverse complement.
CACATATGCATCATACATTTTAGTAACCGCCTTCACATCTTTTCCTTTATCTCTTCCCTGTTTTTGCCTATTTACCGCTTAACTTCCTGATTAAACTGCTAAGCATCCGTTCTATTTCACGGCTTAATTCATATAGCTTATCGAATTCATCCCTGTTCAAATAATACATGTTCTTTGTGCCTATGTGCCTTTGCTACTTTGTACCTGAGCAGTTAACCTTATTCGAGTTATTCTGCAATCGTAAACACATCAGAATATCCGTCTTCGGCAAGGATTTTTTCATATTTAATGGTATCATCAAGACTTGAGCATAACCCGACACGTACCCTGTATAGAGTTCTATCACCGTCGTCAAAAACAATTATGTGAGCGTTTTTATACTTCTGGTCAAGTTTGGCTTTTAATCTTTCCGCATTACTTTTATCTGCATAAGATCCGATCTGAAAAGTAAATTTTCCCGAGTAATAATCAACCGGTGCAACTCTGTCCGTTTCCGATTTAACTTCCTGACCAATGGCAACTACCTCCACAGAACATGTACCTGGGCCTACTATCCCGATCCTTTTTGCCGCTTCATAGGAAAGATCTATTATCCTTTTGTTTACAAACGGCCCCCTGTCATTGACTCTGACAATTATTTCCTTATCATTATCAAGATTTAATACTTTTACAATTGTGCCAAGAGGAAGGGTTTTATGGGCAGCAGTCATATCATACATATTATATACTTCGCCGTTTGATGTTTTCTTGCCATGAAAATCATCACCATACCAGGATGCTATTCCGCGTTCATGATAGCCTTCTGAATCGGGGACAGGCTGATACCATTTACCGAAAACCTTGTATGGTTTAGGGTAGACGGCTGGTGGAATATATTTTGAAGAAACCGCAGGTTGGGGGTATTTTGTAGAAACAGAAACCGGTTGCCTGACACCCGAACAGCTGCACAGCAGAAATAGACTAAAAACCAATAAGAAAAAAACGATTTTATTATTAAATGCAATTATATTTTTCATCAGATTTCTTTTTAAATTGTACCGTAAAATGGCAGGAAGGTCTTGCGTATGGGCGTATTGCAATATGCTCCTACCGTTACACAATTAAGATTCTTATAAGTCATTATTTTTTATTGCGATTTTCAGAACATCGATCATTTTATCAACAAAATGAAACTTGATGGCTTTTTGCACTTTTTTAGGCACTTCAAAAAGATCTTTTTCATTCCATTTCGGCAAAATAAGGGTCTTTATTCCAATGTTGTGCGCCGCCAGAACCTTCTCCTTTATGCCTCCCACCGGAAGCACCATTCCTCTTAAAGTAATCTCGCCGGTCATGGCAAGATATTTCTCAATTGGTTTATTTTTAAGCAAAGAATATAAAGCCGTAAGCATAGTTACCCCTGCAGAAGGCCCGTCTTTGGGTATTGCACCCGCAGGAACATGGACGTGGATCTCATTATCTTCAAAAAATTCTTCTTTGATATCCAAAAGCTTGGCATTAGATCTTATAAAACTTAACGCGGCTGTTGCAGATTCTTTCATAACATCGCCTAATTGCCCTGTCAGGATTAACCCTCTTTTCCCTTTCATGGCAGTGGCTTCAACAAAAAGAATTTCACCGCCGGACTGAGTCCATGCAAGGCCTGTGGCAACACCAGGAGTGGATGTTCTTGCAAGGACTTCAGGATACAGGCGTTCAGGCCCAAGATATTTTGATATATTCTGGACTTTTATTTCAACGTGTTTTGTTATTCCTTCTGCTACACTGGTTGCAACTCCCCTGCATATTGTTGCTATTTCTCTTTCAAGATTTCTTAATCCGGCTTCACGTGTATAACCGGTAATAATTTTTTTAACTGCTCCGGCTGAAAACACTATATTCTCGGATTTAAGCCCGTGCGCTTCCAGCTGACGGGGAATGAGATGACGGTTGGCTATCTTTAGCTTTTCTTCTTCCATATATCCCAAAAGCTCAAGAACTTCCATCCTGTCTCTTAAAGCAGGCGGTATTGTGTGAAGAACGTTTGCCGTTGTTATGAACATCACCTTTGAAAGATCAAACGGAACATCTAAATAGTGATCGGAAAACGAAAAATTCTGTTCGGGGTCAAGAACTTCAAGAAGTGCTGAGGAAGGATCACCGCGAAAATCGCTTCCTACCTTGTCTATTTCGTCGAGCATAAAAATCGGATTGTTTGCACCGGCAGTTCTTATCCCCTGGATAATACGTCCGGGAAGAGCTCCGACATATGTGCGCCTGTGTCCCCTGATTTCCGCCTCATCATGAACACCTCCTAATGATATGCGTATGAACTTGCGCCCGAGCGCCCTTGCTATTGATTTGCCGAGAGATGTTTTACCTGTTCCCGGCGGGCCTGCAAAACAAAGGATGGGGCCTTTTGATTCAGGTTTTAATTTTCGTACGGCAAGAAACTCGATTATACGCTTCTTTGCCTTCTCAAGCCCGTAATGGTCTTCATCCAGCACCTTCCTCGCTTTTTTAATGTCAAGATTATCTTTTGTGCTTTCGTTCCAGGGAAGAGTTGTAAGCCAATCAAGATAAGTTGATGCAACAGTGTATTCGGCGGATGAAGGATGCATGCGTGAAAGACGGTTTAATTCGCGTTCAGCCTCTTTAAGCGCTTCAGGAGGTAAGTTTTTCTCCTTTACCTTGGTTTTATATTCTTCTACTTCAACACCTGCATCGTCTTTTTCTCCAAGTTCTTCCTTGATAGCTTTAAGCTGCTGCCTAAGATAATATTCTCTCTGGCCTTTGTCCATATCTCCTTTAACCTGAGTTTGTATTTTATTTCCAAGCTCAAGGATTTCCAGATGATGGGTGGCCTGCTTTGTAACCTCTTTTAATCTTTTACGCACATCTTCGGTTTCTATTATTTTCTGTTTCTCATCCAAAGTAGTATTGATAACCGAAGCTACCATATCAGCCAGCATCCCGGGTTCCTGAATCGATTTAGCCATATTTGCCATATCTTTTGGAAGACCGGGTGTCAGCTCAACGATTCTTGTAAACAGGCTTAACATATTCGAAACAAGTGCTTCAGCTTCCTTGCCTTTGGTCTCTTTATCCTTTATGTGTTCTACCCTGGCCATAAGATATGGCTTTCCTTCAATAAATTCGAGAACCCTGAATCTTGAAAGCCCCTGGACAAGAAGCTGTGTGCTGTTATCATAAGACTTTGCCATTCGTAATATTACAGCACTTATTCCGATAGCGTAAAGATCCTCTTTGGGATTATAGGGCTCAGTGCCAGGCTTTCTGGAAGCAATGAGGCCGACAATACGGTCCGCAGACATGGCCTCATCGACAAGCTGAACGGATTCTGCCTGCATTACTACAAGCGGCAAAGCCATTTTTGGAAAAAGCAAACTATCGAACAACGGAAGGATCGGAAGAATTTCAGGAAGTTTCTCTGTTTTTAAATCCAACTGTGATTGCTGTTGATCCATTAATACCTCCAAACTACTCTTTGCAGAGCTTTTAAAAAAAAGGAATATGTCAGCGAAAAAACCGGATTAAAAAAACTGGTTAAGGTCATCCGTCGGCAATTGCAATTTTATATGCTTTATCAGATGATAACTTGACAAGCTGGATCTGTAAAAAACCATTTGTGTAAGATGCCGAAACATTTTCAGTATCTATCGGAACCGGAAAATAAAGTACGCGCTCAAAAGTCCCGTATTGAATTTCCGCAAGCCTGAATGTGGCATTTTCAATACGCGGGAGTTCATTTCTACTTCCTTTTATTTTAAGGGCCATTCTGCTTATTTCAACTTCAAGTTTTTCTTTGTCAATTCCGGCGATCTCGGCAATAACAATAACCTCTTTTGCAGTCTCATAAATATCCATCTGAGGTTTCCATGACCGTTCCGAGAAAGAAAACATCGGACTCATCGATCTGAATATGTCTTCAATGGTTTTTTTGCGTCCTGAATCTAACATTCCAAAATCATTGCCAAATTTTATTTTGATATAATCCATGTTCGGCTCCTGATTTATAAACTCAATTTTTACTTAGGCGGCGAAACCTTTAATAACATCTGTATAAAGTCATGAAATCTTAACTGGTCATTTGTTTAAGGCGGCAGATAAATTTACAACTAATGAGCCAATTCCAAAACGTCCCATTTTGGCCATTATGATTATTGATAATGGTTAACATTATATTCTTTCCATGGCAATAATTTTATATGCTTTTTCTACCCAATGGTCGTTAGGAATTCGTTGTTTAGTATTTAAAAACAGAAGCGGCTTTGCCTCGACACACCAAGGGCAGATATAAACTTTTTTTGGAACGAGTTTGGACTTGACAAGAATAAACTGATGATTAACTTTCATACAAATGGTAGAACCACTTATTATAATTAATATTAATTAATAATTACTGACTATATATAACCAGAGGGGGTATTATTATGACAAGTATTGTAAGATGGGATCCATTTGTAAGTATGACCAATTTTCAGGATCAGATAAATCGGATTTTTGATGATGTTGTGCGTTCAAGAGATGTTGAAGATGATATAAATCTTTACACTTGGAAACCGGCAGTTGATATATATAATGACAATGGTTCCATAAACATAACAGCAGAACTTCCCGGAGTGGATAAAAAAGATGTTTCCGTTGATATAAAGGATAATACAATCACCATTAAAGGTGAAAGGGTTATCGATAAGGAAACAAAAGAAGAAAACTATTATCGCAGGGAAAGAAAGTCAGGATCATTTCACAGAGCGTTTACCCTGCCTTATGCTGTTAGTTCAGATACGATAAAAGCCAAATTTAAAGACGGGATATTAAGAGTTGAAATCCCGAAACCTGAAGAAGAGAAACCCAGACAAATCTCTGTAACTCATGAATAAGCTTGTTATTTTAGGGAGAGTCCACCTTTTACGGACTCTCCTTTTTTATTGAATTATCCCCGAACCGTATCTGCAAAGTATAGTTTTTGAAACAAACTACTCATATTCAAATTGAAGTTTTTCTCAAAATACCGTATTAAACAATTATGGCTGAATCTTCTCGTAAAGGCAGATATATTCTTGCTTCCCAGTACTTTTTATATTTCGGTGTAATGGGCGCATTTTTACCCTATTTCAACTTATACTGTTATAAAATCGGTTTCACCGGCTTTCAAATAGGCGCATTATCCGCTACAAGATCTGTTGTAATGATAATATCGCCCCTTATTATGGGAACTCTTGCAGATCGTTTTCAGACAAGAAAAACAATATACTTGTTATGCCATTTTATAAGCGTTGTAATCTGGTGTTTTTATTTTTTCACTTCAGAGTTCTGGTCAATGCTAATAATCACGGTTTGCTATACGGTATTTTATTCTCCGATAATATCTTTCCTTGAAGCTTTTACTATAGATATGCTTGGAACAAGAAAAAAAAGTTACGGCAGCATCAGAGTCTGGGGCACTATCGCTTTTATTGTTACAGTACTTATACTGGGAAAAGTTCTTGATATATATCCTATCAGAATAATCCTTTTTTTTATTCTTGCAGGTTCTTCAATACAGGCAGCTTTTGCAATCAAAATCCCTGAAGTTAAACCTGCAGACAATAAGCCTTTCTACAATGAAGCTATAACGCTTTTAAAAAAACGTGAAGTGATTATTTTTCTTGCAAGCGCTTTCTTAATGCTTGTAAGCCATGGAATGTATTATGGATTTTTTTCAATTCATCTTGAACGCTTAGGATATGACCGGACATTCACAGGTGTTGCGTGGGGATTGGCCTCAATGGCAGAAATACTTGTGATGATAAATTCAAAAAGAATTTTTAAGTATTTTTCGATAAATACTGTTATTATCTTTGCATTCGCTGTAGCGGTCTTACGATGGCTAATACTTGCTTTGACAATATCTCCTGTAATTATTCTATTGTCTCAGGCTTTACATGCATTTACCTACGCTGCTTTTCATATATCAAGCATTCTTTATATTGATTCCATGACTTCGGATGAAACCAAGACACTCGGTCAGGCAGTTAATAATTCCGTTACTTATGGGCTTGGGCTGATGGTTGGATTCTTTCTGAGCGGATGGCTATATGAAAAAGCAGGTTCAAACGCGCTTTTTGGTTTAAGCAGTTTAATCGCTCTTACGGGAGGAATAATCTTTATATTATTTAAGTTTTTCGATGCAAAAAAAGGGGGAAACAATTTTTTTTCGAATACCGGATAAAATAAAGCTGTGGTTTACCCGCCCTATGTCTGCTAACGGACTTTTTACGAGTACATCAGATATTCATTTTGTCATGTTGCTTCAAGATAAGATTCTTGACAAAAAATACTTGATATAATACAGCAAGCAGGAGTTTTTTCGGTGAATAATTGTGTTTTTAGTTTAGTAAAAACACTATAGATGGTAATAATAATATTTTATATTCATGTTTATGCGGTAAAATAAATCAGCAATCACAACAGGAGGTTACTAGTATGGCAGGTTATAATATCAATATTATCTTGGATGATGAAAAATTGAAAAAAGTCGAAGCCGCTGAGCTGGCCGATCAGATTAAAGAGATTGACGGCAAGAAGGCAATTCAGGTTCCCTTTACAGACAAGGAACATAAGAAACTCATAAAAGGTTTTCCGGATTTGGTTTTTGATGCTTCTAACGGATGCACCATTCCTGAAAATGCCGAAAATATTCTTTTTGACATCGTACTCAGCATGAAAACTGTAGATGTCATTAAATTTGCAATTATGAAAATCTACAACCCTCTTGCAGGAAAAGCGATCAGGGCTACAAGATATTAATTGTTGATTAAAAATCCTTGTATTTTATTTAAATCCCGTTAGGAAACTGATTCCTAACGGGATTTTTTTCTGCAATATTCCACTAAGTCTTGACGCATATTTAATTCATAAAGGCAATATTTCTTGGCGGTTTCAAAAAAATTCTACCTGCCGTTTCCCTTCATTTTTTGTCATTTTGATTTCGTTTCATACACAGGATACCGTTTATGGTATAAAATTGCTTTTTACGAATCAATCAAGCCGTGTTAATTGATAAATCTTGCTGTATTTGATGTTTTTGATGTATAAGCAAAACATTTGCATATGACTTTTAAAGGAGCGGATTAAATTTTGAGTAAGCACTCTGTAAGAACTATAAAGATCGGGTTGGTTGTTAAGAAAGATCTCAAGGCCGAAGAGAAGGCTAACGAGCTTGAAAAATGGCTGATTTCGAAAAAGGTAGAGGTTATCAGAAAAGAATATCTGCCTCTAAGCAGTGTATTTTCCGATAAGTTAAAGAAAAAAGCTCCGTCCGGCCTTTTTTGTGTTTTAGTGTTGGGAGGTGATGGAACTTTTCTCACCGCTGTCCGCTGGATAGGAGATCAGAACATTCCGGTTCTTGGTATAAAGTTCGGAGATGTCGGGTTTCTTGCCGAAACATCCGAGGACCGGCTTTTTGATGCTGTTGAAGCTGTATTGGAGAACAAGTTTTTAACCAGCCCCCGGATGCGTCTTCTGGTTAAAGTCATTCGGAATAATAAGGAAATTGCCTGTGAGTCAGTTCTAAACGATGTTGTAATCAATAAGGGTACACTTGCCAGACTTGCGCATATTCAAACATATATAAATGATCATTACCTTACTACATACAGGGCTGACGGACTTATTATTGCAACTCCAACAGGTTCAACAGCCTATTCTCTTGCTGCAGGAGGCCCGGTTATTCATCCTTCCGTTCCGGCAATAATAATGACACCGATTTGTCCTTTTACATTAACTAACCGTCCGCTGATTATTCCTGATACATCAAGCATTAAAATAAAACTTGAAAAACCGCTGTCCAATATTATGCTCACATTTGACGGTCAGCAGGGTATGAAGATAAGCCGCAAAGATATTCTGGTTATACAAAAAGGCGTAAAACCGATTAATATGATAACGGTTCCGGGTCAGGATTATTTCGATGTGTTAAAAACGAAGTTAAGATGGAGCGGCGGCAGAGTCTAATACCAAGTCGCATTCAAATTATAGCTGCGTTGGCTTCGTCGGTTCTGTCCTCGGCGTATTACATATACGCCTGCGGGAAAACCTCCTTGCCGCCTTGCTATCTTTTTGAATGCAACTTGGTATATACTCTATTCAAATATTCTTTATAGCAATCGTTTTCTATTTTAAGCAGATTCATAAAAGGTTCATTGAAATCCTTGATACCGCTTGTGAAAATGCCATGACCGTAAACTATCACACCCGGTTTATCTATTATGGCTTCAGGAACTGTATTGCAAAGCCCGCAAGTACCTGAGCCCACTTCACCGGAGACAACCGGAATCCCGCATACATTCCTTTTGCAAGGACAAGTTATATGGCACAAACCTTTATTGGAGCAATTTGTCACTTCACAATCCATTGAAAGAATCACCGAAAACTTAGGATGCCCGTGCAGTATTGCCTTATGCCCGGTTTTTTTAAATATGTCCAGATGAGCTGGAAACTCACTTGATGCGGTTATGCCGGCACAGGAGGAACCATCCAGTGGGCATAAATCTATGCATCCTTCCAGTTCATCCAGAGAACTTCCTGTCTGACTTATAAAGAGAGTATCGTTATAACAATATGAAATATTGCCGAAAAATGAATCGACAAGCTTAAGATCAACCATAAGCTTTCCGGCTTCCGTTAAAGCATTCAGAACATCTGTGCTTGAGTTAAACGGGCCTTGCAAAAGACAGTGATTAAAAGATAGCGGCGGGCTTACAAAATTTAATACTTTTTCAAAAATCTGTATAAATCTTTTATCCGGTTTATTATATTTTATTGCATAAAGATAATCTGAAAAAAATTTAACAAAGCATGAAAAACATACGGAGGAATAAGTAATAAAAGCCTGCTCAATGCTCACCATTCCTGTAGCGATGATGCCGTAATCCGGTATTATAACGCATTTTCTTTTTTTAAGCCTTGATATGATAGCATCAGTATTGAATTTATCAGATACGGGAAGATCATGAAAAAAAGTTCTTGTTTCACAATCACAGGGCCTGATTATTCCATCTGAGTTTTTTGCAAGGTAATTGATGATGGAAAAGTACGGCTCTTTGGGCTTTGAAAATATGAGCGAGTTTATGTTTAAACTTTCAAATATACTTTCAAAAACCTTACCTGCCTTGTCTTTTTTGTTCCATTTGATTTTTGCATCAAGAATACCAAGAAGAGGATCTCCATCTTCTGCAAGACCGCTTTTTATAAGTTTTTTTTCGTATTTTAAAAACTGATTTTCCATATGTTAAAGCTCAAGCTTTTTTATAATTTCAGCAACAGGCATACCTGATTTATCAAGGCCCCTGGCCTTATAATAATTTGCTCTTGCCTTCAAAAAACTTTTTCGGTTAATCGGCCTTATTTGAATATCTGATCCTTTATAACCATAAGAATTAAAAAAGCGTGAGGGCAGGTCATCGTCTTTTGCCGAAAATCCGTTTGCGGCATTCATTATACGTTCGTTGTAGTAAATGCGTTCTCCTGCTTTTATGAGTTCATGGGCCGATAAGCTTATACCCGTTACCGCATGAAAAACCCGGGCATATTCTTCCATGGAAGCTGCGAAAAAAATATATCTGCAAACTGCAAGTGAATCAATTGCTGCGTTTAAATCCTCGCTGTTTTTTATTATTCTTGCCTTTCCTTCAAATATAAACCGGTCTGTTGAAACGGGCTTTCTTAAAATTTCATAACTTACGGGATAAGCGCTTAAATGACATCCACCTCTTGTTGAGGTTGCATAGGAAAGAGCCATACCGTAAGCTCCACGAGGATCATAAGAAGGAAGTTCCTGGCCTTTGACAGTCATCGCAGCATCAGGAAATCCTTTAATCTTTGCATATCTTGCGGCGCCCTGGCCGAGTAATTCCCCTTCTCCCTTTTTATCTGCTATATCAGCCAACATACCCAATATTTCAGAGGAAGTTAGCTTTATTTCATGAATTTCCGAAAAGCATGCAATAGTTGATGCTGCTGATATTGCATCCATTCCGGTTTCATTACAGAAGCTGTTTGCAGAAATTACCGTTTTAATATCAGTATTTCCAATTAATGCCGAAAAATGGGAAAGAGTTTCAAACTCCGGCATGCTTATCCCTTTTTGTGTTACCCGTTTGCACATTATACTACATCCCGGGCAGCCATCTTCTTTCGGGCGGTATAACTTTTTCAGAGAAGGTGCATTAAGCAATTGTGCATGCTCAAAATAACTATACCGGAAATTGTCTGTAGGCATCATACGCCTGCCGTTTATAAGATCGTAAAAAGCGGCTGTACCAAACTTAGAAATTCCAAAATTACCTGAAAGCACCGGAGATGCACAAATCAGCCTGTAGATATCTTCTTTTGATCTTTCAAGCTCGTTGGAATCTGAGACCTTTGTTTTCTTTGTGCCTTCAACAGTAATATATTTCAGATTTTTTGCGGCAAAAACAAGGCCGAGACCGTTTCTGCCTCCTGCGATATTATTGTCGAAAATTATGTTTGAAAATAAAACGCCGGTTTCGGCAGCAGGCCCTATGACAGCAGTCGAACCTTTGTCTTTTAATAAATGTCCGGTTTCGCTTATCTGCATTCCCGACATATGCGGAACCTGAACTATATTTGCTTTGCTGTTATGAATTTCTATGCCGCAAAGAGTATCGGATTTACCTGTAATGATGATTCCGTCAAAACCTGCTTTTTTTATCTGAGTTCCGAAATTTCCCCCGACGGAACAATCGCCTACAGTTCCGGTAAGGGGCGAGCGGGACATGACATTTGTGAATCCTGAAAAAGGAGACGGCGTATTGGCAAGCGGGCCGGCAAAAAAAAGAATCGGCATGTCGGGGGCATCCCAATTTAGAGTTATATGCTCTTTAAGAAAATATCCCGCAAGACCTCTTCCTCCAATAAATCTGATTAGAATATCAGGATCAGGAATAAAAGTATTATATCTTTTTTCAGACAGATCTATCTTTAATATTTTGCCACACCATCCAAACATATATTTACCCAAAACCCTTTACATCATATAAGTCTAAATCCGTCTTAAATCCCGTCTTTTGGCCTTTGTTGCGCATGCAGAGTTATATGAAGAATTTCACCCGGACGCCATAGCCTCATGCGCGGCCCCCACGTACCGGCACCTCGGGATACTATAACTGTCATACCTTTAACAATATATCGTCCCTCCAGCAGCGGATAGAAGCAACGCACCAGATATCCAAACGGCCAAATCTGTCCTCCATGGGTATGGCCGCAAAGCATCAGGCCAACCCCGCCTTTTGCTGCTTTTATAGTATCCCATGGTGTATGAGAAAGAAGTATTGTTGCGCCCGGGGGACGATCTTTCAGAGCTTGCTGTACCGGATCAAAACCATGTGAATTTCTGCGGGTAATGGTAAGATCATCCACTCCGGCTATGATAAGCCCTGGCTTAACTTCCTCCCAGCGATTTTGCAGCAGCTTAAAGCTTGCATTATCAAAAAGCCGCATACCGACTTTGCCGTAAAATTCATGATTGCCGGAAACTGCAAAAACCCCTAAAGGAGCAGAAAGTTGCTTAAAAGTTTCAATCAACTCATCTTCGATTTTACCATGCCCTTCGAAAGTATCGCCAAGCAAAACCACAAGGTCGGGTTGTTGCTCTTCTATCTGATCGATCCTGTCTTTCAGCCAGCGTTTCCCAAGCAAAGATCCCAGATGTATATCGGACAGCCCGACAATTACTGTTCCGTCCATATTATCAGGCAGGCCGGGAAGTACTGTTTCGTATTTTTGAATAATCGGGGGTCGAAGACCCTGATAGAATGCTATGCCGGATAGCACAATACCCGCCAACAGAGCCCAGCCACGTAACAAAGGTACTATGCGTGGGAAAAGAATACCAAATAAAGTTACAAGATCAGCTGCAAGAAGAAACACAAAAAGCAGAAACAATATCGCCATCCAGTTCATTCCGGATAGTTCAAGGAGCCATGCCCAAACTCCTTTACCATTATGTCCGACCAGACGGCCAAATATGAACAATACCCACAGAAATATGCCGGTTCCTATAAGAATCTTTAAGGGTATGTGTTTTGCCACAAACGGAACCGAAGCTGCACAACGAAAAACATAAATATGCATCAAGGTACATAATGTAATAAGAATAATTCCGAACACAATTCCTCCTAAATAAGAATCTTATAAGGGATTTATTTGAGATTATCAATAAATATGGACTTGAAACAGCCCCGGTTGTCAGTTTGAGCTTTTCTAAATGGAAATATTACATTTATCCCTCAGACATCTCAGGAGTCAGGATATCATGCAGGATCAACTTTTCCGTTTTAACATATCATCAAGTTGATCTAAATCAGCTGGGGGGATTCCACTGGTTGGTTGGCTTTGGCGACACCCGGAATTCAGCAATCCTTGATGCTTTCATTTGCCTCATTTGTTAAGGGAGTCACATTCATTGTAAGGCCCTCCAAATCTCGTATAACCGCCCTATCTCCTGCGGACATTGGAAACTTGCTGACAGCACGCCACAATTCACCGTTGACAAAAATTTTTCCTTCGGTTTCCTTCCAGTATTTAATTTCGCCGGTTTTTCCTATCATACTGTCTGCTCCGCAAACGGATTTTTTCTTTCTATCTTTAATGTACATGATCAGAGGAAAGAGTATATGCTCAGCAAATTCAAACAGCACAAATCCGATTATTAAAATTACGATTATATTTTTCATTTTAATTTTAGTGTAATAAAATCAATTATACACGATTACGGTTGAATCTTCGGAGAGTGACCAGTAAAACGCTCTGGCATCATTTTCATTCAAAACAATATCGAAGGCAGTATACGGGATACCTTTCAGAGTATTCCAGACCATTGAGAGCGGGCGTGTAATATACTTAACGGATGAATAATAAGCATTGCCTATTGCCGATACAAACCCCACTGTTAAAGGTCTTACAAATAAGGTTGCGCCACCTTCAAGTGCAATTGTATATCTGGACGGCATATCTTTAAGTTCAAGTGCCTCTAATTCGAAAGTGTTCTTTTCCTTGTCATCCTTAGGTGTTATCGTTTCCCTGCCGGGTTTAATGAATGTGCTTTTCTTCTTTACCTGATATGTATTTACCGAAACAGGTCTGCCCCAGCAACCGGAATCCTGAAAATTAAGCTCCTTCAGATTTATTCCTCTGGATTTTATAACGATCTTATTTTCATCAATATTTACAACAAAATAAATAACCGGCTTGCGGGACAGCTTGATTTCTTCCTCCAGAAGCCGGTTCTGTTTGATGTAATTTTCCCCGATATTATCACCGGCATGGGCTTGTATGGAAACTAAGACAAGAATAATTGACAGTAATCTAAACATCATAATTAAAATATATATATCCTTGCACCAAGTTCTGCCGCATTATAAATAATTTTAAGGTCTTTATCGCCGACTCTTATGCAACCGTGCGAAACATTTCTTCCAAGCAGCCTGGAATAAAGAGTTCCATGAATGAAATACCCATTACCAAAACCCAGTGCATAATCACCAAGAACACCTTTTTCTATCCTTTTGTTTGGATCTTTTGGTATTGCTTCGCCATCTTCAATAAATGCCCAGTCCGGTTTTGTCCATAAAGGTGATGTACGCTTTGATTTCACTTTATATTCACCAACAGGTGTATCAAATATCCATTGCCGTTCGCCCGATGGATCTTTCAGTATGTTTCCGCTTCCACATGATACAATTGCTTCGCGGATAGTTTTATTACCTTTTTTCAGATAGAGCCTGTTCATGCCGGAGTCCACAACAATATAAATGCCGTCCGGATTAAAGCTTGCCAGCTTTCGCTTAAGAACCGTGTTTTTTACCTTAAGCGCATTCAAACTGGTTTTATGTTTTGTCTTTATTTTATTATCCGGCGAAGTAGTATTTGTTCCAAGATAATATCCGACAGACTCTACAGCTAAAAATATTATGAATAACGCAATAATGATTTTAATAAATTTATTATTGCCGGGCATTTTTTTAAAGACCTTCTATAGCAGACGAAAGCTTGTTGTTGTAATCAACTGCTCCGACAATAGTTACCGGAGTTCCTACAGAAACGATATTGAAGACATGATCGATTTTGCTGTTATCCATTGCTATACAGCCATATGTCATGCTGTTTTTGCCTCCGCCGTGTATCTCTATAAGTCCCCCTATTCCGGATTTTGCCGGGATAAGCCCGTTTTTCTTTGCGAGAATGAAATTTTTTCTGTCTTCCTCATTAGGGTAATTTAACAATAATGCCTTGTGGTAACGGCTTTCAGATTTTTTCTTTATTATCCTGTATTTCCCTTCAGGAGTTGAATTGTCACCGGCACGCTGCTTATCGAGTGAGCCATTGCGCCCAATTCCGACAATATAAGTCCATGCCGGAACTCCACTTTTATATAGCACAAGAGTGCGTTCACTTTTATTTACTATGATTGCAGGAATACCCATTTTTTTTGATTGGGCTATAGTCTCTTCAACCATTTTTTGCCATTTTTTTATATGATTTCTGTCCGAATAGCGGTTTAGTATTGGTAATATTGCATTTTCAGATGCCTTGATAAAGCCGGATAAATTGTTTAATTTCTTTTCAGCAGTATTATAATCATTATTGTTATAGCGGATTATTGCTTCAGACAGCAGCAGTTCGGCTTTTATCAGATTCTTTCTCGCAAGCCTTCCTTCATTTATCATTTCAGTCAGGCCTTTAATAGTGTCAATTCTGTTTTTTGCAAGCGATATTTCATTAAAAACTTTATCATTCATATTTTTCTTATTATCTGAAATAATATTCTGCAAAAGATTGCCCTCTATTAGAATATTTCTTAATTCAGACTGAACCTTCTGATAATCCTGAAACCATGCAAATCTGGATTTTTCTTTTATCAGGAGTTCTTTTACATTGCCAAACGATATCTTGTAACTGCTATACTCTACCGGTGCATAAATTTGTGCTCCTGACCTCCATAGGTTAATCTCCTGTTTCTCAACCATTTGCAATTCAGGAGGAATCTGTTTGTCCCTGCAACCGGTCAAAAATATAACTAATGAAAAGATCAGTATTTTTATTATAGTTTTTTTTATCATCTATATCAGTGTAACAAGTTACCTTTCTGTAATATCAAGACACGGGCGATTTTTATATTTAAAATCGCCCGTGTCTTTTTAATAATTATTTGATTTGTGTTTAAATTAAAATATTATTTATTTTAATTCTCCCACTTTTTCCATTGCTGCTTTAACCTGGTCTGAAATTGCCGTTGCCTTCTCTTTAATAGCGTTTGCCTTTTCAATAGCTGCATTGTAGTCACTGGAATCCATAGCAGCTTGAACTTCAACCAAAGAATCTTCTAATCCTTTAAGGTCGGCCTTAAAAGCTTCAATATCAGCCATTGAACCTTTCCCTTTAGGAGCTTGTTCCAGAAGGCCCTTAGCCTCTTCTATAGAATATTTTGCAGATTCCTGTGCTGCCGTTGCATTATTTTTGACCTCTTCCTTTTTTGCGGCTAAATTTGTGTTAAGTGCTTCAGCATCAGCCTTTGCCTTTGCCAAAAGCTCTTTTGCCTTGGAATAATCTTTGAACAGTTTGTCTTTTTGTACTTTGATTTCATCCTCAGCAGCCTGCATTGTATCATTTACATTTTTTACGTCTTCAGGCACATATTTTTGGGCATCTTCTGATTTAACTGTGTCCACAGCTGCTTTTGCCGAATTAATGTCCTCGGTGGGTTCTTTTGCGCAGCCTGCAAATAAAAAGATTGTAACCATTATCAATGCCAAATATTTCATAATACCTTTCATAATTTTTATTCCTCCTTAAACAAAAAAATACGTTATCAAATTAAATACGTTTTATTAATACGACAAGGGGCTGTTATTTATTAGAGAGATTTCTTGAGGATAGATTGCCCTTTTTATGTGGGTTATTGTCCACCTGTTCGTCTCTTTACTGGAGTTATGCCACCTTATAACTTTGTAGTATTTCCGCCCCAGACGGATTTCCGTCAATTAATTGGTAAATTATTGTGATTTTAAAAGACTTATTTTGTTTTTTTATATATTCCACCTCCTGTAAAAGTTTTTTGTTAATGTTTTTTTGTCTGGTTCTCATCCTCCCAAAGATAAATTTTAAACACGAGAACCGGTTCCAAAATGGTTTAGTTTGGTCAATATCAAGGCTGGCTATAATTATAACCATAGCTGGTGATGCTTTTGCATCCAAGATTATAATCATATACAACTTATTAATTATATAGGCAATTATATTAGATAAAAATTTTATTAAAAGAAGAGTAAGGAAATACGAAGTTGGGCTTTTCTTTTTGCCCGAATAATTGACCGAATCGAAATGCATAAACAGCTCGAGCCGGATATCGAACATATTGTCTTGTCTTTCTAAAAAGGTATAACTAAATTTTGATGGCTTCGTAAATATATAAAAATTTTCTGATAGCTCATCAATTCTACATTTTTTAATAAAATATGATTATAAATCATAAAATATTTTTGTCAATTTACTTTATAATTATTTCTGCAACCCGAATTGCGTCAAATAAAATGTTACCCAAGCAAGGTTAAAATATGATTACAAAGGAATCGTTGACTCATGAGCCACTTTTAAAAACGTTTCAGTTTGGTCAAGCTCAAGACGGGCGGAAATTTTAACCGCAGGAATACATGGAGTATTTCGAGGATAGCGCTAAAGCTTCACTAAAGTGCAAAATTTTCGCCCAACGCAGAGATCGGCCAAAATGGGGCGTTTTGCAATTGGTTCTCTTGTATAAAATCTTTATGTAGAACATTTTAGCATATCCATCAATGCCTGTTGCATATCCTGCGTAACTATTTTACGGTCATGCCCGGTTGTCAGCCTTTTGGCCAGAATCCTTCCGGCATCTGCTGCTTTTTCCATAACGTCCTGGTCTTTACTTACATCCGGAATGCTTTCGGGTGTAATTTTTACGCCTTTCCCATATAGCATAACCGGAATTCCTACACCGCATGTTTCACCATATCCGCAGGAATAACAAGCCGCAGCACCCTGGCCGCTGACTTTTGCAACTGTTTCAATAAAACTGTACATTAAAAACTTTTCAATATCATCCGCCGGAATCTTGCCGTCCATACCGCCGACTCCCACTGCAACAGCTAATTTTCCCCAAAGCGAATCTCCTTCCTGATGACGGAACTGATACAACCGCTCCAAAAATGCGTGAGTTATGGCATTTATGGTAGAATAATAATTTGGAGCACCAATAACATAAGCATCAGCATGAACGATTTTTTCACGAAGCTCTGACATATCATCATCGACTTTGCATACATTATCTTTGGCACACTTCAGGCAGGCGATACAACCTCCTATCTTTTTACCTCTTAGAGAAATAAGCTCATATTCTATTCCCGTGTTTTCAAGAACGGTTTTTACCAATTTATAAACGCCTGAAGTTTCATCTTTTCTCGGACTTCCGGAAATGCCTAGTATCTTCATATTTTTAATCCTTTCTTAAGTTATAAATGATTTTTCTTTATTATCATCCCGGATAAATTTCTATTTGCCAAAGAAAAATTACCATCGCAAGAACGGCTAATATTGCAGACCATAGGACCAAAGCTTTACGAGTCGCCTTTTTGGCTTTATCAGCCTCCCACCAACGCCGTGGACTGACTCCTTGAGCTAAGAGCGTTATTACACCGGTAAGATTGATACAGATTATATTAGTAATAAAAAGCAAAAATGCACCAAAAGCCTCGTGGAAATGATGCGCACCCAATAATAAACCGCAAACAGCCAAAGGAGGCAAAAGTGCTAC
>JAHIFE010000003.1 GCA_018901125.1 Pseudomonadota bacterium | reverse complement strand
GTGTTAATTCAAATAAATAGCTACCATTAATGAGTCAAGAATGCAAGTATAAAATGCATCCTTCTGAAAAATCTTCGTTTTACTTTTATTCAATATTTATCTCCAAAATCAATCGATTACCATTTGCCGGCCAAACACTAAATAGTGTTCTTGCAGAGGTGTCGTTTTGTATTCCAGATACTTTTTTTGTATCCAGTTCCCATGTCTCTCCCTTTTCGTCAAACAATAATGATTGTTTGTAGTATGCAATATCCAAATAAATATCCTTATCCGTGATGCTCACAGCTTTAAGCACTAAATTAATATTCTTTTTATCTTTTGATTTTGAAATAGATTTGAGGGTTCTTTTTAAAAAACTATTTTGGTAGACATATTGTGAATCTTTTGTTTCTGCTTTTCCCTTTGCCGGTTGAGGTCGTTTAGCAAGAGTTTTATCTATATCTATCTTCTGTTTTTCGGAACTGATGCCCATCTGTGTTTGATGCGCTGCTTGCTCTATCAATTGTGCAACTGTTAAGTTACATAAAAATTTCTACGGGCTTATTTCTTTGTATAGGTTCAAAATATATGCGCTTAACTTTCGGGTCCCAGATCATTGGCTCTCCTGTGTATGGATTCCCAAATTCTCCTTTATGAGTATCAAGAAATTGTTGCATATTTTCTGGAGCTATGTTTGCCATACTTGATAAGACTTTCAGTGTTGCAAGCCTTCTTAATCCCTCAAGCTTATATCCTATTTCTACATACTCTACGAATCTCGAAAGGTTTGGTTCAGCTATCGAAGCTAATAGCTCTCCAACAGGATTATACAGGAAAGAAAATTTGACATGCTTATCAGTATTGGCAAAACCATTCCTTGCCTCAGCAGCTAATTTTCGCGGTGTCATTTCTGACAGTTCAATCTCTTTTTGGTATAAAGAAAAAAATCTATTCCTTGTAGCATTTTGTTTTATAAGGATGGTTGGAGACCATTTTGTTTTAGACCTACGACACGAATCAATTCCAAACATCCCTAAATAAGCTTCTCCATGTAATGCTTTTGTCAGTGATGTATCATTTTGATCAAATGGTCTTAGTATAATCTCAACTGTTTTCTGTTGCTTTGAGTTTAAATTATGACGCGAGCAAAGCTCTGCAACAAATCTGATATCTGTGTTTAACATTGAATACGAATAAAGTTTTGGTAACAGGGTTTTGGCGTTTCTAGAAATAAAACGCCAAAATTCAGCATCATTTTGAATTGAATTTAACGCGCTGCTCAAATCACCTTGTTTAGCAATAAGCGCTATTTGCATGAGTTTTACTTTTTGAATATTTTGAATTGTCGAAAAATCAAGCTTCGGAGTGCAAAAACCGTATTCCAAGGGTTCTATATACTTATGGAAATTGTACAGCTTATCGTATCTCTCAAGCAGTTCCTTGTTATTTTGCAAAAGACTGTCAACCTCGTTATAGTTTGCTAAAACGTAATCCAATATCCCATTGTCTTTTCGTACATAAAACTCAGGCATTCTCACCCGAGAGGAGCGCATCTTTTTGCGATTGCTCCATCTGTTTGTTGGTCCAGGATTTGGAGCTGGAACTGAACTTGCTCGAGAGATAGCGCTCATCCTCCTGCGCTTTGGCCGCTCCGAAGGAGGGGTGAAGAACACTTTTTTCTTGTTTGCGGATGCAAGTTTTTTACAGGTGTATATATCCCCTTTAATAGCAGCTATCTTAAGTTTACGGAGCATCTCTTCTTCTTTAACGAAAAGCGGTCCTCCGGATGATGATGTGAAACCAAGTAATGCTATCCATGCATTATCAACCTGCAAAACTTCAGGAACGGGGGCGTTTAACTCCTCCATCACCAGAGGGTTAGGCTTTTCATCATATAGTATAATCCAGGAAAACAGTGCTATATAGAATAGAACTATTGCTATTCCGAACCTCTTTACTCCTGTTCTTGCAATCTCGTTGTCACCCTTGTCTCTACTGCGGCAATATCTTGAACAGCACTTTTTGATAAATTTAAGAAAGATCGAAAAAACAACTATCAACCAACCGGGTATAATTACAAATAGAATAAACGTAATAAGTACGCTAATTAAGCCTTTTATTTTTGATAATTGATGGGCTGATATTACATTGGAACAATAGTTTCTGATTGCAAAGCATAAGATAATCAGGAAGCATAACCTAATAAGAAGTATGCATAGTGGGGTAAATATAAAAAAAATACTCATTCTATCTATAGTTATAGTCGTAGGAAGATAAAGTTTAACGACAAGCTCAGCAATCACTCTTGCCAAGGCTGCTGGAAGAAATGACCACGCAAAAATACGGTAAAGATCATCAAATGATGCTTTGCCTCCCAGCTTTTGACCTACCCACAACTCAATTCGTGGATAAATCGACGTGATTATTATGCCCATTAATGGGCCGAATAGAGCACCTAACAGTAAAACAAACGGAACAGAGACAAACGAAGTTAGGAGAAATAGAGATGTCACAATGAGAACACCGTTGATAGCGTTAATTACTACTGCAGTGAACTCAGAGTGATTCAGTGCGAGCTCTCGCATGGCGCGAGGGCTGAATATGGCAAGAAGATACTTTTTAATGATCATTGTAAATCCTTTGACTGACGAATTCATTTAATAATTAATTGATAACCATATATTACATTTACATATTTTCTTCAATCTTAAGTTTGTATTACATTTCTATATAATATTTGTCTTATGTAATATATGGAAGCAAAACGGTGTTAAAGCAGACACCCTCATAAATATTGCCTTGTCTGGCAAGCAGATGCCTAATGTTATGCCTGATGAATAACATGAGATCGATAATGGCGTTATAAGCCATACTGTAGTAATATTCAACAGTATGGCTTTATTCATGTCGATAAATCCAACAGCATCATAACTATTTATAAATACTATTTTATATTTATATTATTGCCTTATTTATTACCCAGTCTTGGCCACACTGTCGTAAAATCCATCATATTATACATTTTATAGTTTTCGATTTATTATACAGACGTATCTTTTGTAATTATTGTATTATCAATTAGTTAAAAGTTTTTTCTTTATAGTTGAACATATTGGCATATACATTGCTCTATATAAAATAAGCATAAAAACAGAACTAACTAAATAAATTATATATAATAAAATACAAAGGAGAAAAACATGGCCACTCAAAAAGAGAAAAGAAGCAGTCTGGGATATGGATCAACCTATAAGAAAGGTGAGGCGAAAGATACGAATCCAACCGAAATAAAAACCGTTTTGGGAGGACAAACCTGGATGGTAAAACCTGATAAAAGTGCGAACACATCCAATCCCTGCATATGGATGCAGGCCGGCCTTGTGAAATATAAAGATTGTAATAATTTTTACGATTGTACTACTTGCAAATATGATTTGGGTATGAGCAAAAAAGTGGAAAAAGGAAACGGAATCAGCTGGCAGGATGCAATGAGAAAGAAACCCTATCTGAACAGGGCTTGCAGGCATAGCCTCACAAACAGGATTGAACAAAGGGCCTGCGCCTATGATTATCAATGTGCAACATGCGATTTTGACCAGTTTTTTGAAGATGTCTGGACAACCAAAAACAAGACGGTACCCGGTGAGATCCAGCAGATTAAAGGTTTTGATGTTCCTGTAGGATATTATTTTCATAACGGGCACACTTGGGCAAGAATTGAAAGCGGAGGATATATAAGAATCGGGTTAGATGATTTTTCTTTAAAATTATTAGGCAGAGCGGATGCACTTGAGCTTCCGCTAATTGGTAAAGAGTTTGATCAGGGAGCTGTTGGTTGGGGATTAAGACGAAAAGATAACATGGCTGATGTCCTTTCTCCTGTTGACGGAGTAATAGTTGAAGTAAATGCAAATGTCAGGGAAAAACCCGAAATCGCCAATCACGAGCCTTATGGAGACGGATGGCTTTTTATGGTGCGTTCACCTGATATCAAGGGAACCGTAAAAAAACTTATGGATGATACAGCCGGTCTTTCCTGGATCAGTGAAGAAGTAGTTGAGCTTGAAAAAATGGTTGAAAAAGTTGCAGGACCTCTTGCTGCTGATGGTGGTTATTTTATGGAAGATATATATGGAAATCTCCCGGGTCTTGACTGGAGAAATCTTACAAAAACTTTTCTTAAGACATGATTTAGACAGGAACCAGTTGTCGGGGATAAGGGATCAGCGTCAGGGGAAGTAACTGGTCCCTCTGACACCGGGTCTCTTATCCTTATAATAGTGAGGTTATAAATGAAATCTCTTCGATCAAGCAAAGAAAAGAAAAATAACTCTCCATGTGTCTGGATGCAGGCCGGAGTTGTACGCTCCAAGTATTGCAAAGCTTTTTATGATTGTGCGAATTGCCAATTTGACAGAACCATGACTAATATGGCAGAAGAAAACAGTGGCGTTACCGAACATGCTGACACCAAAGGCAAAAATGGTAAAAAGATTGTTTACTGGATGGAAAAATTAAAAGAACTGCCTTCATCAAAAAGGCCATGCATACACTACATGAAAGGCCGGATAGATTTCAGAAGCTGCAGCCATGATTACAAGTGTATTAATTGCGAGTTCGATCAGTATTTCTCAGATCAGTATACCGTTCATGCCACAGTTAATCCTGTTGAAGTATTAAATGTCCATGGATTCAGAATTCCCCAGGGATACTATCTTCATAAAGGGCATGCATGGGTTAAAATAGAAGAAGGAAAAACTGTGAGAATAGGTCTTGATGATTTTGCGCTAAAAGTGTTCGGCCCTCTTGAACACATTGAAGCACCTCTTATCGGAAAGCAGATGAAGCAAAACAGCTCGCAGATTATCATAAAACGCGGTAATCTGACAGCCTCTTTGCTTTCACCCGTGAGTGGTGTTGTTACCGATATAAATCCGAACATAAGAGAAGATGCAAAATCAGCCGGGAAAAACCCATATACTGATGGATGGATTTTAAGGCTTCATTCTGAAGAATTAAAAAATGATATAAAAAATCTTTACATTGCCGATCAATCAGAAAAATTCATAGATAAAGAAGTAAATCTTCTATACAGCACTATCGAAAAATCCGGAAATCTTTTAAATACCGACGGAGGATATCTTGCTGAAAATATTTACGGGAATATACCTCAGTTGGGCTGGGAGAGATTAACCCAACTTTTTTTAAGAACTTAATTTTTTAATATCATCTTCTAATAGTATTTTGCAGTATCTGCACAGCTGATCCGATTTACGGTCAACGTCATTTTCCGTCCGGCAATAATGCATTATGCATGAATGATCTTTGCAATGCAGAAGATTAAATGTATGACCAAGTTCATGGATCGCCTCCTTGACCATTCTTGCGGATAAAGAGATACCTGCCCGCATTGTTGAAGTAAAATCTTTCAGCCGGTATGTCGAAACTATGCATGTCTTTCCCCCAAGCTGTGCTTCACCATAAACATGGGTAAGTATCGGAATGAATAAATCCACATTTGTTATGGCGAGAACTTTGAGTGCATAATCAGGTGCACAGCTTTCAAGCTTTCCCAGAATTGATGTAGAATTATGCTGGTTCCGGCCTGAATCAAGTGCAAAGCTTATATCTTCTATCAATGGCAGAAGTATAGTCTGAAAACCGAATATGCCGGTTATATCCTTTTCAACAGAGCCAATTATTTCTGCATCAATATTTCCGATTGGAGAAATAATGATTTTATATTCGCAATCTATCTTCAAGCTTTTAGACTAAGGCTTATTTATATTGTAGCGTTTGATTTTGCTGTATAGTGTTGATCTGTCAACACCTAATACTTTGGCCGTGGCGGAAATATTCCATTCATTATCAGCAAGCATTCTGTTAATATGAGTTTTTTCGATTTCTTCAATAGTGTTTGCAGATGGAGTACAAATTGCGTCAGGCCGGAAAATGGGCAAATCCTGAGGGATAATGATTCTTTTTTTTGCGATAACCACAGATCGTTCTATTGCATTTTCAAGCTCTCTGACATTACCCGGCCAATCATAAAGCATCATTTCATCCATTGCATCACGATTTATGCGGTCAATTTGCTTGTTTGTTTCCTGCGAAAAACGATGGAGAAAATGATCAGCCAAAAGTGGGATATCTTCCTTTCTTTCTCTTAATGAGGGCATTTTAAATGAAACAACATTCAACCGGTAATACAAATCTTCTCTGAATATACCATTTGTGATAGCTTCCTGAAGGTTTCTGTTTGTGGCGGCAATAACCCTGAAATCCGCTTCTATCGGCTGAGTGCCGCCAACCCTGTAAAATATTCTGTCCTCAAGCACCCGTAACAGATCGATCTGCATTCGCATACCTATTTCTCCGATTTCATCCAGAAAGAGTGTTCCTCCATGGGCCATCTCAAGACGGCCTTTTTTTGTAGTTTTAGCATCGGTAAATGCTCCTTTCTGGTATCCGAAAAGCTCGCTTTCCATCAGATTCTCAGGTATGGCACCGCAATTAACCACAACAAAAGGGCCCTGGCATCTTGGACTGTGTGTATGTACGGCCTTTGCAGCCAGACCTTTTCCGGTGCCGGTTTCACCTGTGATAAGCACCGTAGTATTTACAGGAGCAACATTTTGTATAAGTTCAAATACTTCCTGCATTACCCTGGATTGACCTATCAGACTTTCAAATCTTGTTGTCTCCTTGAATTGTTCTCTGAGAAAAAGATTTTCCCTTGCCTGAGCCTGGTTTTCCAGGATTTTTTCGATAAGAACTCCAAGCTCATGCGGATCAAACGGTTTAAGAAGATAATCATATGCACCCTTTTTTATTGCTTCGATCGCAGTTTGTATAGAGCCATATGCAGTAATCATAACAACGGCAACATCAGGATCACTTTCTTTTACTGTTTCTAATACTTCAAGGCCACTTATTCCTTCCATCTTTATATCTACAAGCAGAATATCAAAGCGGGTCTCTTTGATTTTATCAAGAGCTTCTTCCCCGCTTGCAGCAGTTTTAACCTCATGACCGTCTCTTAGAAGCCATCCGGCTAAAGATTCTCTCATTATCAGCTCGTCATCAACAATAAGAAGCCGTGCTTTGCTCATCAATGAACCTCCACAGTTTAGGGGAGTAGTATATCAGTGGCTGGGCTTTAAAGAAAATACTCAGCCGAATATATCAGTTATTAGAAGATCTTTTTGATTAACGTTTTATCGGAAGATCAATTTTAAAAGTGGTTCCTTTTCCTTCTTTGGAATTTACATTGATGGAACCTCCATGTTCCTGAATAATTCCATAAGCAAGGGAAAGACCAAGCCCAACTCCTTTACCCTGTTTTTTGGTAGTAAAAAAAGGCTCGAATATTTTAGTCAGATTTTCCTTTGGAATGCCTATTCCCGTATCCTTGAATGTTGCTAAAATACTTCCTTTTTTTGGATAATGCTTAGTTTCGACCGTTATTACGCCCTTTTCTTTGGATTCCATAGATTCAACAGCATTTGATATCAGATTCATAATAACCTGCTGGAGTTGATCCTCTGAACCGATAATATCCGGTAAATCCGGATCAAGCTTGTTCTGGATTTTTACATTGTTTATCTTAATAAGGTTTGAATTCAAAAATAAAGTTTGATCTATGAGCTTGCCTAAATTTAACGGCTTTAACTCCATCTTGTTCTGTCTTGAAAATGCAAGAAGATAAGATACAATCCTGCTTGTCCGCCTAGTCTCTTTTTCCATAAGATCAAGATAACGCGCAATCTCATCCATATCTTTTTCTACAACAGGTTTTTCCTGAATCATGCGCTTTATAAGTATAATAAGATTAAGAATGCCGGCTATGGGGTTATTAATTTCATGAACTACTGAAGCGGAAAGTTTGCCCAAAGAAGCCATTTTGTCTTTATGAATTAATTTTTCATGAGTTTCTTTGAGTTGGCAGGTACGTTCCTCAACCATTTTTTCAAGACGCTTTGTAATCTCTTCCTGCTCTTCCATATGCTTTGTTATATCTCTGCTTATTTGGATAAATTTTGCGATCTTTCCGCTTTTTTCCCAGACAGGATATATATTAACATCAATATGACGGATTTTATTCTTACGGTCTATATGCGTTCTTACCTGGTTCACCGGTCTTTTGGTACGTATGACTTCATTTAAAGGACATAACATCCCATTGCTTGTGCATGCTGAAGAATTTTTTTGAAGAACTTCGTAACATTTGCGGCCAATAACTTCATTTCCCGAACGACCTATGCCTTTAAGCAGGGATTCGTTGGCATCAACAATTGTCATATCAGGCGTAATTACAGATATGAAATCCTGGATGCCGTTCAAAATAGTTTCCATGGCTGTATTCTGTTCCCTGAGTTTTCGTCCTTCATAATTTATTACTTTCCAGAAAATTTCGAACACCTGATTCGAAAGTATACGTATTCTGGGAGGCCTTGTTTTTAAAATATCTTCAAGGATTTTCGGATCAGTGTTTAAAATTATTATTAGTCGTATGTTGTATGAGATATCATAAAGCTCATGATAGTCAGTAAGTGTAATAAGACCTTTGTTTTTCGCAAACAACATGCCGGGGCTTTGGGTGTCCGGATCGGCAACGGCAAGAATGGGAGTATCTTGGACGCCTTGCTGTTTAAAATATAAAGTGGTCTTTTCAAGAATCTCCTTGCATAATTCACTTCCGCCTACAAGAGCGATATTGATAATGGGATGAGATGAATACGGCATCGTGAATATAATCCTTTTTGTTTTATTTTTATACTTTTTTAGCATGATGCAATATATGATTCAAGATAAAACAATCCGTTATCGAAGCGATTGTTTTTGCTTGACTGGTTACAGTGTATCAATTATATTATTTTTAAGCCGCACAATAAATTAAATCAGATTCAGTTAATGTATTCCAAGTAATACAATATCAATAGAGAGCAACCAGCTGGTACCGGAGTTTTATACCTTTATTCTTAGATTTAGATAAGGAGCACCGCATGGCTGAACGAGTTGTTGGATCTGTTATGGTTGTTGGGGGTGGAATTGCGGGAATGCAGTCCGCCCTCGATCTTGCTAATTCCGGATATTATGTATATCTGCTTGAAAAATCATCCGCCATCGGCGGTCTCATGTCCCAGCTTGACAAGACATTCCCTACAAATGACTGTGCGATGTGAGTAATTTCACCAAAACTGGTCGAGGTCGGCCGGCATTTAAACATTGAACTTCTGATGAATTCCGAACTTCTTGAACTTAAAGGAGAACAAGGAAATTTTCTTGCAACGGTAAAACAAAATCCTCGCTTTATCGATCTTTCAAAATGTACAAGTTGCGGCGAATGCACAAAAGTATGTCCTGTAATTCTATCTAATGAATATGATGAAAATCTATCTGAAAACAGAGCTGTTTATAAGAAATATGCACAGGCTATTCCCGGAGCATATGCCATACAAAAAAGCGATAAGGCCCCTTGTAGACTATCTTGCCCGGCAGGTCTTAATGTTCAGGGCTACGTCCAGATGGTTGGTCAGGGCAAATACAAAGAGGCTCTCCAGATAATCATGGAGGATCTGCCTTTACCGGGTGTCCTTGGAAGAATATGTCCTCATGGATGTGAAGATGCATGCCGCAGATGCGAGGTGGATCATCCGGTTGCCATACGAAACCTTAAACGTCTTGCCGCAGATAAATTCGATCCAAGACAAATCGAGGTCAAAACCCTTACCAAAAGAGATGAAAAGGTTGCCATCATAGGATCTGGTCCGGCAGGACTTTCCGCTGCATATCATCTTGCGCGAAAAGGAGTGCTTTCCACCATATTCGAAGCTCTTCCCAAAGCAGGGGGCATGTTAAGGGTAGGCATACCTGAGCACAGACTTCCAAGAGATGTACTTGATAATGAAATAGAAGTAATAACAAATCTTGGTGTTGAAATTAAAACCAATACGCCCCTTGGTCCTGATTTAACGATAGATGATCTTTTTACTCAAGGTTACAAATCAGTTTATATCGCAATTGGCGCACATAAGGGCCTTGATCCTGATATTCCTGGTGAGAAAGTCAAAGGAGTCCGTCAGGGTGTTGATTTCTTAAGAGAAGTAAATCTTACCGGAAAAGCCGAAGTAGGCAAAAAAGTTGCGATAATAGGCGGCGGTAATGTGGCTATAGATGTTGCACGATGCGCCGTAAGGCTTGGAGCCCAAAAGGTTAATATAATCTACAGAAGAACCCGCGCTGAAATGCCTGCATGGGAAGAAGAGATTCATGCAGCTGAAACCGAAGGAGCCGAAATAACCTATCTTGCCGCACCACAGGAAGTATTGACTTCAGACGGCAAAGTCACAGGTTTGCAGTGTATCCGCATGGAACTCGGAGAACCGGACAACAGCGGCAGGCGAAGTCCGGTACCGATTGAAGGATCAGAGTTCATTGTAGATACTGATAATGTTATAATGGCTATAGGTCAAGGAGTTGACAAGGCAAATCTGCCGACAAAGCTTGAACTCAGCAGAAAGGGGACTATCTCTGTTGATGCGGTTACTTTTAAGACAAATCTTCCTGGAATATTTGCGGGAGGTGATGCTACTTCAGGTGCGGCAACAGCCATTAAAGCTATAGCAGCAGGCAAGGAAGCTGCTGAATCTATATTGAGATATATAGACGGGATAGATATGGCCGAAGGCCGCGAGACTGTTACAAACGAAGCTCCTGTTTACAGACCTGTTCCGGAAGGCGAGACTATAAAGACAAGAGCTGTAATGTCTGAGCTTGCAGTAGAACAACGGGCGGGTAATTTTAAGGAAGTTGAGCTTGGCTATAATGAAGAAGACGGAAAAGCTGAAGCTAAAAGATGTCTTAACTGCGGTTATTGCTGTGAGTGTTTTCAGTGCGTAGAGGCCTGTCTTGCAAATGCTGTTGATCACAGCCAGACAGCTGAAGAAAAACAAATAGAGGTTGGTTCGGTAATACTGTGTCCCGGAACAGATACTTATGATCCTTTGCCTCTTGATGAATTGTATCATTACAAGACAAATCCCAATGTAATAACAAGTCTTGAATTTGAAAGAATATTAAGCGCATCAGGTCCGACTATGGGGCATCTTGTGAGGCTCTCTGATAACAAAGAGCCTAAAAGAATTGCATGGCTGCAGTGTATCGGCTCAAGAGATAACAACAAATGCGGGAATGGTTACTGCTCGTCTGTGTGCTGTATGTATGCAGTAAAAGAAGCTATGATTGCAAAGGAGCATTCACACACAAATCTTGATTGTGCTGTATTTTATATGGATATGCGCACCTTTGGCAAAGATTATGAAAAGTATTACAACAAGGCGAAAGATAAAGACGGAGTACGTTTTATCAGGACGCGTGTTCATACTATGGAACAAGTAAAAGAAAGCCAAAATATCATTATAAGATATGCAGATGAATCAGGCATGATGCAGGAAGAAGAATTTGATATGGTCGTGCTGTCCGTAGGCCTGAAGATTCCACAGTCGACGATAGACATGGCAAAACGCTTAAATATTGACCTGGATAAATACGGTTTTGCTCAAAGCAAACCTTTTACGCCTGTTGAAACATCACGGCAGGGAGTTTATGCCTGTGGAATTTTCCAGGGCCCAAAGGATATCCCGAGTTCCGTTATTGAAGCCAGTGCAGCAGCATGTGCCGCAGGCGGCAGGCTGGATGCGGCAAGAGGCACAAGAACAAAAACCGTACAGATACCTGATGAAATCGATATAACGGGAAAGGAACCCAGAACGGGCGTATTTGTCTGCAATTGCGGCATAAATATTGCCGGTGTAGTTGATGTAAATGAAGTGGCCGAATATGCTTTAACCCTTCCTAATGTGGTTTTTACGGGAAACAATCTTTTTACCTGTTCCCAGGATTCCCAGGACAGGATGAAAGAAATCATAAAGGAGAAAAATCTGAACAGAGTTGTTGTTGCAGCATGTACTCCAAAAACCCATGAAGGAATATTCATGGATACTTTGCAAGCCTGTGGTCTGAATAAATATCTTTTTGAAATGGCCAATATACGCAATCAGGATTCATGGGCTCATTCCAATGATCCTGTACGAGCTACTGAGAAGGCAAAAAATCTTGTCAAAATGGCGGTTGCCAGAGCTGTAACTCTTAATCCTCTTTGTGAAAAGAAAATTCCTGTCAATAAAAGAGGTCTTGTTATAGGCGGAGGAATTTCGGGCATGGTTGCTGCGCTCGGCCTTGCTGATCAGGGTTTTGAAACTGTGATTATTGAAAAAGAGCCTAAGCTCGGAGGCATGGCTATCAAGCTCACAGCAACCATTGAGGGAGAAAAAATAGGTCCGTACCTTTCAGATCTTATAGAAAAAGTATCCGGTCATCCCAAAATTCAAGTATTAACCCAATCTCTTATAGTCGGTTTCACAGGATTTAAGGGAAATTTTACCACAGAAGTAATTGTGGGCCCTGGTATGTATGAAAGAAAAATTGACCATGGTATTGTAATTATTGCTACCGGAGCAAATGAGTATACTCCATCCGAATTTTTATACGGACAGGATGAAAGAGTAATGACACAGGTAGAACTTGCCAGCCAGCTTGAAAATAAAAGTACTGCCGATGGCATTGATAGCATAGTCATGATTCAGTGTGTGGGATCAAGAAATGAAGAGAATCCAAACTGCTCAAGGATTTGCTGCCAGAGCGCAATCAAGAATGCTCTTCATATTAAGGAACTTAATCCTGATGCCGATATATATATTCTGTACAGAGATATCAGAATGTACGGACTTCTTGAGGATTATTACACGGAAGCAAGGCGAAAGGGGGTTCTCTTTTTCCGCTATAGTCTTGATGAGATGCCTGAAGTTGAGTCAACGGAAGAAGGACTTATGGTAACATTCAGAGACCCCATTCTTGGGCGGCGTCTTAAAGTTTCTGCAGATATTCTTGCCTTAAGTGCCGGGATGAGACCCACGGATATCTCTGAATTGTCTTCCATTGTAAAACTTGCACTCAATGCCGAAGGCTATCTGCTGGAGGCACATGTTAAGCTTAAACCTGTAGATATGGCTACTGAAGGAATTTTTATTTGCGGAACCGCGCATAGTCCTAAATTACTTACAGAGTCAATTTCTCAGGCTTTAGCAGCCGCTTCCAGAGCAACAACATTTCTTTCTCAGGACCAATTAACTCTATCTGCCGTTACCGCCTATGTGGAAGCTGAGAAATGCGCATCGTGTCTTATATGTGTCAGGTCCTGTCCTTACGGTGTACCAAAAATCAATGCTGAAGGTGTGAGCGAAATTGATGTTGCTCTTTGTCACGGATGTGGAGTGTGTGCTGCTGAATGTCCGGCAAAGGCTATAGAATTGAACTGGTATGAGGATGATCAGATATTGAGCAAGGTTGAAGCCTTGCTGGAAGGAGTAATATGAATCAGGGTTTTGAACCCATAATAATTGCTTTTTGCTGCAATTACTGAGGATATACTGCTGCGGACCTGGCAGGTTCCATGAGATTAAACTATCCTACCAATATCAAAATTATAAGAGTCCCATGTACCGGCAAAGTCGATATTATTCATATCCTGCGGGCTTTTGAAAAAGGTGCTGACGGAGTATATGCGGTAGGCTGCATGGAAGGTGAATGTCATTACAACAGCGGAAATTTGAGAGCAAGAAAGAGAATCGAACAGGCTCAAAAGATTTTAGATGCAATAGGAGTAGGAGGAGAAAGGGTTCAGATGAGAAATCTTTCTTCTGCTGAAGGACCAAGATTCGCACAGTACGCAGTTGAGATGGATGAGCTAATCAGAAAACTTGGCCCGAATCCGATTAAAGTTGCCGCTAAGGATAAAGCCGCATGAAAGTCTATATATTATTTAAGCATAATACTACTATTTAATTCCGGGAACTCACAGAGTAGAAAACTTATTATCTTTACCGTCATAATATAAATAAATGAAAGGGCGCGACATATGATTGTAGCTGATAAAAAGCCGATTGAGGAAATTATCGAGGATCTGAAAAACTACAGCAAAATTCTGATACTGGGTTGTAATGAATGCGTCACAGTTTGTGAGGCCGGCGGCAAAAAGGAGGTTGGGATTCTGGCTTCTGCGCTTAGGATGTATTTTTTAAATAAAGGCAAAGAAATAAAAATAGATGAGATAACCTTGGAACGTCAATGCGATCACGAGTATTTAGAAGAAATCCGTGACAGCGTAGACAAATATGAAGCAGTTTTATCTCTGGCATGTGGCGTGGGAGTTCAGTTTGTAGCTGAAAAATACCAAAGCATTCCTGTGCATCCGGGTGTTAATACATGTTTTCTCGGTGTTACCGAAAAACGCGGTCTGTGGACTGAAAGATGCCAGGCCTGCGGGAAATGTATGCTTTCAAAAACTGCCGGTATATGTCCTGTTTCAAGATGTGCAAAGAGGCTTTTAAATGGCCCCTGCGGAGGATCCACAAAGGGTAAGTGCGAAATTAGCAAGGAGCTTGACTGCGCCTGGCAGTTGATAGTCGACCGTTTAAAAATGTTGGGTAAAATGGATGATTTTGAAAATATTATTCCTTTGAAAGACTGGTCTACCGACAGAGCCGGGGGACCCCGAAAAGTTGCAAGGGAGGATGTGCAGTTATGAATTGCAAAACGCCAAGTAAACTTGAAAAGATTCTTGCAGCAGGCCATTTTGCGGTTACCTCGGAGTGCGGCCCTCCGCGTGGCAGCGATATAAGTCATATAGAACATAAAGCAAACCTTATTAAAAACCATGTGGATGCTATAAATATCACAGATAATCAGACTTCAGTTACCCGCCTTTGCAGCCTTGCTGCATGTATAAAATTAAAATTGATGGGACTTGAACCTGTTCTTCAGATGGTAACCCGGGATAGAAACAGACTTGCGATACAAAGCGATATACTGGGTGCAGCTTCCTTTGATATTTTTAATCTACTTTGCCTTTCAGGAGATCATCAGAGTTTCGGAGATTGCGCTCAAGGCCAGAATGTGCATGACCTTGATTCAATGCAGCTCATTCAGACAGCAAGACACATGCGCGATGAAGGAAAATTTTTAGGAGGAGCTGATATAGAGCGTCCGCCGAAAATGTTTGTCGGAGCTGCTGCTAATCCTTTTGCCGATCCATTTGAAATAAGAGTTCCGCGCCTGGCAAAAAAAATTGCTGCCGGCGTTGAATTTATCCAGACACAGTGCATCTATAATCTTGACAAGTTTGAACTGTGGATGAAGATGGCCCGCGATAGAGGTCTGCATGAAAAAGTCTATATTATTGCGGGACTTACTCCTTTAAAATCAGCAGGCATGGCAAAATATATGAAAAACAGGGTTCCCGGAATGGATGTTCCTGATGAAGTTGTAAAAAGAATGTCCGATACACCGAAAGAAAAACAATCTGATGAGGGAATAAAGATATGTATTGAGTCGATTCAGCGTCTAAAGGAGGTTGAAGGCGTTAAGGGCTTTCACATTATGGCTATTGAATGGGAAGAAAAGGTCCCTGAGATAGTCGAAAGCGCCGGTCTTTATCCAAGACCAGTCATTGATTAAAAGACTCGTAAAAATTTACTTGCTGACTTTAACGCAGGTATCAAAAATTGATTATCTTTTTATAATATAATATACTATACTAAAATAAATAATACAGATTGTAGTCGATATAAATATTCAACAGTAACTAAATGAATTTGTTTGAAACTAAAAAAGGAGGTGGCGATGAACGGTAAGAAGAGAATTCTTGTGGTGGATGATGAACCCGATTTTTCCATGATTGTAAAAAAGAATCTGGAAAAAGAGGGTTTTGATGTTGAACTGGCTTACGATGGAGCTGAAGGTCTTGCCAAGGTTAAAAGTAACCCTCCCGATGCAATTGTCCTTGATGTAATGATGCCTGAGATGGATGGTTATCAGGTATGTTCACAATTAAAAAAAGATAAGCAATATTCTGATATTCCGATTGTTCTATTAACTGCAGTTGCTTCACATGTGACCTCAACACGTTATTCACATTATGACGGAATGAACATGGAAGCCGATGATTATATGCCAAAACCGGCATCGGCAGAGCAGATTACCGAAAGCATAAAAAGGCTTCTTAATCTTTAACAGGTGTTAAGGGTTCAGGCTTTGCAAAAAACTAAACAGACCGGGGGCGAATAAGCCCCGGTCTTGGGTTCTTGTATCCTTTTGATTTTATTTATGGTAAGTACGAATCTCTTAAATAATTACAGCGCCACTTATAAATATTTTCAGAAATTACGATAATTTATCTTGACATCTACATACGTATGCCGTATTTTTCGGCAAATCAGTAAAGATTTGCACAGTTTTGCAAATCGGTTTCGAACGAAAGGATTGTTCCATGTTGTCAAAGTGGCGGCCTGAAGTGGGGACCTTGATTGTATTTTTTGAAAGGAGGAAAACACTATGGCAAATGGAACTGTAAAATGGTTTAATGATCGTAAAGGATTCGGCTTCATTGAACAGGAAAATGGCAATGATGTGTTCGTTCATCATTCAGCTATCAATTCAAACGGATTTAAATCGCTTTCTGAAGGCGACCGCGTTACTTTTGATGTCGTAAACGGCCCCAAAGGGCCTGGCGCAGCAAATGTGACTAAGCTGTAATTAGATCATAATAGTTTATAAAAAGGCATCCATGCAAAAAAGCGTGGGTGCCTTTTTTGCATTTAGACCCTGTCATTATCAACGGATTTTTTCTTGAACAATATATGTTAATAATGTTAAAGGTCTTGTAATAAGTTTCATTCCCTTGAGCCACTTTCAAAACGTTTCAGTTTGGTCAAGGTCAAGGCGGGTAAAAATTTTAACCGCAGGAATATATGGAGTATTTCTAGGATTAAAATTTTCGCTCAACGCAGAGATCGGCCAAAATGGGACATTTTGAAACTGGCTCCCTCTTCATATTATGGGAAACTGAGCAGCAATAAAGGTAAGAATCCATGAAACCTTCATTTTCAATAGTAGGATGCGGAAGAGTAGGTACTGCGCTTGCTAAATTTCTTTCTAAAGTCGGCTATATCCCCACCGGATTTGCCAGCAAAAGCCTCTCATCAGCAAAAAGAGCAGCGGCATTGATTGGCAGCACAAATTTTACTGATGTTTTGTGGGAAGCAACAAAAAAAGCAGACATTGTATTTATTACAACACCCGATGGCGCAATCGAAGAAGTTTGCAAAAGTATAGCAGATAAAAACGGCTTTAACTCCGATTCCATTGTGCTGCATTGCAGCGGAGCCCTGACATCGGAAATACTTTTATCTGCTAAGACCTGCGGCGCAAGCATAGGATCGCTTCATCCCTTGCAGAGCTTTGCATCAACTACGGAATATAACATCAATCCTTTTTCAGGTATTGTAACATCCGTTGAAGGCGACAAAAAAGCAGTCGATGCAGCAAAATTAATTGTAGAGGATCTTGATTCTGTCTGCATCTCCATAAAAACAGATACAAAAATTCTTTATCATGCTTCCGCAGTTGTTGCATCAAATTACCTTGTTACCTTGCTTGATCTTTCTTTAAATCTTATCTGTCAGGCCGGTGTGCCGGCAAAAGACGCTTTCAAAGGTTTAAAACCGCTGATAGAAGGCACTCTTTCAAATATTGAGAATATGAGTATCCCGGATGCCCTGACCGGGCCGATTGCCAGGGGCGATGTCCAGACAATTGAAAACCATCTGTCTGAAATCGGCTCAAAAACACCAAACCTTCTACCTCTTTACAAGACATTGGGACTTCATACCATTGAGATTGCAAAAGCAAAGAAAACAATTACTGATTCTACAGCAAAAAGGCTGAAAGAACTCTTTGGAGATTCCATATCCCAAAAATAAACAGTCATTATCTATTCTTGTGTTTAGGATGTAAAAGCCCAAATGATTTTGGAAAGAATTAAAAATAATTAGAACCTGTCAATAAAAAATTGTTATTTTAGAATATTTTTTGTTATACTTATCATAACAATGAGACAAAGATAACATTATACAGAGTTTTTAATCCGGGGCGAATTGTATAACTTCAGAGCCACTTTCAAAACG
>JAHIFE010000192.1 GCA_018901125.1 Pseudomonadota bacterium | reverse complement strand
ATGAAAAGGCTCAGGAGCTGGCGGATAAAGCTTTAGCTGACGCCACTCTTGCGAGAGCAAAATCAAATGAAGCAAAGGCGAAAAAATTCGCCGGAGAGCTCCAGGAAAGCATTAAAAGCCTTCAGTCAGAAATCAATCGTATGCAATCAAAATAGAAATCAACGGTTTTAAGGATTAAGGAGGAGACACACCATGGTGAAAACAAAGAAAAATGTAAAAATTTATCTGGGGCTTTTGATGATTGTAACGATGACAGCAAGCATGATGCTTGGTTGCGCTTCAACTCCCAAGACAAACGAGGCACTGGAACGTGCCCGCGCCGCTTACTCTGATGCAAGCTCTAATCCTGACATAGTAGCTAATGCACAAGTGCCCATGTATGACGCCAAGAAGTCACTGGAACGTGCTGAGGCAGCTAAAGAGCTGAAAGACATAGACCAGAAAGCTTATCTTGCCGAAAGGCAGGTTCAGATCGCTGTGGCTATGGCGGAGCAAAAAAAGGCTGAAGCTGAGGTTGAGAGGCTTAACCAAGAGCGGAATCGTATACTGATGGAGAGTCGCAGCCTGGAAGCGAAGCAGGCCAATATGAAAGCCGATGCCAGCGCTAAGGAAGCAAATCAAGCCAAGATGATGGCAATAGAAAAAGCGCAACAACTTGAAATAAAACAGCAGGAAGCTCTGGAACAAATGAAAAAGCTGGAGCTGGCAAAAAAAGAAGCTCAAACCCGGCTTCAGGAAATAGAGCAAGCCAGAAAGATAGCTGAAGAACAAACAAAACAGCTTGAATTGGCAAAACAGGAATCTCAAGCCATGACTCTTGAGGCAGAACAAGCCCAGAAAAAGGCAGCAGAGCTTAAAGCGGAGATTGATGCGCTTCAGGCGAAGCAGACAGACCGGGGTATTGTGCTCACATTGGGAGATGTTCTTTTTGCAACTAACAAGGCAAACCTTCAACCAGGAGCGATGCGTACTGTAGACCAATTGGTAGAGTTTCTTAAGAAACACACCGAGCGAATGGTTGCAATTGAGGGCCACACAGACAACAGAGGAAGCGACACGTACAATCTGGGTCTTTCACAGCGACGCGCTGATGCGGTTCGAGATGCCCTTGTTGCAAGGGGGATCGACCAGGCAAGAATCCAAACTGTAGGCAAGGGCGAGGTCTATCCTGTGGCAAGTAATGATACCTCTGCCGGCCGGCAGCAAAATCGCCGCGTGGAAATAATTATTTCCAATACTGCGGAAACCGTACAATAATTTCCTGACTGTGCTTTATCTCTAAGCAAGTTAATGAAATGCTTAATTTAATAAAATATAATATGTCCAAAGGATGATAGAGTTTGTTGACTCATAACATAGTACCTAAAGTTGCAAATCAATAAAGGGAAGTTATGAGTCAACTATTCAAAAAAAATATGTCCAGACAATCAAATTACGGAATAAAGAAGCAACTTTATTTTACTGAACATGTTTATTCTCTTTGAATTATTTTTATATAAATGAGCTGAGTATCCTGTCAGCTTTTTATAATACATTATAAAATATTATGATTACATCTCTATGCATTAATTTGTCTTGACACAAGATACTGATGTTTCTATACTTCATGAAAAAGATACAATATAGCCTTAGAATTCATACTGTTATTCCGATTTAAATATTTATGTACAATATATAAGATAGGATCTATGGGTAATGAATTTTATTTATAATAAGCTTAGATATGCCGCGAAATAACCGCGGTTTTTTTTATACAAACTGAACGTAGGTTTTTAATTGAGATCATATAAAGAATAATAAACAATATTACCTAAAGAGCATGAATTGCCTTTATGGAATAATCGTTAATGCCAAAAAATACAAAAACCAACCAAATGCCTGAGAATACTTCCGTCAAAACTGAATATGTTTATCCCACCACTTCACAAAAAGAAATAATACATTCAATCCGAAGGCTTATGCAGGGATCGGAACTTTATGCAAAAGAGATTAATAAAAAATATAATATTAGCGCCGCTCAGGTCAACTGCCTGCTGGCTTTGAAAGAGTATGGCCCTTTACCTCCGTCACAGATAGCAAAAATAATTATGGTCAATTCTAGTACTGTAACAGGTATTATCGACCGACTGGAACAAAAAAGTCTGGTCGAAAGGCAAAGGATATCTCAGGACAGAAGAATTATAACGGTTCAGCTTACAGAAAGTGGGAAAACATTGGCTGAAAACGCTCCTTCCCCGATTCAGCAAAAAATAATCGACGGGGTAAAAAGGCTCACACCCCAGGAAGTTGAACATATTGTTAATGGCTTGAATATGCTTACAAATATGCTTGATGTTCAAGATCTTGAAGTTGATTAATAAAGCAGCATCTCTCATTTATTCTTACCATATTTTATAACCTTACTATCCCTTTTTTAAGATAAAAACCTTGACTTATCCAATCCATTACTTTAGTGTAATTATTTCAATACAAAATATATTGAATCAAATAATATTGATATAAAATATATCAAATGAATAGATCATATAACCTACATATCTAATAATAAATCGGAGTGAGTAGAAAAATGAATTCGATAAATTTGAAAAAAGATCAGGTTGATAAATCAACAAATCTGTTGGGTGCTGATACTGTCGAGATGCTCCTTAAGTCTCATGATGATGCTCTCTGGATACTGGAAAATATGGGCGTAGGCTGCAAACAGGCTGATATCCGGAAGGCTTTCCGGCAATTTGAATCTGAAGGATTAGCTTTTCAGCATGAAGACCGAATATATGTTACCAAGGAGTTGGTGGAAAAATGTCTGTCTACAACTCCCGGTGTTGATGAATTTTTTGTTCCTTTAGACAGTTTTTTCATAGGTGGCACGGCCCCATACATTTATGATGATGAAAAAGGAATAGGCGGTATTTTCCCTACACCCGAACATGTGGCCAAAATTGCACAAATAGCGCAAGAAAATGATGTGGTGGCAGGTATGGGAAGGGCGGTAAAATTGAAAAACGAAGTGGAGCAGATGGACATTATGGATAAATACTGCTCCAAGCCTCTCTATTTTGCAGTGACGTGCGATGCCTCACTTGAACGCGCCATACAATTATGGGAAGAGAGAAAGAACATCATGATTGTTTTTTGCCTCACCCGTCCACCTCTTGAGGTTAATGAAAATTTTTCTGAAAACTTTGTGAAGGTAGTAAAGGCCGGCCTGCCGGTTTTTATATCAGCAATGCCCATGGGAGGCATCAGTACTTCTTATTCCTATAATGGGGCACTGGCTATGACTCATGCTGAAGTGCTTTTTGGTATTTGCGCTGCTCAATTAATCAATCCCGGCGTAACGTGTATACACGCAGGTTTTCCGACCATCGCTGATCCCCGAATAGATTATAATCCCAATTACGGTTTGATCAGTCATAACCTGTTAAACATATTAATGACTCATCTTAACCTGATGCTGGATTTACCGACATTTCAGAGCGCCGGCACTACCCATGAAGAGCATTTGACTCAAAAGGCTTTTGATGATGCCCGCATGGGACAGGCAATGTGCAAAAAATATGGGGTGCATATGATAAGACATCCCTTTTCTTTTTTAAGATATCTGATTGATTTTTCCATAGCTAAACTTGAAAAAGGCATTGAAATTGCCCAAGAGGTAACCGCTGATGATGCACCGGAAGTCAGGATGCCCGTTTATGATGAAAGAGGCATGGAATCCATTAAGACTATCGGGCTTGGTATGTATATGGATGATCCTCTTACTACGGCAAATTTCGGAAAAATATTTGTAAATTAATGAGCCACTTTCAAAACGTTTCAGTTTGGTCAAGGTCAAGGCGGGTGAAAATTTTAACCGCAGGAATACATGGAGTATTTCGAGGACTAAAATTTTCGCCCAACGCAGAGATCGGACAAAATGGGACGTTTTGGAACTGGCTCTAATAAAGGAGAAAAACAATGTGTGGCATAGCAGGATGTATAGGAACACGTGACGTAGATACAATTAATCGTATGTTGGACGCACTTCCTCACAGGGGCCCCAATGATCGCGGACTTCATGTAAACGGAAACAGCGTCTTTGGGCATACCAGACTTTCAATAGTTGATGTAGCTCAGGGTCATCAACCTATCATTAGCAGAGACGGAAACTCAGGTATTGTTTGTAATGGTGAGATTTATAATTTCAGAAAACTTAGAAGAAAAATTGATTCAAAGTACAGTTTTCAAACCAAATCGGATACCGAGACCGTCTTGCATCTTTATCGCGAAAAAGGGCCCGATTGCCTTAAAGAGCTTGACGGAATGTTTGCCTTTGCCGCTTATAATGGTGATGATTTTATGCTGGCAAGAGATCCTATAGGGATTAAACCTCTTTATTACGGTTTTCAAAATGGTAATATTTATTTCTCATCGGAGCTGGGAGCCATGAGCCATGCCGGTCTGGAAGAGGTTCATGAATTTCCTGCCGGGCATTACTACACTCCAAAAGAAGGGTTTGTACAATTCTACCGCATTCCGAAAATTGAAGACCATATACATACGGATATTGAGAAGACATGCGAAATTATAAGAAAGACCTTTATCAATGCTGTAAAAAAACGTTTATTGGCAGATCCTGAAATTCCGGTCGGTTCTTTCTGCAGCGGCGGCCTCGACAGCAGTCTGGTAGCGGCTATAGCTGCAGACGAAATACCCAATCTGCACACATTTGTCGTAGGCATGCAAGATGAGTATGGCAATCTGAGTGATGATGTCAAGGCTGCGCGTATCGCAGCAAAACACATCGGTTCAAACCATCATGAATACATCTTCACTGAAGAGGAGTACTATGAAGCGCTTCCTACAGTGATCAATAAACTGGAAAGTTATGATCCGTCTCTTGTCCGTTGCGCTTTACCCTGCTACTTCA
This sequence comes from Pseudomonadota bacterium, assembly GCA_018901125.1. Lineage (GTDB taxonomy): Bacteria > Desulfobacterota > Desulfobacteria > Desulfobacterales > RPRI01 > RPRI01. The sequence goes on along the minus strand of JAHIFE010000192.1, from coordinate 4,684 downwards.
CCTGCAAATGTGCTGCGGACTATGTAACGGTCGTACTTACCGGAGAAGGAGCTGATGAGCTTTTTGCCGGCTATCATTATATGAAGAATTTCCCAGTTGACAAACTAAACGAAGAAGGCAGACGCTGCATCGGTAATCTTCATAATATTAATCTTCAAAGAGCGGACCGTATGGGCATGCTCTTCAGCCTTGAACTTAGGGTTCCGTTTCTGGATGTGGATATGGTTGATCTTTCTATGAAGATACCCCCTGAATTGAAAATTCGTGAACACAGGGGAGCTAAAATCGAGAAATGGATTTTAAGAAAAGCTTTTGAGGATACAAACTATCTGCCTGATGAGATACTATGGCGCTACAAGGTGCAGTATACACAGGGGGCGGGATGTGAAAGTCTCGGTGAATCATTAGCTGAAAAGATGATGACTGAAGATGAATATCAGCAAATAAAGGAAGAAAATCCAAATGCAGTTATAAATAGCCGGGAAGCCGCCTATTATTTTAAGATCTTTCGCGAATATCATCCTCAGGATTCAATTCTTGGATCTATAGGAATATGGACCGGATTTGACTTTGCAGAAGAAAGAGAAAAGGTTACAGGAACAGTTGACGGTGATCGAAAACATCAAAGAGAAGATAAAGATACCAAAGCAGCATAACCACAATATAGAATAATTTTTTACGGCAAATATAAATCAAATGGATAGTTGCGCTTTATCTTCAGCTTATTTATCTTATTTAATAACTACTTCATATTCCTATTGATTTCTTCATCCATCATATATTCATTTTGCCGTTTAAATTAATAAATCTAAAGATAGTATTAACTTTAAGGAGGAAAATATTATGGCGTTTCCTACGCATTCAAAGTACGTAATTATCGGAGCCGGCATTCACGGGTTAAGCACAGCCTTTCATCTCGCCGGTGAATTAAAAAAAAGAGGCTTGGGATCAGGCAAAGATATAATTGTTCTAGATAAGACTGCTATCGGGGCCGGAGCATCGGGAATCGCCTGTGGAGTTATACGAAATAATTATTTCCAGGCAGCCATGCAGGAAATTATGATACACAGCGTAAATGTCTGGGATGAGGATGTTGAAGGTTACGGTTATTGGCCTGTCGGTTATATGCAGATTTCACCCGAAAGCATGCATGAAGGCGTATCCCAGATATACGAGAGACAGAAAAGGCTTTCCTACGATTCGGTATTTATCGAAGGGGAAAAAGATTGTCTGGAATACATGAAGAAAAATGTATTTGATGACTGGCAGGCAAAAGGAATTACTTCGATCCTGCATGAAAAAAGAGGAGGGTATGCTCATAATGCCCGTGCTTTATACAGACTTGCCGACAAAGCTGAAGCACTAGGTGTAAGGATATTAACCGGAGTTAAAGTTGAAGGTTTTGACTATAATGATTGTATTACAGCCGTTGAAACCGATAAGGGTAAGATTTCTTGTGATTATGTGATTGCAGGACCGGGCCCTTGGGGCAATAAACTCTGGGAAATGATAGGCATGCCTGACAAAATTAATATAAAAGACAAAGACGGAAAGATTCATACGGATGTGAAAATGTGGACTTATCTGTCACTTCAGGAAGGAACACTTGGAGTAGATCCGGAATACGGTTATGATAAGTGGGGCAAGATGCCCCCGGTTATTCATGTGGACAGCAATTCTCCTCTGTATTCTAGTGAAGACGGTTCGCTGGTCACAGACAAAATGTGGGGTATCTATTATAAGCCCGATTGTAATTTCAATGGCATTCAGGGAGGTGCCATGCCGAATCTTGTAGAAAAAGATGAAATAAACGTTGATCCCTATGGAATCGATTCGCCGGATTTCATCGTAGGCCCTGAATTCGCCCATATGTGGACCTCCGCTTTGGCACATTGCCAGAAACGATATGAAAACAAATATCAATTATACAAAAATGAACCTTCAGGCGGATTAGGAATCTTTACTCCTGATAATTTCCCTGTATTCGATGTATTCAAGCAAAATTGCTACATGATTTTAGATTCCAGTCACGGTTATAAGATGATAGGTATTGGCAAGCTGGTGGCCCAGGAAATTTTGGGCGACAAGCAGGAGTTGCTCAAACCTTTTCGCTTTGATCGATATGAAAAAGGAGAGCTTCTTCCGGTATCCAGCAGTCCTTTTCCCTGGAGCTGATCAACAACCGGATGGATATCACTATACTTGGTTCCGGCGGTTGCATGATTATCCCGAAGCCTTTATGCAGGTGCCGGGTTTGCAGTCAGGCAAGAAAAAAAGGTGGGCATTATCAAAGAACCGGGCCTTCTGTTTTTATACATGATGAGAATATTCTTATAGATACTCCTGCAGAGATTTCTTATCAGTTAAATCGCTCAGGTATTGAAAAGATCAACTATCTTCTCTTTACGCATCTGGATCCGGATCATGTAGAAGGCTTTAGGGCAGTTGAACAGATTGCTCTCGATTTTCGCACATGGCAGTCCTATGAAGGTAAATGCATTAAACTTGTTTTGCCGGAAGAATTGTTCGATCGGATTGGAAATATTCATTCGTGTTATGGCCCTGTAATAGACTTTTACCTTTCAAGCGGTTTTGTAGACTCTGTTTCCTATAATAAATGTATAAGTCTGGGCAGTATTCAAATAACGGCTATTCCTGTTGACCGGGGGAATCAGACAGCTTTTATATATGTTATTGAAAAAAACTTGCGCAAGATGGTTTATGCTCCATGTGATATAAAACCATTTCCGGAAAACAGGAAAGAAGTATTTGATGCCGATTTGCTTATAATTCAACCCGGCATGTTTGAAACCGGTCTCAAACATGACTTTAAATACCCCGATGACCATATATCCAGAAAAACACTTTATACTTTTGACGAAACTCTGAGGCTGGCTCAAAGAATAAATGCAAAAAAGATTTTATTCACTCATATAGAAGAGTACTGGAACAGAAGTTATGATGATTACAAGGAGCTGGAAAAACAATTCGATAATGTTAGATTCGCTTATGACGGATTAAGGGTAAGCATATAAACCGGGGTAGGGGAGTTTGCATTTAAAAACCCTTACGCGAACCATCCAATGGTTTGTGTTGAAAAACACAGCGGCTATTAAATTATAATAATAAATTGCATAAAAATACATAATAATCACCAGGATACTATAATAAAATGGAATTAATACAGCAAGCATATCTGGAAAGGATACATGAGGATGCTCTTCGTGTTCTGGAAGAAGTTGGCGTTAAATGTAAATCTGAGAAAATAAGGCGGATATTTGAAGAAACCGGTATGGCTGCCTATGACGAATCTTCCGGTAATATTCATATACTGGCACCACTGGTAGAACAGACTTTAAATACAGCACCTAAGCGTGATCAATACTGGATTGCGGAAAATTCCTTTGGTGTTGGAGGAACAGCGCCTTTTGTGTATGATGATAATAGTGGTGAATTAATTGAGCCCAAATTGGAGCATCTTGTAAAAATAGCCAAAATAGTTGATAAGTCTGATGTTGTTGATTTCATGGCAAGAGGTGTGCTTATAGTAAAGCAGGAAGTAAAAGTTATGGATACAATAATCGAGCATTGCCGCAAGCCGATATATGTAGCTGCCCTAACTGATGAAGGCATAGCCCGCGCTCTTGAAATACATAAAAAAAGAGGATTGATCACCATACAGTTTTCAATTATTAACAGCCCATTAAACGTTATCGATAGCATGGTAGATTCTTTTCTCTCCTGCGTTAAAAGCGGTATTCCAATTTATGTATCAACAATGCCGATGGCAGGTCTGTCCGGTCCATATTCAATGTCGGGACTTCTAACCCTTACTCATGCCGAGGCTTTGTTTGGAATTGCATTAACACAACTGGTAAATCCAGGTCTGATGGTGGTTCACGCCGGGCTACCTTCCATAGCAAACATCCGGAATAATTATGCGGTTGATATGGGTCTTATATCACATAATGTAGCTAATTTGCTGATGGAGAAAGTAAACAAGATGCTTGATATTCCTTCTATTCAGACTGCCTGCACCACCAATGAGGAAAAACCGGGCAAAAAGGCCGAGGAAGAGGCAATTAACGGTTTTGCAATGATGAAAAAATACGGCTTTCATCAGATGCGCCATTCCTTTGGATTTTTAAAGGAATTGATTTCTTTTTCAATACCAAAACTGGAAAGACATATTGAGTTATGCCGCGAAACAACTCCTGACCAGTCACCGGAATATATACTTGAGCCCTACGACGAGGAGGGCTTAGATACTATTATCCGAAACGGAACCAATGCTAACTATATGAGAGATAGCAACACTCTTAAAAACACAGGGAATTGTTTTCTGAACTAAAGTAAAAGGGATAATAAATGAAGGTTGTTCTTTATCAGACAAGTCCTGTACTCTTGGATCTAAAGTCAAACTTAGATGATATTATAGGTAAAATTCACCAGGGCAAAGAAAAAGGAGCACAGCTTATTGTATTTCCTGAACTTGCTTTAACCGGATATTTTATCGGTAAGGAATATCGCAAGGTAGCACTAAGGCTTGATATTCATATAAAGGTCTAAGCGGAATTTGAGCTGTTTTTATGGGGGACCTGTCCCCCAAACCCCCTGGGATTTATCGCTTTGAAGGCTTCCGGATATGGGGGAAGAGAGGCTGTTATTGTGAGGATAAAAGCCT
>JAHIFE010000191.1 GCA_018901125.1 Pseudomonadota bacterium | reverse complement strand
TTCCTCTTAATTTTTCTACTTTACTTTTCACAACATCGGTGCCTACACCTCTTCCCGAAATCTCCGTCACCTTTTCGGCAGTTGAAAATCCGGGATGAAATATCAGATTATCAATTTCTGCATCAGTCAGTTTTTCTCCCTCTTTGATTAAGCCGCTTTGAAGAGCCTTTGACACAATTCTTTCTCTGTTCAATCCGCGCCCGTCATCACCTATTTCAATAACTATGTTTCCGCCCTTATGATATGCTTTAAGATAAACAGTGCCCTGTGCCGGTTTGTTCTTTGCGATTCTTTCAGTAGCAAGCTCCAGGCCATGGTCAATTGAGTTTCGAATCATATGAACCATAGGTTCATAAATTTCCTCAATAAGATTTCTGTCTATCTCAGTTTCTTCACCGGATGTGACAAGTTGTATCTCCTTACCTGCTTTTCTGGCTAAGTCCCGAACGAGTCGAAGCATTTTTTGAAAAGTATTTTTTATCGGTATCATTCTCATTGACATGGCGGTATTCTGCAGACTGGATGTAATCAAATTCAACTGATTGGTTATTTGAATCAGCTTTCTGTCTTTGTTGTTTAAAACAGCTTCATGCTGCCTCAGCATTGACTGGGCAATTGCCAATTCTCCGACCATATCAACAATATTATCCAGTTTTACAGTATCTACCTTCACCTGGAGTGTTTCGATAGCATCCGCGCGTTTCTGCTCTCTTAGAGATGAAACTACGGCCTTTGTTTTAACTTTTTCGTGTTCAACCAGTATCTGGCCTAATTTCATTTCCGGTTTTTTTTGCTGGATTTCCAGTGCTTCATTGATATCTGCTTCAGTAACCGTACCGGATGAAATAAGCATTTCTCCCAAACGTTTTTTCTTATCCTTCGATGTTGGAGAAATAAGTTCTTCGATTCTTAGCATAATGCTTCCGGTATCTTCGTTGCCCTCAGAAAGCATTCCGGAATCGAGAGAACTTCTGACATTTTCAATCATAGTTTTTAAGATGTCCACGCTTTCTAAAATTACGTCAATTATTTCACCGTTAATTGTTACTTCACCGTTTCGTGCCTTGTCCAGCAAGTTCTCAACTGTATGGGCAAATTTATTAATCTTGTTAAAATTCAAAAACCCCGAGACACCTTTAACGGTATGAAATGGTCTGAATATGGCATTGATTGTCTCAGCATCGCCGGGATCCTGCTCAAGGTCCATAAGTTTGACTTCGATAGATGCCAGGTTATCAAGTGATTCAACAACAAAATCGGAAATAATTTCCCTGTCTTCATCGTTAATTTTTACTGGCGCTGAAATATTTGCCGGACAAGCATCTGTATCGGTTTCAATATCCTTATCGCCTGACGATTCAAGTTCATCATTAACCTGATGGCTTAAGCCAGCTATCAGTTCGGATATATCCCCTTCGTAACTTTTGCCTTTGGATATATCCCCGGCAATTTTCTGCATGAAGGAGATACCTTTTTCAAAAGGAACCAAATCCGTAGTTTCCCTCAAAATAACGGATCCAATATACTCTTTCATTGCTTTGCTGATTGATATCAGCGCCTGTTCTTTTAGCGCTTCCGACAGTTCAATAATAGACTCGATTGATTTTACGGTTTTTCCCAGACTTGGCACATCTTCGGTGTCCAGCATCACCGTTTCTAGCGCAAGAGACTCAATTTCCCGACTAATATTATCTAACATCTTTGTCATCAATCATATCCTTCTGCTCGTTGTTAACAGCTTGATCAAATATACTTCCAACGAACTCAAGTCTGCCATCCGATATAATACGGTTCATATCTTAAATATTGTCCAATAAAGACTTTTGCTTGAGTTCATTATTTTGCTGTTTAGCTCTCACCGTTAGTTGTGATTTATTTGCACTAAGACTGTTGATGGATTTTTTTACGAGTCCATCATATGTTGGTCTGATCCTGTTTTTCCGTTACGAAGGTCTTCTCTTTGCTTACTGAAAATATAAGCCACAATCTTTTCCCTGTCCTTTTCGTCAAGGTCTATAAATTTTATACCTAAATTATACATTGGGATATTATCTTCGTAAATACCTGTTGTCCTGACGATTTCGCCATAAGCGTCAATGTAAACCGGGGGCAATTTGCATAAATCTATATTTACATGAACAATCTGCCCTTTACTTGCCGGTTCGGATGTAACAAGGCTAATTCCCGATGCACTGATATTATTGCATGTTCCCTGATTAAAAGTTTTTGATCGGGCCTCATTTGTTGACAGCATAGATAAAATAATATCCAGTTTTTCATCCATTTTAACAAGAAACTTCAATAAGGCATCATCATAGTAATCAATCTTTAAATCAGAATCTATCTTGGCATTGTTATCGGAAAGCACGGGATCTATCTTTAACTTTTTTCTATCGGGGTTCAGAAGAGAATCAGATTTATTTTTAATAAGATAATATTCTTCAGGAGAGATTATTTCATATTTGACTGCATATGATAAACTTGTTCTCACATCCGAGCGTAATTCTCTTCTTTTTGAAAGCATCTTTATCCCCGGTACAATTTTGACGATGGAAATAACTCCATACTTTAGAAAATATGTTAGCAATTATTATACCATAAAACAGACAAGCCTTATGGAATTCAAAACATCAATAATATCATATGTAGTCTAAACAAGAAAAAGGCTAAGTATACTTGGAATAGTCGTATATTTTTGGCTGAACAGTCAAATTGTTGACGCTGACACTTTTCAAATTAAGAAGTTTGTTGAAGCAGGAAAAAAATTCCACCTGATTATTGTTGACGTACTCAAAAAAAAGTCCGTCAACATGCCGGAGATTTTTAAGCCCCGGCATGGAAAGAGGGTGGAACGCATTGAATGTAATATATTTGCAATGCCATAAACGGATGGCACCTATTTATGGCACAAACATTGCAAATCGTTATTTTGAAAAATTATTTTTTACTGTAACATAAATAAAAAGATTTCGTTTAAAGCAAGGGTGAAAAATCTGGCAACAGTGATAGTTGCGATTAATATATTTTTTAAGTCGAAGCAAGGTTTAGGCACAAGATCTAAGAGAATAATATAATTGAACTTAAAAAGCCAGAATCTTTTTATATTTATTAATAAAGCGAAAGCCGGAAATTTTATACACGAACATAATATCTGGTATTGCACATAATGATTGACAATGTTGCAAATATATTTTAATAACCGTTTTAATTCGGCATGTTAAAAATACAGAATAGTATTTACTTCTCTTAGAAAGAGATTTTGAAATAGTAATCTGTGTTATTAAATTTGACCGTTCATAAATTGAGAAGGCCAGAGTTCTGCCAAATGGATTTAACAACCAGGCAATTCAAGAGACTCAGCGAAATTGTTTATCATGAATGCGGAATAAATCTTCATGATGGGAAAAAACAACTTTTGCAATCTCGCCTTGACAAGCGTTTGCGTTCTACCGGTATAAAATCCGTTAAAGAATATTTAAAAGTTCTGGAAAATGATCAAAGAGAACTAATAAATTTTCTTGACGCTGTATCTACCAATCATACCTATTTCTTCAGAGAAAGCCATCATTTTAAATATCTAACGAAAGACCATATGAATATATGGTGTGCTGCTTCATCCAGCGGTGAAGAGCCGTATTCTTTGGCAATTTACTGTCTTGAAAAGGGATTTAAACCATCCATAATTGCATCGGACATATCAACACGAATGCTGCGGATGGGACAAAACGGGATATATTCTATAGAGAAAGCAAAAAATCTTCCTCCCGATATTCTTAGAAAATATTTCCAAAAAGGCACAAACTCATGGAATAATCATGTCCGCGTAAAAAACGAGATAAGACAAATGGTAACCTTTAAAAGATATAATCTTATCTCAGATCCTATACCATCCCAGAAATATGACATTATTTTTTGCAGGAATGTGTTTATATACTTTGACAATGAAACAAAGTCTAATGTGGCGCATAAATTACATAACGCTCTGAAAGCGCCCGGTTGTCTTATTATAGGCGGTGCAGAGAGTTTAAATACTATTAGTCACCCCTTTAAGTATGTACAACCTAGTATTTATAATAAAGTCCTGCCAGTTTAAAACATTATAACTGTTATCATTTGTATCAAAATTGCTGGGTTGTAGAATAAGAAAATTAGTTTTCATATCCCAAACATAAAACAGCCTAAAGCTATCCTTATTTAATACCGATAATAGGGATTGGGCAGTATAATGAAGACAATGCATTATATTTTGTTAAGATGTGAAGCAGTATGGCCTTTTCCTAAAAAGCTCATATGAATGATGTTCAATTTTGCGCTCAAGCTTAAGGAGGGGGATGTCAACTGAAGGAATATCATTGTCTATTTCAAAGTTAGTGCTAATCGGGCAAAAGGGAGCTTTACGCAAAGGTTTCCAAAAGATGTTTTGGTTTTGTCCAAAGAAAGGAGGCGGAAGCAAATGTCAAAATTGGCGGAAAAAATGGGCCAGGCAATAAATGTAATGTCCGACAGGGAGGGAAAATACCTAACTTTTGCATTAGCCAATGAGGAGTATGGTATAAGTATTTTAAAAATCAAAGAGATCATTGGAATGATGCCGATAACTCCGGTTCCGCAAACACCGGAGTTTGTCAAAGGAGTAATAAACCTTCGGGGAAAAGTGATCCCTGTGATTGATTTAAGGCTTAGGTTCGGAATGAATAAAATCGATTACACAGAACGGACATGCATCGTGGTTGTGGAAATATCAAGCGAGTCTGAAACTGTTATGATCGGTATTGTAGTAGATTCAGTATCGGAAGTATTGAACATAAAGGCGGAAGATATTGAAGAAACACCAACATTCGGGACAAAATTGAAAACCGACTATATACTTGGAATGGCTAAATTCGAAGGCGGAATCAAAATTCTTCTCGATATCGATAAAGTATTAAGCCGTGATGAAGTTGCAATGATAGAAAAAACAGTATAATTTATATTTTTTTATTGTATTCAGCGGCTTGTAGTATAAAGCAAGAATTATAAGGAGGAAGGGTTATGTCTTTTAAAAATATGAATTTAGGCACAAAAATAGGGATTGGTTTTGGGGTCGTTTTGTTTCTACTATGCATTACCGCAGCAATAGGACTTTCCGGAATAAAAACCATCAATTCTTATATGGAAGATATTATCAATAACAAAAACGCAGCAGTATTATTGGCCAATGATTTAGAAAAACAGATGAATGTTGTAACTCAATCTGTTAGAAATGCAGTCTTAAGCATCGGGAGTGATGCTGTGCGTAACGAGAGAAAAAAGATTGATGAGGCCCGTGCCAAATTCAGTGAATCATATCTTAAGCTGGCTGCTAAAATCAAAGACGAAAAAGGTAAAAAGCTTATAGCTGACATACTTAATAAGCAACAAATCGTCGAATCCCTAGTGAATAGATCCATTGAATATTGTTTGGCCGGATATGCTAATACTGATACTACTAAATTTGGATCTACGATGGCCGGAACTTTGAATTCAACCGAAGACAATGCCAGAGCAGCCGATGTGATTACGATAGAAATGCTTACTCCTCAAAAACAGATGACTGAGGCTATAGATTCCATTATTGCTTATCAGGGTCAACAAAGTGATGAGGCCTTTATAAAGGCCAAAAGTGCTTATTCCAATGCCCGTGTTATTATGTTTTCTCTGGGATTAGTCGCACTTGCATTGGGAGCTCTGATTGCATTTTTCCTGACCCGCAGCATTACAAAACCGATCAACCGCGTAGTTAAAGGGCTTACCGATGGAGCTGAAGAAGTGGTCGCAGCCACAGTGCAGGTGTCCTCATCAAGTCAGTCGCTGGCCGAGGGGGCATCCGAGCAGGCCGCATCAATAGAGGAAACATCATCATCTCTGGAAGAAATGTCTTCCATGACCAAACAGAATTCAGATAATGCAACCCAGGCAGACAACCTTATGAAAGAAGCTAATCAGGTTGTTGTACAGGCAAACAACTCCATGGATGAATTAACCAAATCAATGTATGATATTTCAGTAGCAAGCGATCAAACATCAAAGATCATCAAGACCATTGATGAGATAGCTTTTCAGACTAATCTTCTGGCTTTGAATGCTGCGGTAGAAGCTGCCAGAGCAGGTGAAGCAGGTGCCGGCTTTGCGGTAGTGGCCGATGAAGTAAGAAATCTTGCAATGAGGTCTGCAGATGCAGCTAAAAACACGGCGCAACTGATTGAGGGAACAGTCAAAAAGGTAAGAGAAGGTTCTGAACTGGTAACAAAAACCAATAAGGCCTTCCAGGATGTTTCCACCACCACCTCAAAAGTTGGTGAGTTGGTGGGAGAAATTGCAGCTGCATCAAAAGAGCAGTCTCAGGGTATTGAGCAAATAAACAAGGCTGTTGCAGAGATGGATAAAATAGTACAGCGGAATGCTGCCAATGCGGAAGAATCTGCCAGTGCTTCCGGTCAGATGAATGCTCAGGCAGAGCAACTTAAGCAATATGTCGGAGATCTGGTGTTGGTAATAGGAGGTAAACAACATACCAACGGATTATATAGCTCAAGGTCATTGCTTAAGAGTGGTGGAAGAGAAACTCAAAATAGTGACAGACGACGATATAAATATGAAGAGCAAAGCGCACTTCCTGATCCTGATTCAAGCAGCTATGAAAGAAAACAGGGAGTCGGTAGAGACAACAAGAAACTAAAGCCTGAACAGTTAATTCCGATGGATGAAGATGACTTTAAAGATTTTTAAGTAAGTCTCTATACTGCTAAAAACAAGATAAATTAAGTATTTGAGCCAGTTTCAAAACGTTTCAGTTTGTTTAAGGTCAAGGCTAAAAATTTTAACTTCAGGAACACGTGGATTAAAATTTGAGCCCAACGCTAAGATCGGCAACAATGGGGCGTTTTGGAATTGGCTCATTTTTGTTTGCGAGGAATATAATTGCGTGTTAACTGAAGCGACATGTGAGGTGGGGCTGACAGGAAATTGGGTGGATTTGCAAACAGGCTGCTAAGACTAAGACACGGATTTTAATAGTAGCCTGTCTTTCTTTTTTGTTACCCTGCTAAAGCATTTATTTGAAGTTTTTAGAAAACATCATCCATAAAAGCATCCGCAAGCTTTGCTGCAACAACCTGATGATTGATCTCATAAGTTCCTGATTCAACCTTTGCTTTTATTTCCAAAACTTTATTCTCTCTGATATCCGGTGTTGATGCTATGACTTCATTTGCCAGCCTGACTTCTTTTGAAGCACGGGAAAGATTAACTATAGCATCTCTGCTTTCAGATTTTATTTCGTTATTTATTTGTCCTTCCGAAAGCTGCTGTCCTTCCTTAATATTAGGCATTAATTTTGGCAACTGTTTATTAATTTCATAATTTGCGATCTTATCTTCAATTTTCATTTATTACCTCTTCTTTTTGCTTATATAAAAATCAATAATATTTGACCTGTTTATTTGGAAGAATTATTAATAATTCTGAATATCTTCAACATTCAGAATTCTCATTGTTTCGCCTTCATCATCTATCATTTTGAAAACAAGATCGGCAGGAATATTTTGGGAAACATTTGGTTGAAGTTCAAATTCTTCTTCAAATTTATTTAACGACTCATTTCCCATTTCATCCTTTGCGCCGTACTGATTGATTTTGTTTGCAATACTGGATGCAATTTTATCACTTACAGCTTTTTGCCTGGCATTGGTCGATATAGTGACTCTATCCGGCGATCGATTTGAATTATTTACCGGTTTGCCCGATGCTCTGCCGTTTCGAAGCTGATCGTGGTAAACCCTTAATACATTATTAACCTGGTAAGCTGAAATAACCATAGGAACACTCCGCATTCAGTATATTAATTAAATAAAACCCATTCAAACATAGTATCGGCAATAAATAATAAAACTTTAGTAAAATAATAATATTTTTTTATTCGCTGATAATTGTCAATTCATTGGCATGCCTTCCAAGGTTTAAGAAAAGGCTTTTAGCGTCATAAATTTGACTATCAAGCTAAAAGGTTCCTTGACGTCAAGCATAAAACCGAAACATCGAGCATATTCCCAGCGGCTACGATAAACCTCAATAAACAATGTCGTGGAAATGGTTGGTAATATTCGTTCCGGTTTGTGCAAAATCAGGAAGAATTTTCCTGGGATACTTTGCAGATAATCCAGATTTGGGGTTTAATTTTTTGTTTATACAAAACATTCAGCTACAAAAGAAACTTGGCATATTGATTGCTATATCTAAAGTTAATCGTATTTGTAGGAGCCAGTTTCAAAACGTCCCATTTTGGCCGATCTCTGCGTTGGGTGAAAATATTTATCCTCGAAATACTCCATGTATTCCTGCGGTTAAAATTTTCATCCGCCTTGACCTTGACCAAACTGAAACGTTTTGAAAGTGGCTCATAGGCGTTTTATTTATGTGATGTAATTGTGAAAGCAGCGTTATTCGTGTGGGGAATAATGAGTTATCTCTCTTAAGATACTGCCCGTAACTTTGAGACTGGACATTTTCAAGATGAGCAGCTCTGATACCAAGATCGGCAAAACGGGATTTGTGTTCGGTGAGGCAATAAAAGCCAATGTAACCGAAGGGGGCGGAGCCTGTCCGACCCAAAGAGATTATGCGGAATATTGAACAAACAACTCTGTTCTTTTATGGATATAGGGGCTTTTATTTGGGCCGATACGCATGTCTACCCAATCCAGGCTGGATATGGAATGCAAGCAATGAGCTATGATATAACTATACGACTGCTAATGGTTGCTGAGGAGTAAATGTTATGATGGATATAGAAGCAAATCTTCAAAGAGGGGAAGCCTTGTTTGTGGAGGGTCTGTTTGATGAGGCTGAGACCGTATTTCAGGAGGTACTTGGCCTGAAACCTGAGAATTATGAAGCGCTCAATAATATAGGTGTTATATACCATAACAGGGGCCATCTTGAGCAGGCTGAGCAATTCTTTCTGAAAGCACTTGATATAAATGGGGAATATCTTGATGCATTGTCAAACCTTGCTGATCTCTACCAGGCCGCCAACCAAAACGAAAAGGAGGCGGATTGTCTTGAAATAATTCTGCCATTTCACACCAACGATTATGACATGTTTAACCGACTTGCGGTTTTATATGTAGAAATGGGGAAAAATGACAGGGCATTGCCACTACTGGAAGCCTCACTCAGCTTAGTCCCAAATCAGGAAAACGTAAAAAAAATGCTGCAATCAGTTAAGGCAGCTTCTTATACTCCTGTGAACAGAAATGCTTCTGGAAAAAACCACACACCGGCAGTAAGCATTGGCCTTCCTGTTTATAATGGCGGGAAATATCTATCTGAAGCAATCGAATCCATTTTGGAGCAGGATTTTGAAGATTTTGAATTGATTATTTCTGATAACGCCTCGACAGATAATACGCCCGACATCTGTCTTGCCTATCAGAAATCTGATTCGCGAATTCGTTTGGTGCGCCAAGAGCGCAATATGGGCATAAAAGTCAACTTCCTTAACGTTTTAGGACTATCCTGTGCACCATATTTCATGTTCGCAACCCATGATGATCTGCATGAAAAGTCCTTCGTGAGCAAATGCATCAAAGTACTTCAGGCTGATAAATCTGTCTCTCTTGTATATCCGCATACAAAGCTCCTGAATTCTAATTCTGAATTCCTTGGTATCGCAAAAGATTATGTAAAAGTTGACCAAAATGATCCGGTTGAACGCTTCAGGCATCTCATTTGGGAATTAGGCATATGCAATATGATGCTGGGGTTATTTCGTACCCATTTACTTAAGGCATCTGCTACATGGGGCATATCTATATTCGGAGATACTTTACTTCTGTCTGAAGTGGCTTTGTCCGGAAAAATTATCCAGATACCTGAGCAGTTGTTTATAAGAAGATTTACTCGTAATTATAACTATAAGTCCCCAGACGACAGAAACGCACAGCTTATGTCGGAGACAGATCCATCTCTATTTGAGCAAGGAATTTCTTTGCCTCATTGCAAATTAACCTATGCTCATCTTGATGTGATAAATAATTCTCATCTAGGAATTTCCCAAAAAGAGGCGCTGATACAAGAAACAATCAAATGTTTCAAAGCCAGATATGGCAACCACATGAAATACGAGATTGACAGAGCCGTAAACCTGATATCAAACGGCATTTATTATTGGACCTGGCGCAACGATAAATCAGAAGCTGCTTCATTTACCGAGATAACACATCTCGGCTATTATCGCATCAGCAACTTGCTCAAAACTCTTCAGGAAGCTCTTTTAATTTACCCGGAAAGATCAGATTTATTGGAATGTTATATAAAATGTATTGAACACTGCAATTCGTCCGGGGGCAGTTCTTGCGCTATGGGATAATGCTTAAACATAACTATTTTATTGTCTTGATAAAGGGAACTGGTGGGAGGTTCTAAAATGAAAGTAATTATTCTTTGCGGCGGGCTTGGAACAAGGTTACGTGAGGAGACTGAGTTTCGGCCTAAGCCCATGGTCAACATCGGAGATCGCCCAATTATATGGCATATTATGAAGTATTACTCACAGTTTGGATGTCAGGAATTTGTTTTGGCTCTCGGATATAAAGGTGAAATGATCAAGAATTATTTTTGCCATTATGAACTGATGAATAACGATGTGACCTTGGAGCTTGGAAGATCGGAAAATCTCTATATTCACTATTCTCACGATGAGATCGGCTGGAAAGTTACCCTGGCGGATACGGGTGAAACATCGCTTAAGGGCTCGAGATTAAAAAAAGCAGGGAGATATGTCTCCGATGAAACCTTCATGGTAACTTATGGAGACGGTATCGCCAATATCGATATCAATGCCCTGCTGAAGTTTCACCATGCCCACGGTAAACTTGCCACTGTAACGGGGATTAACCCTATGGCCCGTTTTGGAGAATTAAAAGTGGTTGGCGATCGGGTGGCCCTTTTCGCCGAAAAACCAAAAAATGGAGCAACTCTGGTTAGCGGCGGCTTTTTTGTATTCAATCGAAAAATTTTAGATTATCTGACAGAAGATGTTTTCTGCGATCTTGAGACGGGACCTTTAGAGCAAATCGCCAAAGAGGGCCAGTTGATGGTTTATAAACACAAAGGTTTTTGGGCCTGTATGGATACTTTGCGAGATGTCGAATATCTAAATAAACTATGGGACAGCGGAAAAGCAAAGTGGAAGATTTGGCAGTAATCTGCAGATAAATTATGTTTAATAATATTTATAATCGTAGAAAAGTATTGATTACAGGACATACGGGATTCAAAGGATCGTGGCTTGCTCTATGGCTTTTCAAAATTGGAGCAGAAGTTATCGGGTATGCACTCCCCCCTCCTACAGAACCGAACCATTTTGAACTGCTTCATGCGGATATGATTTCAGAAATAGGTGATATCCGCGATGCAGAGAAATTAAAAAAGGTATTCAAAGAATACAAGCCGGAGATCGTCTTCCATCTTGCCGCTCAGCCGCTTGTTAGGCTTTCTTACAAAGATCCGGTGGAAACGTTTGCAAGTAATGTTATGGGAACCATCAACGTTTTTGAGGCATCAAGGGAAAGCGGCTCTGTACATGCCATTGTCAACATTACCAGTGATAAGTGTTATGAGAATAGAGAATGGGTTTGGGGCTATAGGGAAATTGATCCTTTGGGTGGATATGATCCTTACAGCGCCTCGAAAGGATGTTCTGAGCTCATTACCAGTTGCTGGCGTAATTCCTTTTTTAACCCAAAAGGGTACGGTAGTATCCATCAAACACTTCTGGCCAGCGGGCGGGCGGGTAATGTCATAGGTGGAGGCGATTGGGCTGTTGACCGGCTTATCCCGGACATGATGTGTGCCGTAACCCAAAATGAAAAAGTAAAGATCAGGAACCCCAATGCTTCAAGGCCGTGGCAGCACGTTCTTGAACCATTGAGCGGATATTTGCTACTCGGACAAAAGCTATTGGAAGGTCGGAAAGAATTTGCCGAAGCATGGAATTTTGGACCATTCGAAGATAGGAATGCAACTGTGGGTGAGATTGCAGGTCAGATAAAAATGTCTTGGCCTAAAATTGACTATGAAATTGACACGACTCACAATCAGCCGCACGAGGCTGGCATGCTCAGTCTCGACTGCTCAAAAGCACGTACAAAAATGCAATGGAAACCGGTGTGGAATAGTAATACAGCAGTTGAAAAGACGACTCTATGGTATAGAGCTTTTTATGAAACTAAAGAAGTATTAAGTCTTGATGATATTAACAGTTATATCGCAGATGCAAAAAGCAAACATCTTTCTTGGGTGAAAGAATGAAATTTATTGAAGCCCCGTTGGCTGGCGCTTATTCTATTGAACTTGAACCGTTCGTAGATGACAGGGGGCTTTTTGCGCGAACCTTTTGCCAAAAAGAGTTTGCCACAATCGGTTTTTACAATCAGATCGTTCAGATTAACTATTCGGTGACCAGGCAAAAAGGAGCAATTCGTGGGCTGCATTATCAACTTCCACCGGCCTGTGAAATAAAAATCATACGTTGTATTCAAGGAGCGGTTTTTGATGTCATTGTAGATATCAGAAAAAGTGTGCCCACCTATCTGCAATGGTTTGGTATGGAATTATCAAAAGACAATATGAAATTGGTATATATCCCGGAGGGATTCGCACACGGTTTCCAGGCGCTTACCGATAATGCCGAATTGATTTATCATCATTCAGCTTTTTACAGTCCTGAATATGAGCGGGGATTGAGATTTGATGATCATGCCCTGGCGATCAATTGGCCATTACCTGTGAGTGTGATTTCCCCCAGAGATCAGAGTTATCCACTCATTGGCGATAACTTCAAAGGGATTGAAATATGAACTGCCGTTTCTGCGGTAATATTTTGACCCATGAGTTTATTGATCTGGGGTGTGCGCCGCCGTCCAACGCTTATCTCACAGCCGCAGATCTCAACCGACCGGAGGTTTACTATCCTCTCAAGCTGAGGGTCTGCACAGATTGCTGGTTGGTGCAGACCGAGGACTATGCCGGAGCAGAGGACTTGTTCTTACCGGATTATGCATATTTCTCATCTACATCCTCAACCTGGCTGGCACATGCCCGACAATACAGCCAGATTATTACTAGGCGCTTGGAATTGAACGCCAAAAGCTTTGTCGTGGAAATAGCCTGCAATGACGGGTATCTGCTTAAAAATTTTGTCGAAGCCGGAATTCCCTGTTTGGGAATCGAGCCCACTGCAAGCACAGCTGCTGCTGCCCAGGAACTGGGCATACCTGTGCTTCAGGAATTTTTTGGTCAGACGCTTGGCAGTCGATTGTCAGACGCGGGGCAAAAGGCAGACCTGATTATCGGCAACAACGTGTATGCGCATGTGCCAGACATCAACGATTTCACGATAGGCCTGAAAGTTCTGCTTAAATCGGGAGGAACTATCACCTTGGAGTTTCCCCATTTAATGCGGCTTATCGAACATACCCAGTTCGATACCATCTATCACGAGCACTTCTCTTACCTTTCCCTGTACACCGTTATGCATATCTTCCGGAAAGCAGGTTTGCGGGTTTTTGATGTTGAAGAGCTGGGAACTCACGGCGGCAGTTTGCGCGTCTATGGCTGCCATCAGGAAGATCCACGCCTTGATACTGAAGCCATATCGTCATTGCTTGAGGCAGAAAACTCGTTTGGAATGCGTAACATCATACACTACCAATCCTTTCAACCACGTGCTGATAACGTTAAAAATAGCTTTCTCCGGTTTCTGCTGGACCAAAAAGCCGAAGGAAAAACCGTCGGTGCTTATGGTGCAGCAGCAAAAGGCACCACCCTTTTGAACTATGCCGGCATCAAACCCGACCTGCTGCCTTATGTGGTAGATCGGAATCCGGCCAAGCAGGGAAGATTTCTGCCGGGAAGCCGGATTCCCATCGTATCGGAAGACCATATCAGGGAGAGACAACCCGATTTTATCGTAATCCTGCCTTGGAACATCAAGGAGGAAGTGATGAATCAACTGGCGTATATCCGGGAAAGGGGCGGGCGATTTGTAACAGTGGTTCCAAAGCTGGAGGTCTCATGAAGTTCCAAATTTACTATACCAAACCATTGATTACCGAGTTGGGCGTTGCTTACGCATTAGATGCTGCTCGAACCGGCTTAACATAATGAATATTCTTGTTACTGGATCAACTGGATTCATAGGCCGTTATGTGATTCCCGAATTGCTTAAGCAGGGGCATGAAGTGACAGCAACAGCCCGCAATTTTGAACGTGCGCAGGCTATGCCGTGGTTTGATAAGGTAAACTTTGTTGCCTGTGATCTGCATAGCACTGAACTGGACCCAGCAGCATTTTTTGAGGTGCCTGACATCCTGATTCATATGGCTTGGCCCGGTTTACCCAATTACAAGGAACATTTTCATTTCGAAAACAATCTTTTTGAAAGTTATTATTTTATCAAAAGAATGACTGAACGCGGCTTGCGTCATCTTTGTGTTATTGGAACTTGCTTTGAGTATGGGATGAAAGAAGGCTGTCTATCTGAAGATATGCCAACTACGCCATGTACTTCATATGGATTGGCCAAGGATACCCTTAGGAAATTTATTGAAGTTTTAGCAGTTAAATATTCTTTTTGTTGGAAATGGATTCGGCTTTTTTATCTTTACGGTGAAGGGCAATCGAAAAATTCTATTTTAGAACAATTGAAATCTGCGATAGCTAAAGGAGAAACAGTTTTTCCGATGTCTGGTGGCGAACAACAAAGAGATTATCTTTTTGTGGAAAAAGCCGCTGAATATATCGTAAAAATTAGTACTCAAACTTATCTTCAAGGCATTTTTAATTGTAGCAGCGGAGAACCCATTTCAATACGTGCACTTGTAGAAGAATATTTAAGAAAAACCGGCCAATCAATAAAATTAGATCTTGGTCGATATTCATATCCCGATTACGAACCAATGGTTTTTTGGGGAGATAATGAGAAGTTAAAAAAGATTTTGAGGAATAGGAATGAAAGCACAGATTAAACCAAGGATTGATTTATTAAACAGGACAAAACTGGAAACAGTTATACCTTTAACTGTACCTTTCATTATCAACGTTGACCCTTCGGATGCATGCAATTTTCAATGTAAATTCTGCCCTACCGGCGATAGAAAGCTTATGAAAAAAACACCCGGGAGAAACCACGGGATAATGGATTTTGAACTCTATAAAAAGATCATTGATGATATCTGTGAATTTGACAAACCTATAAAAGTCTTAAGGCTTTACAAAGATGGCGAACCGCTTCTTAACCCCAGATTGGCTGAAATGATCAGATATGCAAAAGAGAAAAAATGCGCCGAAAGAATAGATACAACAACGAATGCCATATTATTAAACCCCCAAAAGAATACTGATCTCATTGCGGCAGGACTTGACAGGATCAACATCTCTATTGAGGGCATTAATGCCCAACAATACTGGGAATTTTCTAAGTTCAAAATCGATTTCGGAAAGCTTGTCGATAATATCCGCCATTTGTATGAAAATAAAAAACAATGCGAGATCATTATAAAGATCAATGGCGATATACTGTCAGAAGACGACAAAAAAAAGTTCTACGAAACATTCGGAGATATTGCAGATGGTGTTTATATTGAACACATAATGTCGTGCTGGCCGGAATTTGAGCTTAAGGGTGTTGAAGTCAATCAAGAATTTGGTATCTATGGTCAAAAAATAAAAGAAGTTATAGTTTGTCCTTATGTTTTTTATTCATTTTCAATCAATTCCAATGGAACGGCTAGCGCATGCTTTCTTGATTGGTCGAGAAAGTTGATTATTGGAGATGCGAGAATCGAACGCGTCAAGGATATTTGGCAAGGCAAACAGCTTTTAGAATATCAGAAG
This sequence comes from Pseudomonadota bacterium, assembly GCA_018901125.1. Classification (GTDB taxonomy): domain Bacteria; phylum Desulfobacterota; class Desulfobacteria; order Desulfobacterales; family RPRI01; genus RPRI01. The sequence goes on along the minus strand of JAHIFE010000191.1, from coordinate 20,221 downwards.
TTGTTTTTAATGAAACAACGCAAGGGACATTCTGTATGCGGTAATTGCGGACAGATGTCGCATGGGCAGCCAGATGATGTTGACGAGTATGCGGAGGTGTTATTGGGGAGATTTGATGAATAAATGACTAACAATCAAACTTTAAGTTTAGAGCCGTATACCGCTATTGCTTTGTCTTCTTTAAACAAAGGGGAAAGCCTTTTAGAAAATATTTTATTGTCTATCCCAGAGCTTCAACCAAGAAAAGTTGATAAGCCAATAGTACTTTACGGCGCAGGAAATCTCGGCAAAATGGCTAAAGGTTTTTTTGACTATCTAAACATACCATTTTTGTATGTGGTAGATAGAAACGCAGAAGAGCATAAAACCGATGGATATTGGCAGGGAACTCGTATCATCCACCCTGATTATGTTGATGCCGCAGATAAGAAAAATGTATTGCTTGTTATATGTATTGTTACCACGCCGCTTATTGCATTGCGAGATGAGCTTATAGCAGCAGGCTGGAAGGATATAGCCTTTTTTTACGATGTTAGTGAAGCATATTCCAACCGCCACCCTATAAGTAACGGTTGGTTTTTAAGCAAGCCCTCCGATATAGATAAGGAATTAATCAGGAAAGTATATTCTTCAATAAACGATTCTGTTTCTCATATGTATTATCTTCAGTTTCTTGCATGGCATACGCACAGAACAGAGTTATTGTTTAGTGAAATTGAAATAAATACGAGTAACAGATTTTTTATTCCGGAAGTTGTGAGTATCTTAAATTCATATGAAGTATTTATAGATTGCGGGGCACATAAGGGGTTTGTTACAGAAAGGTTTTTAAAAACAGTAAAAAGCACTTACAAAAATATCTATGCAATAGAACCGGACAATGAAAATATCGAATCATGTAAATTAGTATTAAATGGCACAAAAGACATTATGATAATGAGATATGCTTTAAGCGATAGAAATGGAGAAGAAAATTTCTATCAGGGGTTCGACTTTGCCTCAAAATTGAGCAATTCCGGCAATACCAAAGTAAAGACTATTTCGCTCGATAGATTAAATATTCCGGCTACATTTATCAAAATGCATTTAGAGGGAGGAGAGTTATCTGCTTTAAAAGGCGCACTTCACACAATTCAAAAATATCGACCGGTCATGGCAATAACGATTTATCATAATTTTGACGGAGTTTGGAGAATCCCGCTTTTCTTAATGGAAAATGCAAAAGATTATAAATATTACATGAGATTGCACTCATGGGGTGGCACAGGGGCAGTATTGTATGCGATACCAAAAGAGAGATATAAAAATGGAACCGGAGAGTATAAGAATATAATGGGTGGTTTTGCGTGATCCCAACATTAGGCGGCCTGTTTGAGTTTGCGAGGTTATAAAAATGATTAAAATAGATCCTGATAAAAAAACTGTATTATTTATTATATTGCCTTATTTGCTACGCAAGAAGGGTTCTAAATTAAGAAGCTTTAAGGCATTTCCCTACGGTGTTCTCTCTATTGCAACATACTTAAAGGCATTTGGACATCAGATTCATGTTTTGGATTGTAATTTAAGCAACACGAGCGATTATTTAACGGTTATTAAGCAAAAACTATCTGAATACCAACCAGATGTTGTTGGCTTGTCGATGATGTTTGATAATTCCTATGAACACTTAATGTGTATTGTTGATGAAGTAAAAAAACAAAATAAGGAAACGATTGTTGTACTGGGAGGATCTGCGGCAACTTCATCATACAGAGCCATTCTGGAGGAACAAGAAAAACTTGATGGGATATGTTTTTCAGAAGGCGAGATTCCCCTTTTAAAGCTGTTAAATAGCAAGGATATGAAATCTTGTATGAAGACCGATGTGTCGTGGGTTACTCATTATTCGTTACAGGCAGGCATTATGCCCAGCTCCTCGCTTATCCAGAACCTCGACGAGATTGTCAGTATTGATTATAACTTTGTCGATGTGGCAAAATATGAGATGCAGGAAGCCTTTTCACCGTTTGCCGGATATGGAGAGTCGCGCAAGCAGTTTTTTTTAGTCACTTCTCGTGGGTGCCCTTTTAAATGTGTGTTTTGTATGAGATCTTCCGATAACGATAAAAGTGTACGTTATGCTAGTATTGAAAAAGTCATTGAGCATGTTGCTTTTCTTGTATCAGAATATGGGTTGAACGTATTAACAATATATGACGATCAATTATTATTTAATAAGAAAAGGGCAAAGCAGTTGTTCCGAGAGTTAGCCCGATTCAATCTTAGAATTGAATGCCCTAACGGCCTATCGGTTGCCTTTATTGATGATGAGTTGGCTAAGTTGATGAGAATGGCGGGTCTCGATACGGCTTATTTAGCAATCGAATCCGGGTCACCTTATGTACTCAATGAAATTATTCACAAGCCGTTGACCGTTGAAAAGGTTAAACCCGTTGTGCAGATTCTTCGAAAATACGATTTTTGGATACAGGGTTATTTTGTTAATGGTCTTCCTGGGGAAAAAGATGAACATCGAGAAGAGACTGTAAAATTCATTAAGGATGTAGGATTGGATTGGAGCGGTTTTAGTCTTGCAACCCCATCCAGGGGCAGTGAATTATATAAGATTTGCATAGAAAAAGGTTATATAAGAAAAGATATTGGAATCGGTGAGATGGATACAACTCAATATGTTATAAATACGCCAGAGTATTCTCCTGAATATGTTACACGGAAATCATATTTAATGAATTTAGAAGTAAATTTTGTAAACAATTATCGTATGAAGCATGGAGAGTATAAAATTGCTTCGGCTTGTTTTAAAGATTTAATTGCTCGATATCCAGATCACGCCTTTGCCTATTATTATCTTGCTCAAGCTTTGTATGGATTAAAGGAAACTACGCAGGCAAAGCAAGCGATGCATAAGATGTTAGAAATAACAGAGAACGATTCTGTATGGAAAGAATACTTTAATTTTTTTAAAATCGAACTATGAAAACTCTTCATATTACTCCACATCTTGGCGGTGGCGTCGGTAGAGTTCTGCTTAATTATTTTGCAAAAGTAAAGGATGATCAATCTTTTGTACATGAAGTAGCTTGTCTTGATTATGCTAATGATCACGCTCTTGATATGGCGAAGAATATTGGACTTAAGTTGACTGACAGAATATCTGTGAAAGAGTCGCAACTGCTTTCTATGATCGCTGAAACGGATATAGTACTGATTCACTGGTGGAACCATCCTCTGCTCTATGATTTTCTTGTACGTATGGAACTGCCGCCTTGTCGAGTAGTCATGTGGAGTCATATATCAGGCTTTCATCCTCCATATGTGTTTACTGAGAAGATTTTACGATATCCGGATATATTTGTTTTTACTACCCCGGTGAGTTATGAGACCAAGGAGGTACATAGTCTTTCTGATGAACAAAAAAAGTCTTTAAGGGTGGTGTGGTCGACCGGCGGCGTTGAACATGTCAAGGATGTGAAAACACACGCTCATACAGGTTTTAACGTAGGATATATTGGCACGGTTGATTATTGTAAGATGCATCCTGATTTTTTGAGTATCTGTTCGCAGGTCGATATCCCGGATGTGAAATTTATTGTCTGTGGTGGGCCTAAAGAAAAAGAAATACAGCAGGAAGCCAAATGCCTTGGTATCGATGGAAAGTTTACATTTACCGGGCTGGTTAACGACATCACGAAATATTTATCAGCATTTGATGTGTTTGGGTATCCACTTGCTCTATATCATTATGGAACCTGTGATCAAGCCCTTGCCGAGAGTATGGCCTGCGGTGTAGTTCCGGTTGTATTTTCGAACCGGATGGAAAATCAGATGGTCCAGGATGGAGTTACGGGAATAGTTGTTAATAGTAAAGAAGAGTATGGTAATGCCATAGAAAAATTATATGGTAATAAAGAACTTAGAATGCATTTATCTGAAAATGCGAAAGAATATGCGCGCAATTCTTTTTCTCTTAAAACACTTAAGCACGAATGGGAAAAAGTATTTGAAGAAATGCTGGCGTTTCCCAAAAGCGTTAGAAAGTGGGAGAACAGCAAGCCTAAAGCAGAGATATCTGCTAAGGATGTTTTTTTAGAGTCTCTTGGAGAGTATGGACAAGAATTCAAATCGTATTGCAATGCGGTAAGTGTCGATGAGAAGGAAACGCATTCAAAGAAAATAAAAAAGCTTGCTGAATCAGCTATCTGGCAGGCACGAACGAGAGGCACGGCGCATCACTATAAGGAGTTTTTCCCGGATGATGAGCATCTTGCGGTTTGGAGTAGATTAATGAAAGAACATGAGCCATGTAATGAGAAGGGGGAAAGATGTCGATAAATCCATTAGAGCAATTTCGTAAAGAGGCGATTAAAAGGGCTATATCATATCAAAAGAATAAACCTCTTCAAACAACATGGCAAGCTTTTCATGAACAGATTGTTAAAGCTAAATATGCTTATAATTTTTATTGGTTGGGAGTTCCTATAATACAAGAACCACAAGACTTGCAGGCGTTGCAGGAGATTATTTGGGAAGTAAAACCAGAACTAATTATCGAAACAGGAATAGCATGGGGAGGGTCATTGATATTTAGTGCCTCTATGCTGGCAATTCTGGAAGTATGCGGAGCCATAGAAAACGGGGAAGTTATAGGTATTGATATTGACATTCGTTCTCACAACAAAGAGGCTATTCTTGCGCATCCTTTAAGTAAGAAAATAACGTTGTTTGAAGGCTCAAGTATAGATGAAAAGATAATTGCCAAGGTCAAGGAGCGGGCAAAGAATAAAAAAGGTGTGCTGGTCTGCCTGGACAGCAATCACACTCATGCGCACGTATTGGCTGAACTTAAAGCATACGCCCATTTGGTGAATATTGGAAGTTATTGCATGGTGGGAGATACAGGTATTGAAGATTTACCTGAAGGAACAACTAACGATCGCCCATGGGAAAAAGGAAACAACCCCAAAACGGCGGTGTGGGAATTTTTGAAAGAAAATAATGATTTTTTGATCGACAGAACAATTGACTCAAAGCTAATTATGACCGGTTCGCCGGATGGGTATCTAAAGCGTGTGAAATAGAAATATTTTTTCCGATAGACGGTTATCTTACTTGAGTATATTTAAAAGAAACATAATGGCTCGTTAGTGCTTTTCCGTGAATGATCTGGAACAGGCTGCAATATATTACAGCAGGACATTGTCGGCTGATTTATTCAGTGCCGGCGCACAAGACTCCAACGAAGAAATCAGCAATAAAATAGAGCGGATCGGATCTTTCCAATAAAAACATACATGCAATGATAAACGTAATTTGCTTGTCCGTGATTTTTAAGTTTTATCTATCCTAATTAGTAGGAGTGTGATTCATGAAAAAGAAAAAAAAGAATAAATCAACTATAGCCGCTGTAAAACATTCAAAAAAACCTCTGATCTCGGTCTGCCTGATAGCTAAAAATGAAGAAAAATATATTGATCAGTGCCTGAGTAGTGTCAAGAAGATTGCAGATGAGATCATTTTTGTTGATACAGGCTCAACAGACAAAACAGTTGAGATTGCTAGAAAGTATACGGATAAAATCTATGTTCATCCATGGAACGACAGTTTCAGCGAAGCCCGGAATCATTATCTTGAGTATGCAACAGGCGAGTGGATCTTCCAGATAGATGCTGATGAGGAGCTGGTAAAAGAAGATATTCCTATTGTCAGTAAGGCGGTTCAGGATGGAACAATAGATGCCGTTATGGTTCAGATTGTCAGTAAATTACGAGAAGGGAAAAGTGAATCGCTTCACAGTGTGGAAAGAATTTTTCGCAATAATAAACAAATTCATTATGAAGGACGTGTGCATAACAGGCTGGTCGGTATCAAAAACGCAAAAGTGTATCCCATTCGTCTTATGCACTATGGCTACGATCTGGGACAAACCCAGTCAAAGAAAAAATTTGAGCGAACAGTAAGACTTCTTGAAATGGATTTGGAAGATAACCCGGAAAATCCCATTACTTACCATTATCTTAGCTGTTCTTATCTGTCCGAAGGAAAATATCAGGAATCTCTTGATACTAGCCTTTCGGCAATCCGACTGGCTGAAGCAAAAAAAGATCCGGATATGATCTATCTTTGGTCACATTATAATGCAGCCATATCATATTACCGTTTGAAAGAATCGGATGAGGCCGAAAAAATCAGTAAATCTGCCCTCAAAAAGTATTCCGACCACATTGATTCTTATTTTGTTTTATCCCTTGTTTGTTTTGATCAGAAAAAATGGGCTCATCTTATCAACTATGGTAATGAATATATCCGGTTAATTAAACTATTAAATAAATCTCCGGAACGTTTCGGCAATCTGCTTACCTGTACGGTAAATGAACAATGGAATGTGCAAGTCCTTATTGGCGTTGCTTATTTTGAGCTTAATCTTTTTAAAGATTCGGATCATGCATTCGATAAAGCCGTATCCTGTGCTCCTGAACCTTTTATTGCTTTAAGAGCGGCCGGCATATATTTCCATAATCAAAAGAAGCATATTAAAGCACTTGAATATCTTAAAAGGGCTCATGAAAAAAAACCGGACGATTCAACAGTAAACAGCCTTATTGCGCAAATCGAAAAAGCAGGAGTTGTCGAAGCAAGAAAGCCTACAATCACTTGCTGCATGATAGTAAAAAATGAGGAAGTATTTTTGGATCAATGTTTGAAAAGCATTTGTGATTATGTTGATGAAATCGTAATTGTTGATACGGGTTCCACAGATGGTACCGTTGAAATAGCAAGGCAGTATACGGACAAGATCTATTTTCACCCATGGGAAGGAAGTTTCAGCAAGGCAAGAAACCAGGCAATGGCATATGCTACCTGCGACTGGATTTTTCAGATAGATGGAGATGAGGAGCTTGTGCAGGGAAGCGGAGAGGAACTTATAGAGGCAGTATATGATGCAGGACCTGCGGATGCCTTCCATGTAAATATCATCAGCACTTACAGCAACGGTGCCAAAAGGGCCAGGCATAATTTCGAAAGGCTATTCAGAAATAACGGAGTGATTCATTACGAGGGAATTGTTCACAATCGTGTAACAGGGGCGTTTAAAATAAAAGAATCTAGAATTGAATTGATGCATTACGGATACAATGTGGATGAGAAAAAGGCGCAGGAGAAGTATTTGAGAACAAGCGAGCTGCTCAAAAAACAAATCGAGGAGAATCCCAATGATCCTATGCCACATCATTACCTTGGGGCATCCTATCTTTCAAGAGGAATGGACGAAGATGCAGCGAAAGAATCCGTCACGGCTATTGATCTGGCAGAGCGGCAAAACGATGATAATCCCATGTATCTTTGGTCACGCCATAACGCAGCTATTGCCTTCTTTCGTATGGGAAACCTGAATAAAGCCGGAGAATATTCTCTGGATGCCCTCAGAAAATATCCGGAGCACCTTGACTCGCACTACACACTGACTATAATTGCAGGCGAAAGGGGGCAATGGAAGGATGTCATATCACATGGCACAAAGTTTCTGGAACTCCGGGATATGTTTGAAAACAATCCTGAAAAAGCTGGCATAGTCATAAACTCGACTATGAACGAAGCCCCGAGTATTCACTTGCTGATAGGCCATGCCTGTCACGCTCTTGGCGAGATATCAAAGATGCAGGTACAATATCAAATGGCGGCAGACCATGCAGAAGACAAGTGGCAGGCATGGTGGAATGCAGGATGCTTTCATATGGACAGATCTTTTGATCTTGTTTGTGCCCGTTCCTATCTGAGCATGGCCCTTGTAGAATCGCCCGAAAATCAGGATATCTGGTACATGTTAGCCAAGTTGAACAAGAAGTCCGGATTTTTTTCGGAGGAAAAACAATGTCTGGTCAAACTCTTTGAGTTTGGAAACCGTGATACAATAATACTTAACCGTCTTGCCACTCTATCCTTAGACTCGGACGATCTGGCAACGGCAAGTCAGGCGCTTGATGCTCTCTTGGCAATAGACAACCGAAACTATTTTGCGTTATGCAATTTCGGCATCCTTTATAGGCGTCAAAACTTTCTTGACCGTGCAATGGAGGCTTTCAGCAAGGCCATAGAAAACAATCCGTATGAATCTGCTCCGTGGCTTAATCTCGGTGAAATATCAATACAGCTTGGCCAATTCGACAATGCAAGATTATTTTTCGAGCGAGTCTGCAACCTGGAAAAAGAGACACTAAAAGCGCTTTTATACTTGTGTGAAATCGAGCTAAGGCAGGATCGAGTAGTTGAATTTATACACTGGTGCGATCTGGTTTTAAAAGAGCTTGGTTTGAACAGGAACAGAACTCTTGATAGCGTTGAAGATTTAGGTGGTATCTTGCAAGAAATCAATATTGTCCTGATTCATGATGTAGACCTTTGCTCTCAGGTATCAAATGTTCTCTCCCTGCTGCCGGTCAGCACACATTGATTCCGTTTATACTTATGAACCAATTCCAAAACGCCCCATTTTGGCCGATCTCTGCGTTGGGCTCAAATTATAATCCTCGAAATACTCTATGTATTCCTGCGGTTAAAATTTTCGCCCGCCTTGAGCTTGACCAAACTGAAACGTTTTGAACCTGGCTCTTATAATACTAATTTTTTTTCTAAAGTTTTTTAATCCTTCATCCGATAATTGAGCTAAAGGTTGAAATGATCCAATAAAATAACAAGGAGGCGATAAGCAACTTTTTTCTAAAAAGGGTCAAAAACCTTGGGCATGGAAGCCCAAAAACTTACAGCCGAATTACCGGCATAATTTACACAAAATCAAGGAGGATTAAAAAATGGGATTAAGAATTCAAAACAACATTTCGGCAATGAACGCTCATAAAAATCTACAGATCGCAGATAGCGGAATGAGCAAATCTCTTGAAAGACTTTCTTCAGGTTATCGTATCAATTCCGCCAAGGATGACGCAGCAGGACTCTCGATTTCCCAGGGTTTTCGTGCAGACATAGCGAGCTACAAGGTAGCGAGCAGAAACACCGCGGAAGCTAATTCACTGCTTCAGGTGGCTGAAGGTGCAATTGACCAGATCGGCAATATGCTTACCCGCTTAAAAGAACTAGCCACTCAGGCAGCATCTGCAAATTCAGGATCAAACCTTGACAAAATAAATTCTGAAGGAAACAAGCTGATTAACGAAATCGACCGTATCGCCAATTCAACGGAATACGCAGGGACAAAATTGTTGAACGGATCTTTTGGTGTTACTTTATCAACAGGGACTTTTACCGCTGGGATAGGCTATGGTGGAGTAGAAGGGCTACAGTCCGGTAAAACTTATACAATAGCCACAGCTTCTGCTTCAGCAACAACAGCTAATATCACGATTTCAGCGACTTTAGCAGGAGGACGAGTTTCACAGACTGTATATGGTGTTACAGCAGCAGCCTCAGGTGAAACAAAAGAACTGTCTTTTGAAGCCCTCGGCTTGAAACTTACGATAAATGATCACTGGACGGAGGCTGATGCTAGTAGTTCTGGTACTCTCGCTGCTTCAACTGCAACGGCGTCTAACTTCCAGGTAGGAGCAAAGAATACATCAAACGATCAGATCGGAGTTTTGATCGGCAGTGCTACATCCTCTACTATGAGCCTCACATCTGATCAGCTCCTCACAGCCGCTAATGCCCTGACTTTCATGGGCACTATAGATGCTGCCATCGGAACGCTTAGCAGCACGCGAGGTGATATTGGTGCGGCTCAGAACAGGCTCGGCTATGCCGCTGCTAACTTGGCAACTACCATTGAAAACACCCAGGCAGCAGAATCTGTAATCAGGGATGTGGATATGGCCGCTGAAATGACGACCTTCACAAAGAACCAGATCCTGCTTCAGGCAGGTACTTCAATGCTGGCTCAGGCCAACATGGCGCCACAGGGAGTATTGTCACTGCTCCAGTAAACTCTTAAACAGTATGCTCGAACATTTTATAAAGCCCCGTTTCCATATTCCCGGAAGCGGGGCTTTATATTTGGCAGGTTTTTTGCTTAATTTCATAACCGGAAACAAAATATTTAAGGTTTGGACAAAATTTTCCGATAAACAGGATAAGGTCAGGAATTATTTTCCTGCTTAAATTTAGTTAATAACGGTTTAATAAAATTGAGGGGCTTATGTCTTCAAGCACATATCAGATTTCAGGACTTTCAAGCGGTTTTGACTGGCGTACAATGGTGGATCAATTGATAGCCGTTGAACACAGAAGAGTCGATTTGGTAAGCGCAAAGAAAACGAACTATGAAAATAAGCTTTCCGAATGGCAGTCTTTTAATACCAAACTCCTTGCCCTGAAAACGGCCGCAGGGAATCTTAATGAAACTGATAATTTTAATGTATTCAAAGCAGCTATGACAACCGATAGCTCCTCAGTTAAAGCTTCCGATCTGGTAACCGTAACTACATCTACCACAGCATCTATAGGTTCATACTCATTAAAGGTAAATAATCTGGCTGCTGCACAGAAACTATCATCCGGTTCCTTTGCAACAAGATCAAGCGCTCTTGGCTCTGATTATTCAGGTGATATCCTGATTAACGGAACGGTTGTCAACTTCACCTCAACTGATTCATTGGTCAATGTAAGGGATAAGATCAACAATGCAAATTCAGGCACAAATCCAACCGGAGTTACAGCCAGTATTATAAGTTATGGAACAGGTGACTATCGGATGATCCTTACCAGCGATAAAACAGGCAGTAACGGTATCAGCCTGCAAAATGGCTCAGCATCCGATGTTCTTTCTCAGTTTGGCTTTACGGATTCCGCCAGAACCTCAAAGAATCATCTTGCCGGCGGAGACAGGACGGATACATTCAGCAGCACTAATATCTCTATCAAGTCTCTCCTTAATCTCTCAACTACTCAAACTTCAAGTGCCGGGGAAATAGTAATAAATGGTCTGTCGGTCGGTGATATCGATTTAAGCACGGATACCCTTAGCAGTTTGCAGACCAAATTTGCAGCAGCAGGGCTTACTGCATCTATAACTTCAGAGGTAGAAAACAGCATCACTTATTACAGACTGATGGTGGAAGGAGCCAACAATACATATACCGATAGCAACAATATTCTTGAAACTCTGGGCATGATAAAAGGCGGCGTTTCTGATGTATATGGTGCAAGCGGTAATGTTGCAAATACCAGCGGCGGGTCGGTAATTACAGCAGATACACTGATCAAGGATATTGACGGCTATACGGGTTATCTGAATACGGATTATATCCATCTGGAAGGTGTGGATACAAACAATAACTCCGTATCAGATGATACGCTGGCGCTGTCTGATGCAACCACAGTCGGTGATCTTCTGTCTAAGATTGAGTCCTTATTCGGCAATGTAACTGCATCCATAACCGGTGAAGGGAAATTGATGGTTGTTGACAATACTACCGGAGCAAGTTCTCTTTCTGTTACAATAGGTATAAAAAATTTCGGGGGAACAGATGACGCCACTTTGAAATTTGATACTGACGGCAGTCTTGACAATACTGTACGCAAACGGGAAATAGTTGCAGGAGCAGATGCATCCGTTACTGTGGATGGAGTTACTGTTACACGGTCTGAAAATACGATTGATGACATCATTGCAGGTGTTACACTTAATTTATTAAAATCAGATACCGAAACAACAGTTTCTTTAAACATCGGTCGGGATAACGATACTATTATGGGAAACATAAATAATTTTGTTGCCAAATATAATAGTACTTTGTCTTATATCCAATCCCAGACTTCATATGATGAAACAACAGAGAAGACAGGAGGGGTTCTTTTCGGAGACGGAACGCTGATGTCCGTAAAGTCTGATTTGACATCACTTTTAATACAAAATATCTGGGGTGTTTCATCCGATTATTCAACTTTGGGATTAGTTGGCATAAGCGTAGATACGGACGGCTTGCTTTCCGTAGACAGCAAGAAATTGAGCGGTTATTTGAAAAGCAATTTTAATGATGTACAGAAACTTTTTACTGCAAACGGTGCAGGCAGCGTTGGAACCATTGAGTATATTTCCCATACTAATGATACCAAACGTGGTGAATATACATTAAATATTGATACTGCAGCTACACAGAGCACTTCGGCGCCTTCAGACAATACAAGCTTAAGTGGTAATGAAACTCTTACGATTACAGAGGGAGACAGTGTCGCTGTCGTTAACCTAACAAGTACAATGTCGATGAGCCAAATGGTCAATGCGATCAACAGCGAATTGGAAACCACATATACACAGATTGTTACCGGTGCCGAACAACTTTATGCCGATTCCGGGCAGGTTGCATCAATCACTTCAGCTACAAAATGGGATAGTGTTTATAACAGCACAGGCGGTTCTGCAAATCTGGTTGATGGCGACGAAATATCATTTACAGGAAGCACCCGTAACGGAACAGAGATAAACGGGTCTTATACTATTTCGGATATTTCGACTGATTCTGTTCAGGGTCTGCTTTCTGCCATAAAAACAGCCTTCGGGAACCAGGTCGCAGCCGATATCAATGCATCAGGACAAATCATGATAACCGATAACACTCCAGGCTCAAGCAGCGTAGCGCTGACATTAGATTACACAAGCGCGCACGATCTGGATTTCGGAGAAGTTCTCGCGACAAATGCAAATGGGCAGAAAGGGCGTTATGCTATAAACATAACCGCATCAGGTGATGCCGGAAATCATATGGTTCTTAATCATGATAAATATGGAACTGGAAATTCATTTACTATCAGTCAGGAAAACAACCTTTTGTGGACAGAAGGCGACCAAACGGTTGATAACGGGATAGATGTGGCAGGAACAATAAATGGTGAAGCGTCAACCGGTGCTGGCCAGATCCTCACGGGAAACAGTAATGAAGCAAACATTGACGGACTGGTAGTTAAATACACCGGAACATCAACAGGTGAAATCGGAACTATAAAGCTGACTTTAGGAGTTGCAGAGTTGTTTGATCGAACACTCTTTGGCATCACCGATACGCTTGAAGGATATGTAGCCTTCAAGCAGAATTCGCTTCAGGACCAGGTGCAGCAAACAGATAAACAGATCGAAGATATGGAAGAGCGTCTTGATAGAAAGTCAGAGCAGATGATTAACCGGTTTGTTGCAATGGAATTAACCTTAAATAAGTTGCAGAATCAAAGCAACTGGCTTGCCGGTCAGATAAGTTCATTATACAGCTCATGGGGGAGCAATTAATTCCAGTCTAAACGAAAACAATAGGGGGATAAATGTACAACAACGGCGTACAGTCTTACAGGAAAACCAGTGTAATTACATCAGATCCGGGAAAACTGATATTGATGTGTTATGAAGGCGCTATAGATCAGCTTAAAATTGCAAAAGAGAAATATAGAGAAAAAGATTACGCGAGCAAGTGTAAGGCTCTACAAAAGGCCATGAATTTCATTGACGAACTGCTATGCTCCCTTAACTTCGAAAAAGGCGGCGACGTTGCTAAAAACCTATCGGATATATATAAGTACATGAACAGAAGAATACTTTTGGCTGATATAAACAAAGATATTAGTGGAATTGATGAAGTTATAGGGTTATTATCAGAACTTGTATCGGCCTGGGAAGAAATCATCAACAGGCAGCGCAAAAAAACTAAACATGAATCAATCGGATTTAATGGGGATAACATGAAGCAGGTTTCCAATTATTTAAGTGCATGATACGGAATAGTAAAAAATGAATAATATAAATCAAGAGAATAATATTGGATTGCTCCTGGAAAAAAAAATCCTTTTTGCTACCAAATACCTTTCTGCCACAGAGGAAATGAAAGAAGCATTGATGCAGAAAGAGGAAGATGTTATTAATTATATATTGAAAAGGCAGGACTGCATGAATAAAATTAACAAGATAGACATATCCCTTCAGAAGGTTATCCGCCCTAATTCAGAGCGATTTAGAAAAATATTCAATAATTATCTCGATGGCATAAAAAATCTTCTTGAACAAATTGTGCCAATTGATGCTGAAATAATGCTAATGGTTAAAGCAGAAAGCAGGGGTGTTAAAGAGGAGCTCCTTAAAATAAACAATATCAGGCATGCAACTAAGGGTTACGGTACAAAAAGAAACCAAATTCCAAGATATCTGGATGCCAGAAGATAAATTCTGATGATTTAATAAGAAAAGGAGGTGATAGAGATGTCATTAGAACCCGTTTCTTTAGCAGGAAAAAACCAAAATTCTTTATCACGGTCGAATGCTTCCATGCCCGTAGAGGGAAACGGTAGATCAGTTGAAGACAGCAAGCCTTCAACAGTAACACATGTAGATGAAGTTCTTGCAGACCTGCAAAATAAAATGAAAAATATTCATAATATTGATTTGTCTTTTTCAGTTCATAAAGCTTCGGGTAAGATTGTAGTATCTGTTGTTGATGAGAATACCGGTGAAGTTATAAGAGAAATTCCTTCATCGGAAGCACTCGACCTATCAGCAAAGATTGAAGAAACAATAGGTCTTATCTTAGACAAAAAGGTCTGATGTGTTTGCCATGCCCGAATCTAAATTAATTGAAATGTATAATCCTGTTAAAATACTTATTGTTGATGATGATAAAGTAATTGCAGATATATTAAAAGATCTTGCTTTAATGGATGAGCAGGAAAGATCGGTTTCGGTATGTTACGACGGAGCCGAAGCTATGAGTATGATTAAAAATGAATCTTTTGATCTCATTATAACCGACCTTATCATGCCAAATGTTGGTGGGCTGGATGTTTTAAAGTATGCAAAAAAAAAGGACCCGGATATAATTGTTATTATTGTTACTGGTTATGCTTCTTTAGAAACAGCGATAGCGGCTGTAAGAGAAGGAGCCTATGATTATATAATGAAACCTTGTAAAATGGGGGAGATCCAAATAGTTATCAACAGGGCTGCAGATAAAATAAAAATAAACAGAGAGAATAAAGAACTTACAAGAAAATTAAAGGAAGTATACCAGGAATTAATGCTTTTAAATGACCAGAGACATAAATCCGGACAGATAAAGAGCCTGAATTTTTTCTCATCCGGCATGGCCGGCCTTCATTATCTTTATAATGATTCACTGCCGGAAAATTATATAGATAAATTAAAAGTGCTTTCATCTCTAAAAGAGAAAGAGCTTCTAACGGAAAGTGAATTCAAGACATTCAAAGATCATTATCTGAACTTGTTGAGCAGTAATAAATAACATGTAAAGAGCTATCTATGAAAGAACCTCTAAAAATAATGATTGTTGATGACGAATTTTCCATATTGCAAATATTCAAGGAATATCTTGAAGCCACCACCAATTATAATGTCATTGCCGAAAACAACGGACTAATTGCTATCGAAATTATCAAACAACAAAAAATCGATTGTTGTTTTCTAGATATTTCCATGCCTGAAATAGATGGAATAGAGCTTGCCAAACAGATCCATCTTCATGATAATACCATACCGATTGTAATGATAACCGGACATCCTACAGCAGAGAATGCAATAAAAACCTTGAAAAACGGGGTAGTAGATTTCTTAACAAAGCCGTTTGAAATGTCAAAAATTCAGCAGACTATCCAGCGGGTAATGAAAGAAAGGGAACTGTTTGTAAACAGTATACTGTTGAAAGAGGCTACTGAAAAAAACCGGGAAATTGTAAAAATAAATTTGGAATTACAACAGAAACTTAAGGAAGTTGAAGTAGTAAACCTTATTCTTCAGAAACTGGAAAATCCATCAGGTACAAGGGAGCTTTTAAACACTCTTGTCCAACTGGCCGCAGAAATTACTAAATGTGATGAAGTATATTTTTGCATCTTCTACAACAACCATAACGATCCAACAGTTCTTGCGTCTTATCCCCGGTCCGATAATGGTCATGCAGCAGCCATTAGTAATATCGTAAAGCATAATATTAAAAAAGTTGCAGATGAAGGAATACCTCTTATTATCAAGAGCAATAATAACTTCAGCAGTACAATGGCTGTTCCTCTTAAAATTAAATCAAATACATTCGGTATTCTTGTATTGTTTATCAATGACAATGCCCGCTATTTCATAAATAAAGATCTTTATTATATGAATTTTCTGTTGAATAAAGCATCTTCTTTGGTAGAAAATCAGGTGCTTTATGAAAATATCTTTGAAAACCTGTTTTCAACGCTTTATGCATTTGTTAAAATAATCGAGGCAAAGGACCCTTACACCAAACAACACTCACACAGAGTATCGTTATATGCAAGATTGATAGGCAGTACAATAGGATGCTCACCGGAAGATATTGAAAAACTAAACATCAGTGGTATTCTGCACGATATCGGTAAGATCGGAACTCCGGACAGTATTCTCCTGAAACCTGGAAAGTTAACGGACGAAGAGTATGATATAATCAAAAAACATCCTGGTATCGGTAGTAATATTATAGGGCATCTCGGCATGTGGTTTGATGAATGCAAGATAATTCACCATCACCACGAGCGATTTGACGGTAGAGGATATCCTGATGGTCTTAAAGGAGAGGATATTCCAATGCTTTCACGCATTCTGTCAGTAGCGGATGTTTATGATGCATTGACATCTGATCGTTCTTACCGGAAAAAAATGGAGAATAATGTTGCATTAACTATTATTAAAGAAAATACAGGCAGCCAATTTGATCCAAAAGTGGTGGATGCTTTTTTTGAAAGCTATAACCAAAACGATTTCCAAACTTTATCCGATGAAGTAAATAACGAGCCCAAAGAACAAGAGCCTTATCTGCCCTTATACAGGGAATTGCAAAAAAATATCTAAAACGATGCAATATTTCTGAGCCAATTATTTAAAATATCGTGGTCAAGAAAAAATGGCAATTATTAAGAGAGCGCAGGAAGATTTATTGTACCTTCCAGAACACACTGCGGAATCAGATCAACAATAACCGGGAACTGTGATGAAGTTAACCCGATTTTTTTAAGCCTTAAAGAGACATCCCCCTTATCCAAAGATCCTAATTCCTGTCCTGCCTGGAATTTTGTCATCAACAAATCAGCAAGATAAACCACATGAGATAATTCGGGGTTCACTGATGCCAGTTCCGGGTGATGATGATATCTGATCATTTCTATAAGAGATTCATTTAATAACCAGCGTTCTCCCAAGACTCCTCCGGCTTCGGAGTGGGTAAAACCGGTTATCTCTTTTTCAGCTTCATAAAGCTCGGCCATATCAATCTGGGTGCGCCGGTAGAAGAGCGGATATGCCGATGAAATATACTGGTCAAGAACAACCTTTCCGATATCATGCAAAAGCCCGGCAGTATATGCTATCTCAGGTTTAACAACGCCGGTAAACTTCGCCAGTTCCTCAGAAATAAGTGCTGTGCCAAGAGAGTGCTGGAAAAGCGCTCCTTTACAAAGTGAGTAACCTTGTGCGGTGTTCGAAAAATACAACTCCATAGAAGCGGATATGATTATTTTAAAAAGATTTTTTTCTCCTAATAGTGCAAATGCGCGATTAATGGACGTAACCTTTTCCTTCAACCCTAAATAAGAGGAACTGCACAATCTTAGAATTGCAGCACTTATAACCTGATCTTTTTTTATATTACTGGCAACCTCCTGAATATTATAGTTTTGATCGTTTATCATCTGGACAACCTTAAGAATAATTTGAGGAATCGGTCGGACTACATTAATCGAGTGGATTATATCATTCGGTGAAGGTTTTTTAAAATTCTGATCCTTTTGCATCGGGATATCAGCAATAAGATTAATTGAACTAACAAATGAACTTAGATCAATACTCAAGCGATATCCAAATAATCCCCCTGTTTCTGCCTTACAGATAATAATGGACTCATCAGTCAGAATATTCTGGACAATATCAGCAGTTCTGCCGCCTATATTAAGATCGATATCCAATTGAGATATCGGTCCGATCAGTGCTCCTCCAGCAACGCATGCTTCCATACGTTTTTTGTCGGCGCCTGCCTCGCATAAGGCATTGATGAAAATAGGCAGGCCTGTTTTTGCGTAAAGCACAGGCTTTGCAATTTCACCATATCCGGTCCACTCAGGAAGCAGCAGGTGAATCAATCCTCCTACCTTTGCTTCTTTATCCCAGATGGCAACGCCAACACACGAGCCCAGGCAAGATTCCAGAATTAATTCTTTTTCTTTGCTGACAAAGTAGTTGCCGGAGAAAACAAGTTGCTTTTTCAATTATATATTTCCTTTTGTGCTTTTTAATGGAACATATTTACTTAGTGATAAAATAATAAAAGAAATTTAAAATAACAAACAAGAGTAGTGTTCAAGCTTCGCTCATATCAGGAAGCTAAATAGGTTCCGAAAACAGGAAGACTTCCATTGCATGTAATAGGTGAATATTGGTGTAAACGCCGCTTTGCATTGTAAAGTCTATAGTCTGCTAATGAGATTAAATCATTAGCATTATCCATAAGCCCGAGTTCACTGATTACAGCAATGCCATAGCTTATTTCCACCAAAAAATTATCACATTTCCAATTGAAGAAATCATATTTAACAGAGGACAGAATTCTATCTATAAGTACTTCCGCTTCATTCATTTTTGTGTCCGGAAGAATTATTGCAAACTCGTCTCCCCCATATCTCACTAAAATATCTGTTTTCCTCAATGCATTATTTAAACGCTTTGCGAGTTCAATCAGAACATAATCTCCTGCCAAATGACCTAAAGAATCATTAATAGCCTTAAAGTTATCTACATCGATCATAATCATAGAAACCGGTCTTTTATATCTTCTGGCCTTTTGAAACTCGCATTCAATAAACTCCTTAAAACCCTTTTGGTTATAAACCCCAGTTAAACCATCTCTGATAGTCATCTTTATGATTTTATTATATTCCTGCGCATTGTTCAGAGACATTACAAGGATATTTAATAGAGTAGACAGTAATTCGCTGTTTTTGTTTTTTAATAAAATACTGTTTTTGGGTAGTATAACAAGTGCTCCTAATGGACGTTCTCTATGAATTAAAGGCAGAATCAATTGATCGGAAGAAAATGATGGAATATTTGACAACTCATTTGCGTCAGATGAATGTACAGAAATTGATACTTCTTTGGTTAATATTCTTTCTCCGGTTAATGAAAAGAATTTATCGCAAATATCCTCTTCCATTTTTACTACAGAGCTATTATCACTCAAGACACCAGGCAAATAACAGGAAAAATACCATTCGTTGCCGATTCTATAAAGCACTGATATAATGTCAGAATCAATTATATTTAAAAATCCGGCTTTAATCATTTTGGAAAGAATATCTTTCCAGCTCAAATCGTAGGCTACCTCACAGCTGAAACGGTTGATAAAATCCAGCTCCTGATTCTTTTTCCTCAGGGATAATTTTTCCTGCTCTAGTCTTTCATTGGCATTTTTCTGTTCATCTATCATTGCCAATATCTCAATAAAAGCTTTGCGGTTTTCAAGGCCATCTATCAGCGTTGTATATATGCGTTCTTCAAGCAGTGGCCGCGGAATAAATCCATAGGCTCCTTTTCGAAGTATTTCTGCTATATTATCAGTACTGCATTTATCACCATAAAGAATCAAACATGATCTGGATTTTGTTATCTGGAGTATATCTATCCACTCAACTACCCTGTCCTCCACGAAATCATAGTCTGCAAGAATAGCTGCAAAATCTCCCGAGAAAATTAACTTTTTTATGTCATGAGAAGGGGTATATGCGACTATGTCAAATCTATTAGAATCAATAATTCGTCTAATTAGTTTGAGATCAATATCCTTGTTGCTTACAATAAGAATTCTTTCAGCCATTTTGGTTTCTTTACAACTCCTTTAAAAAAATATAAGGTTTCAGATAGAACTGCAAGGCATATTGCTAAGCAACCATCTAAAGACAAGTCTTGGCATGATGGCGCCTGAGGTAATAATATATACTGACACTAAGCTTGCGTTTCTCAATACAACATGGCGAACAAGAGTTATAAAACTCTTATTGCTTATCTACCCCCTGGCTGTCTTTATGCTATATTTATGTTGATCTAAATCCTTAATTATTTACAAGTTGGAAATAATTAATTTGATAATTAACCAAGCAACAACTATACCATATCAAGGCAATGTAAATATTTCCTTTTAATTAATTAAAAGGAAATATTTACATTGCCTTGATATGGTATAGTTGTTGCTTGGTTAATTATCAAATTAATTAT
>JAHIFE010000190.1 GCA_018901125.1 Pseudomonadota bacterium | reverse complement strand
TGGTTACAATGAAGAGGATGGAACGGCTGAAGCCGGAAGATGTCTTAACTGCGGTTATTGCTGCGAGTGTAATCAGTGTGTTGATGCCTGTCTTGCAGGTGCTGTTGATCACAGCCAGACAGTTGTGGAAAAACAAATTGAGATCGGTTCTGTTATACTTTGCGCTGGAACCGATACTTTTGATCCTTCGACCCTTGATGAATTCTACCATTATAATACAAATCCGGATGTGCTTACCAGTCTCGAGTTTGAAAGAATCTTAAGCGCATCAGGACCTACAATGGGTCATCTTGTAAGAATGTCGGATCATAAAGAGCCTAAAAAGATAGCCTGGCTGCAATGTGTCGGATCGAGAGATAACAATCAGTGCGGAAACGGGTATTGCTCTTCCGTATGCTGTATGTATGCGGTCAAGGAAGCTGTTGTCGCCAAGGAACATGCCGGCGGCGATCTGGATTGCGCCATTTTTTACATGGATATGCGAACAAACGGCAAGGAATTTGAGCGTTTCTACAACAACGCCAAAGACAAACACGGTGTACGTTTTATCAACAGCAGGGTGCATTCCATTGAATCGGTTCCCGAAACCGGTGATTTAAGCATTCGCTATGTTACCGGAACCGGTGAGACAAAAACAGAAACATTTGACCAGATTGTACTATCCGTTGGTCTTGAAATTTCGAAAGAAACATTGGAACTGGCGAAACGGCTGGGCATTGAAACAACCGAAGGCAATTTCTGCAAGACCAGTTCGCTTGAACCGGTAAATTCTTCAAAAGAAGGTGTTTATGTATGCGGTTCTTTCCAGGGCCCAAAAGATATTCCGCAGTCGGTTATTGATGCGGGTGCTGCCGCTGCAATAGCCGGAAAAGATCTTTGTTCTGCAAGAAATACCCTTACCAGAGATAAAGAGGTTACTCCTGAAATCAATGTGGCCGGTGATACGCCCCGTATCGGAGTATTTGTCTGCAACTGCGGCATAAATATCAGCAGTGTGGTAAACGTACCCGAAGTCGTTAAATACGCCGGACAACTGCCTGGCGTGGTCTTTTCATCGGGTACGCTCTTTACCTGCTCCCAGGATTCTCAGGAAAATATACGAAAGGCTATTTCCGAACAAGGTCTTAATCGTGTGGTAGTAGCGGCATGCACACCCAGAACCCATGAAGTACTTTTTCAGCAAACTATTCAGGAAGCGGGTTTAAATCCTTATCTTTTTGAATTTGCCAACATCAGGGATCAGAATGCCTGGGTACATCAGAAAGATCCGGAAAGCGCCACTCAAAAAGCAAAAGATCTTGTACGCATGGCTGTAGCCAGGTCAGCACTTTTAGAGCCTATTTCCTCCATTCAGATCGAGATCAATCACGATGCTCTTGTTATCGGCGGAGGTATCTCAGGAATGACTGCGGCTCTAACACTGGCCGACCAGGGCTTTAAGACCTATCTAGTGGAAAAATCTTCGGAGTTAGGAGGTCAAGCGCTTGTCCATGCCGTAAAGACCTGGCAGGGAGATAATGTAACTGCCTTTTTATCCGGGATTAAAGACAAGGTCACAAACCATAAAAACATAGAGGTTTTGCTGGAATCAGACATCAAAAATATTGACGGATTTGTAGGCAATTTCACAACAAGCTTAAACTCAGCCCAAAAGGATCGGGAAATCAATCATGGTGCGGTTATCCTTGCAATAGGGGCGAATCCGCTTGAACCCAATGAGTACCTTTACGGACAAAGTGACCGGGTGATGAAATGGCATGAACTTGAGTCAATGTTTGAAAGCCACCCTGAAAAGCTTAAAGAGTCACGCGCAATTGCATTTATTCAGTGTGTAGGTTCCCGTGAGCCTGCGCGGCCATATTGTTCAAAGATCTGCTGCACGGCTTCTGTTAAAAGCGCCATAGCAATCAAAGAGAAAAAGCCGGAGACAAATATTTATATCATCTACCGGGATATGCGAACCTTTGGTTTACGGGAAGAGCTGTATAAGAAGGCAAGGGAAATGGGTGTTATATTTATCCGCTATAACGTAGATGAAAAACCGGTTGTTGAAGAGGACGGAAATGAAGGTCTGATTATTACTGTAAAAGATCATATTCTTAATACACCCCTTCAAATTTCTGTTGATTACCTGAATCTGGCAACCGCCATAGTTCCGGCGGAAGACCGGAAATCTTTGGCTCAGATGCTCAAAGTGCCGCTTAACGAAGATGGTTTTTATATGGAAGCCCATATGAAATTAAAACCGGTGGACTTCTCAACAGACGGCGTCTTTGTGTCAGGACTTGCTCATTACCCAAAACCAATCGAGGAATCCATTTCCCAGGCTCAGGCAGCGGCCGGACGTGCAGCTCTGATTCTGAATAAATCCACTATACAGATAGAACCCATTGTTTCGGTTGTTGATGAGGAAAAATGTATAGGCTGCGGTTTATGCGAACAGTCCTGCGCCTTTGGAGCCATAAGATTGAAACAGGTACAGGGCAAGGGATATCGTGCCGAAAATTATTCGGCTCTTTGTAAGGGTTGCGGAGTTTGTGCGGCAGGCTGCCCGCAAAGAGCTATTGATATGAAACATTTTAGCGAAAATCAAATACTGGCGTCCATTTGTGCCGGCGGTGCCAATGGTTGATTGCATTTTGTATACGGAGAAAAATAATGAACGATTCATATAAACCTAAAATTCTGGCATTCCTGTGCAACTGGTGCTCCTATGCAGGCGCAGATCTCGCAGGAGTATCAAGAATTCAATATCCACCATTTATTCGAGTTGTAAGAGTCATGTGCTCAGGTCGTGTCGATCCGCTGTTTATCGTCAATGCATTAAAAGAAGGGTTTGACGGAGTACTTGTAAGCGGTTGCCATATAGGTGACTGCCACTATCTGGAAGGCAATAAATATACTGTTAAACGTATGGAAATACTTGCGCAATTGCTGGATCTTTCAGGCATAGGCCGAAAGAGAGTGCATCTGCGCTGGGCTAGCGCCGCAGAAGCTAAACCCTTTGCAGACAATGTGATTGAGGTAAGCAATATTATCAAAGAAGCAGGGCCGTTTAATGCAAAAGACCATGAAATGGCTTTAAACGCGTTAACCAGAGCATTGTCTACTACACGGCTTCGATGGCTGGTGGGGATTGATCGCCATCTGACGGAAAATGAAAACGTGTATCACGAAAAGACTGATCCGATACTTTTTGAAAAGGTGAAAAACGATGCGATAACCGCTGAATATCAAAAAGCCCTGATTCAGGAAGCGCTGAGCAAAGGCCCTGTAACAGTCAGGGAAATGGCGGATCAAACAGGTATTGCAATTTACACCGTTTCAAAAAGGCTCAATGAACTGGAATTAGGCGGCATGGCCGACCTTAAAAGTTGTGAAGGAAATACTCCCAGGTTTGCAAGCCCAGTATAGTATAAATGATAGCGTTGAGACGTAGTGCGGTGTTTTACATCCCGCCGGTTTCGCTACAGTATAAATAAGAGGTGAAATAATAATATAATGTCAACCAAAGGAACAAACAATAAAGTCGGCAGCGTAATGGTGGTAGGCGCCGGTGTCGCAGGCATTCAGGCCTCCCTTGATATGGCCAATGCCGGATATTATGTCCATCTTGTGGACAGTTCGTCCAGTGTGGGCGGGCTCATGGCACAACTGGACAAAACCTTTCCAACAAATGACTGCGCCATGTGCGTTATATCCCCCTTCCTTGTGGAAGTGGGCAGACATCTCAATATTAACATCATTCCAAACAGTGAACTGGAATCATTGGAAGGCGAAGCCGGAGCATTTACGGCAAAGCTTAAAAATAATCCCCGCTATATTGATTCGGTAAAATGTACTGCCTGCGGCCAATGCCGCCAGGTATGCCCCGTAACTGCGGTCAACGAATTCGATTGCAGGCTGGATCTTCGCAAAGCAACCTTTATCAAATTTCCTCAGGCAGTGCCTCTTTCATATACTATCGATAAAAATGTCTGCATAGGATGCGGCATGTGCGAAAAAGCCTGCCTGGCAGGCGCAATATCCTACTCGGATCAAGCAAGGTTTTCCGAAATCAAAGTAGGTGCTGTAGTACTTGCCATGGGAAATGAACTTTTTGATCCGTCCCTTTTTGATACTTATGCATATTCGCGTCATCCGAATGTGGTTACAAGCCTGGAATTCGAGCGCATACTAAGTGCGTCCGGTCCTTATAAAGGCCATCTTATGCGGCCATACGACAGGGAAGTCCCCCAAAAAATCGCGTGGCTTCAGTGCATCGGATCACGCGACATCAACCATGCTGATCACAGCTACTGTTCTTCCGTTTGCTGCATGTACAGCATAAAACAGAGCATGATCGCCAAGGAACATGCCGAAACGCCTCTTGATGCAGCCATCTTCTACATGGATATGCGTACACACGGGAAGGAATTTGAAAGATACCGGGAAAGAGCGGAAAAGGGAAGCGGCGTCAGATTTATCCGTTCCAGAGTGCATACCGTTGAACCACTTGATGACGGTGGTCTTAAGCTCAAATATATTCCTGAATCCGGCGAGGTGCTTGAGGAAGTTTTCGACATGGTTGTGCTTGCAGCAGGTTTTGCAACCTCTAAGGATACAAAGGCTCTGGCTCAAAGACTTGGTATCAATCTGAATGCTCACAGCTATGCACAGACCAGCGATCTTACTCCGGTCAGCACAAGCAGAGAAGGTGTCTTTGTCTGCGGCACTTTTCAAAGCCCGAAAGATATTCCACAATCCGTTATGGAGGCATCGGCAGCCGCTGCCGGCGCAACACAGAATCTGTCGGAACAAAGATGGAGTCTTACACTCACGAAAGAACTCCCGGCTGAAAAAAATTTTAGCGAAGAAGAGCCTAAAATAGGAGTGTTTGTCTGTAACTGCGGAATCAACATAGGTGGAGTAGCTGATGTTCCCGCAGTAAGGGAATATGCAAAAACGCTTCCGAATGTCATACATGCGGAAGATAATCTTTTTACATGTTCCCAGGATACACAGGAAAATATCAAAAAAATAATACTGGAAAAAGGAATAAACCGCGTTGTTGTGGCATCATGTTCGCCACGAACCCATGAACCTCTTTTCCAGGAGACCATCCGCGAGATAGGACTTAACCCCTATCTTTTCGAAATGGCCAATATCCGGGATCAGAATACCTGGGTTCATATGAAAACTCCGCAAAGGGCCACGGATAAGGCAAAAGATCTGGTACGTATGGCGGTTGCCAAAGCAGCTCTTTTAGAATCCCTTCCACAGGTTACCCTTGATGTAACACAGGCAGTTCTTGTGGTCGGTGGCGGTGTGGCCGGACTTGAGGCAGCACTTGGCGTTGCGCGGCAGGGCTTTGTCGCTTTTCTTGTAGAAAGAAGCAATGAGCTTGGAGGAATGGCTCTTGGCCTTAATGCTACCTGGCAGGGTGAACCGGTACTTCCGTATGTCATGCAGTTGATTGAAGATGCTAAGAAGAATGAACGTATAAAGATTTTTCTTGAAACGGAAGTTGGCCATGTTACCGGCACAATCGGAAACTTTACTACCACATTGAAGTCCGCAAATAATCCGTTGGATACAAAAGTGATAAATCATGGTGCAGCCATACTTGCCACGGGAGGAAAGGAATACAAGCCGCATGAATACTTTTATGGAAAAAATCCGAAGATCTTAACTCATTTCGATCTGGATGCGGCAGTCCGTAATAACGACAAAGCATTAAAAGACAGCAAAATAGCCGTATTTATCCAGTGCGTAGGCTCACGAACTGAAGAAAGAGCTTATTGCAGCAGGGTTTGCTGTATACACAGCATAAAAAGCGCATTGATACTAAAGAAGCTAAATCCTGAAATGCAGATATTTATCATTTACCGGGATATCCGCACTTATGGATTACGTGAAGATTTATACAAGGAAGCCAGGCAGCAGGGTATCCGTTTTATCCGTTATAACAAGGATAATCCTCCCGTCATCGATTCGGATAATGGGCAGGAACTCAAACTGACTGTAAAGGATCATATCCTGCAAAGGCCTATTGAGATGAATCCGGATCTTGTAGTACTTGCCGCAGCAATTCTTCCTAATGAGAATAAAACGCTTTTCGAACATTTCAAGGTTCCGGCAAACAGCGACGGTTTTCTTGTGGAAGCCCATGCCAAATTAAGACCTGTGGATTTTGCATCCGAAGGACTATTTTTGGCAGGCATCGCCCATTATCCGAAAAGCATAGATGAGAGCATCGCACAGGCAAAGGCTGCCGTATCACGAGCAATGAGAATAGTCTCAAAAAATACAATCGCAGTTGACAGCGTAATTGCCTCAGTAAATCCGGATCGCTGTGCTGCATGTCTTACCTGCGTCAGAACCTGTCCCTACAATGTACCCAGAGTCGGAGAGGAAGGATATGCCATTATCGAGCCAAGCGACTGCCATGGATGCGGATGCTGTGTATCCGAATGTCCGGGAAAGGCAATCACACTGAAGCATTTTACCGATGATCAGATAAACGCCAAAACTGATGCACTCTTTTATATAGAGGCATCATGTTAGATAACAGGTAATTATACAGGTTCAAGGTTCCATGGTTCACGGTTCAAGGTTCAAGGTTAAAGGTAGAAGGCAACCAAGCGTGAACTGTGAACCTCACAACCTGAGTAGTTACGATAACAGGAGAGAAATATATGAACCATGATTTTGAACCTCAGATTATTGCATTTTGCTGTAAATATTGTGCTTACGCCGCAGCCGATCTGGCAGGCTCCATGCGGCTGAACTACCCGTCAAATATAAAGATTATCCAGGTTCCCTGCACCGGACGTGTAGATATTATCCATCTGCTTCGTGCCATAGAAGACGGAGCAGACGGTGTATATGTTGCTGGTTGTATGGAAGGAGACTGTCATTTTGTATGCGGAAATATAAAAACACGGAAAAAAGTCGAGTACGTAAAAAAGACTCTTTCCGAACTCGGTATTGAACCGGAGCGCGTGGAGATGTTTAATCTTTCATCAGCCATGGGGCCCCGCTTTGCAGAGATTGCAAACCAGATGGGAGAGAGGATACGTAACCTGGGTCCGAGCCCGCTTAATATCAAACAGGCGGCATAACTAAAGAGGTGAAATATGATTGTTGCTGATAGAAAACCCCTTTCCGAGATACTGGATATGATCACGGACAGGGATAAAATATTGATTATGGGATGCAAGGGCTGTGTCACAGTCTGTAATGTGGGTGGGGTCAAAGAAGTTCAGATTCTGTCTTCTTCACTAAAGATTGCCAGAAAAAAGGAAGGGCGTTCCCTTACGGTAGATCAGATAACCATAGAAAGACAATGTGATCCCGAATACATAGAACAGGTAAAAGCTACAATAAACGATTATGATGCGGTTATTTCCATGGCCTGCGGCGTTGGCCCTCAGTTTCTGTCCGAAGCCTATCCGCAGCAAAAATTCTTTCCGGCTGTAAACACCAAATTTTTCGGAGGCGCAACTTCACATGGCATCTGGGAAGAACGCTGTGCAGGATGCGGAACATGCGTGATTCATTACTTTGACGGTTTATGCCCTGTAGCCAGATGCTCCAAGAGTCTGATGAATGGTCCCTGCGGCGGCAGCTCCAAAGGTTATTGCGAAATAAGCAAGGAAGTTCCTTGCATCTGGGATATGATTGTAAAAAAGAAAATGGAGCAGGGAAGATTGGATGATTTGCTTTGTTTTACCCCTGCCAAAAACTGGCGGACATCAAGAGATGGCGGCCCGCGAAAGTCTGTAAGAGAGGAGCTTGCCATATGAATGATATCAAATCCGGTAGTAATCTTGAAAAAGTTTTAAAATCCGGCAACTTTGCTTTCACGGGTGAATGTGGTCCCCCAAAAGGAGCAAATGTTGATCATCTTAAGGAAAATTTAGCCTTTCTGAAAGGTAATGTGGATGCCGTAAATATAACCGATAATCAAACAGCAGTTGTAAGGATGTCCAGCTGGGCGGCCTCTGCTATTGCTGTCCAGGAAGGTGTGGAACCTAATTTTCAGATGGTCTGCCGCGACCGCAACCGCCTGGCTATGATGAGCGACGTACTTGGTGCTTATGCTATGGGTATCAGAAATATGCTGTGTCTTTCAGGAGATCATCAGATATTCGGAAATCACCCGGAAGCTAAAAACGTTTATGACATAGATTCCATGCAGCTTATAAATCTGGTTAAAACCATGAGAGATGAAGAACAATTTTTAAACGGAGAACCGATAGATGGTTCTCCAAAGATGTTTATAGGAGCAGCCAGTAATCCGTTTGCCGATCCTTTTGAATTCCGTGTTTACCGTCTTGCCAAGAAGATAAATGCAGGAGCCGACTTTATTCAGACCCAATGCATCTATAACATGGATAAGTTCAGGCAGTTTATGAAAATGGCCGTGGATATGGGACTTTGTGAAAAATGCTATATTCTTGCAGGAGTAACACCTTTAAAAAGTGTTGGTATGGCCCAGTATATGGCAAAGCAGGTTCCCGGCATGGATGTCCCGCCTGAACTGATTGAGAGATTAAGAGGCGCCGGAAAAGGAAAATTTGCAGAAGAAGGCATAAAAATTGCCATAGAACAAATTGAAGAATTCAAGCAAATGGAAGGCGTTGCAGGCGTTCATCTGATGGCTATCGAATGGGAACATAAGGTTGCCGAAATAGCCCAAAGAGCCGGTATGCTTCCGCGGCCTGATATTTCTTGAGATAAAGGAGATAAAATGAATACAAATCCTGTTGGTGCAGTACTTGTGGTTGGAGGAGGCGTAGCCGGCATTCAGACCGCTCTTGATCTGGCGGATTCCGGCTATTTTGTATATCTGGTTGAAAAAACTCCGGCTATAGGCGGAGCCATGGCCCAGCTTGATAAAACCTTTCCTACAACTGATTGCTCAATGTGCATTCTGGCTCCCTATCTGGTGACGGCAGGCCGGCATCCGAATATCGAACTGATCACTTATGCCGAAGTATTAAGCATTGACGGACAACCAGGAAATTTCAAGGTCAAAATAAAAAAGAAAGCCCGAAGTATAATTACAGAGCGCTGCACAGGATGCCGCGCCTGTCTTGATGCATGTCCGGTCACATGTATGGTGGACACAAATGTATAATCTGAAGAGCATTTGTTAGTGAAATGCTTTTTCGCCCCCCACCCCGGCCCTCCCCCATTAATGGGGAGGGAGTTTAAATATAGATATCATAATTAAGGAGAAATATTATGTCAAAGTGGCAACCCAATATAATCACTTTTTTGTGCAACTGGTGTACTTACGGTGCAGCAGATATGGCAGGTGTAAGCCGTCTTGAATATCCGCCCTATATTCGAATTATCAGGGTTCCATGCAGCGGCCGTATCAGCCCCAAATTCATACTTGCCGCTTTCAGAGAAGGTGCGGACGGTGTCTGGATCTCGGGATGTCATCCCGGAGACTGCCATTATATTGAAGGAAATTACTATGGCCGCCGTAAATTTGCGCTGATGAAAAGTTTACTGGAGCACACTGGTATTGAACCGGGAAGACTGCATTTTTCATGGATATCATCAGCCGAAGCAACAAAGTTTGCCGATGTAGCCTGGGATGTCTGCAAAAGCGTGGAAGCTCTTGGACCGTCAACAAAGATGGTCAGGCAACGTGCTGCCCAGATATCACAAAACCTGATATCATAAAATATTTAAGACGGCTTCGTAAAAGCTCCATATGCATGGCAGGATGTTAAACCCCGTCCTATGGTAGGGCGACATTTTATATGCCGCCACAGATACTGCAATGATGAAGCGTAACACAGTAGAGACAACTTTTACGAAGCCGTTATATAAAGGAGAAATACATGTTTACAGTTACAGAAAAAGCCCAAAAAGAGATTAAGGCCTTTTTCCAGGATAAGGAAATACAACCTATCCGGATCTTTCTTAACCAAAGCGGATGTTGCGGTTCACAAATGGTAATGAGCCTTGACGAAAAAAGGGATAATGATTCAACCTTTAAAGTCGATGGAATCGAATATCTGATTGACAGAGATCTTATGAAACAGGCTCAGCCCATTAATGTGGATTATGCATCAAAAGGTTTTATTGTTACTTCTAATCTTAAATTTGACAGCGGATGTTCGAGTTGCGGGTCCGGCGGATCGTGCGGTTAGTCGGTGGTAAAGATTGCGGATGTGACATTTGAAGGGAAATATAATGAAGGCAAAAACATTTTTTGGCCTATATCTTGTACTGTGCCTTGCGATGACTTTTTCTGCCCGTGCGGAGAAAATACAGGCTGCTGATATAGCCTCTTTCTCACCGGTAGCAGTTTTGGAAGAAGAAGTATTCAGATTCGATACGGTGAT
The DNA here is from genome assembly GCA_018901125.1 of Pseudomonadota bacterium. Classification (GTDB taxonomy): domain Bacteria; phylum Desulfobacterota; class Desulfobacteria; order Desulfobacterales; family RPRI01; genus RPRI01. The sequence goes on along the minus strand of JAHIFE010000190.1, from coordinate 37,287 downwards.
CGAAGGAACTGCCGTTACCCATGATTTTATTATAAAAAATGCAGGCAATGCACCTCTGCTCATTGAAAAAGTTAAAACAAGTTGCGGATGTACAACAGCCAATTATACAAAGCAAATACCTCCTGGCACCGAGGGGAAAATATCCATAAATGGTAACACAACTAGCTATGCAGGAAGCAAGTTTTTAAAGACCATAGCGGTTTACACCAATGATCCGAAAAATAAGCAATTAAATTTATACCTCAAAGGAGAAGTTGAGGCATTTGGATCGATTGATCCTAAAAATATAATCTTAAAGGGCGTAGCAGGCAGTATAATTCAATCCCAAATCATTATTACACCCTTAAAAAAGTACCCCTTCAATATAGTTTCATCATACGCGGACAACCTTGAAAATAAAATTATATTTACACTGGAGAAAGAAGCGGACAATTATTTGCTGACGGCAAAGAACCTGATAGAAAAGGCAGAAACTTACCGGGGCAGTATTCATCTTAAGACAGATAATCCGGCAAAATCTGAAATTGTTATTTATGTCACAGGCTTCATTAAATAAAGCGGAGTAATATATGCCTAAAGTATCTCTAACTATTAATGGTAAAACCGTCATTACGGAATCCGAAAACACCCTGTTACAAGCTGCTGCTCAAGAGGGGATTTTCATTCCGACTCTTTGTCACAATCCATTGTTAAAACCGGAAGAAGCTTGCCGGATATGCGTTGTGGAAGTAAAGGGAGAACCCAGACCGGTGGCATCCTGCTCTTTTAAGGCTGCTGAGGGACTGGAAGTTCAAACCGATACGGCAACAATAAGGGAATATCGTAAAAATATACTTTCTCTGCTTCTTGAACAGCATTACGGAGACTGTGTAGCTCCATGTCATATGACTTGCCCCGGAAAACTGGATATCCAGGGATATGTAGCTCATATTGCAAGAGGCAATTATATAGAATCTCTTAGAATGATTAAAGAAAAGACCCCTTTTGCTGCCACACTTGGAAGAGTATGCCCTCATCCCTGTGAAAACGAATGCAGCCGCACGCGTGTTGAAGAAGCAATAAATATCAAGGATCTTAAAAGATATGTTGCCGATTATGCCGCTGAACGCAAAATACGGGTAACGCCAAAGCCTCCGGCAGATACCGGCAAAAAGGTAGCCATAATTGGAGGCGGGCCTGCCGGGCTTGCCGCTGCTTATTATCTTCGTCTCAAGGGCCATGCAGCCACCATATATGATGCGATGCCAAAACTTGGCGGTATGCTGAGATACGGGATACCTGAATACCGGCTTCCCAAAGCTGTGCTGGATGAGGAAATACAGGAGATTCTTGATCTTGGTGTAGAGGTTATTGCAAACAAGAAATTCGGAAAAGATTTCACACTGGCTTCACTTAAAAGTCAGGGTTATGATGCAATCTTTTTAGCTGTAGGAGCCTGGAATTCGTACAAACTTGGAATACCCGGAGAAGATTTGCCGGGAGTTATGTCCGCTATTGAGTTTTTAATCCGCACAGCTTCCGGAGACCCGCCGCCTGTCGGCAAAAAAGTGATAATTATCGGCAACGGAAACACAGGTATGGATGCTGCGCGCAGTTGTCTTCGCATGGGCGCAAAAGAAGTTATCATGCTTTACCGCCGGACCAAGGCTGAAATGCCTGCAAATCCGCAGGAGATCCATGATGCTGAACAAGAAGGCATAAAAATACATATTCTGGCCACTCCTACACGAATCGTGTCCAAAGACGGGCGTTTTTCCGGAGTTGAATATCTTGAAAATGAACTGAAGGCTGCTGACAGCAGCGGCCGTCCTAGTCCGGTTCCCATTAAGGGTTCCGAAACAATTATTGAGGCGGATCAGGCTATTGTTTCCATCGGGCAGTTTTCCGATATGGCTTTTTTGAAGAACGATTCTGAGCTTAAAGATATTGCTTTTACTAAAAAGGGAATTCCCGAAACAGATTCAAACACTCTCCAATCCTGTCTTCCTTATCTGTTTTTAGGCGGCGATCTTTTAAGAGGCCCAAGAACTGTGATTCAGGCAAGTGCTGACGGACGTGAGGCGGCCTTGTCTATTCATAGTTATCTGACCGATGGAGTCGTTATAAAGGATGCAAAACCTTTTAATATAACAAAAGGGAAATTAAAAGAAGTCGATCCGGTAAATTTTGAAAATATTATAAGCCGACCGCGTCATTCAACACCGCTTCTTTCCGTTGAGCAAAGAGTAAAGAGCTTTGAAGAGGCGGAACTTGTATTGACTGAGTCTCAGGCCAAAGCGGAAGCCGAAAGATGCCTTTCCTGCGGTTGTCTTGATAGTTTTGATTGCCTGCTTAGAAAATATGCCACAATCTATAATGTTGATGCAAGCAAACTGACTTTCTGGAAAAGTCCTAAATATAAAATAGAAAACTCTCACCCTTTTATAACCGTAGATCCGAACAAATGCATCGTATGCCGCAGGTGTGCCGTGGGATGCGATAACTATCAGATTCAGTATGCCATAAAAGTCGATGAAGTTTCCAGTGAAAACCGCATTGGTCCTCCCCAGTATGCGCCGAATATTAATGATAAGTGTGTGGACTGTGGACTGTGTGCAGGAAACTGTCCCACAGGCGCTTTACAGGAGAAGATAAAAGGCAAACCCGGTCCGTTTGAGCTTAAAAAGATCAGGACTACATGCACATACTGTGGTGTGGGATGCCAGATATATCTTGGAGTATCAGGTGGTGAGGTAGTCAATGTTGAAGGCGTTTCCGGAGTTGCGCCTAATTTCGGGCATCTTTGTGTGAAAGGACGGTTTGCCTATGATTTTATTCATAGTCCTGAACGGTTGCGTTATCCCATGATAAAGCAGGATGACGGTAGCTTCAGGCAAGCAAGCTGGGAAGAAGCTCTTGATCTTGTAGCCCGACAGCTTAGTTCAGTAAGAGATGAATACGGACCAGATACAATAGGTGCGCTTACTTCTGCAAGAGTTACAAATGAAGAAAACTATCTGTTCCAGAAACTTGCAAGGGCGGTATTTAAAACCAACAATGTAGATCATTGCGCCCGTCTCTGCCATGCTTCTACAGTAGCCGGCTTGGCCGCAGCATTCGGAAGCGGAGCGATGACAAATACCATAGGAGATATCGAGGAAGCGGATGTAATCTTGCTCACAGGCTCAAATATTACCGAAAACCATCCTGTAATATCCTCTAACATTAAAAGAGCAATAAAATTTAAAGGAACAAAATTGATTGTTGTTGATCCAAGACGCATCAATATGACATATTTTTCAAGAAACTGGCTTCGTCAGAATCTTGGAACCGATGTTGCCTGGATTAACGGGATGATGCATGTTATTATAAAGGAAGAACTTTTCGATAAAAGTTTTGTTGAAAACCGTACAACCAACTTTGAAGAATTAACAAAGGCTGTCAAAAAATACACACCCGAATATGTTGAATCCATAACAGGTATTCCATCGCAAAGCCTTATTGATGCAGCAAGACTGTATGCCGGAGCAAAAGCAGGAGCCATTGTTTACTGCATGGGCATTACTCAACACACAACCGGAACAGACAACGTGAAATCTTTGGCAAACCTTGCCATGCTTTGCGGAAATCTTGGAATCAGAGGAGGAGGGGTAAATCCTCTGCGCGGTCAGAATAACGTTCAGGGCGCATGCGATATGGGAGGGCTCCCCGATGTCTTCTCCGGCTATCAAAAAGTAATTGACCCTGCCGTAAGAGAAAAGATGGAACAAGCCTGGGGTGTTTCAGGACTTCCAGACAAACCCGGTTTAAAGGCTACTGAAATGATGCCAAAAGCGCACGATAAAAGCTTAAGAGCGCTTTATATTATTGGTGAAAACCCTCTCGTTTCCGATCCTGATATCAATCATGCCGAAAAGTGCATAAAGAATCTTGATTTTCTGGTTGTGCAGGATATTTTTATGACAGACACTGCAAAGCTTGCCGATGTCGTTCTTCCTTCCGCCTGTTTTGCCGAAAAGGAAGGAACATTTACAAACACTGAGCGCAGAGTTCAGCGGGTGCGAAAAGCAGTTGATCCGCCCGGGCAAGCACAAGAAGACTGGAAAATCATCTGCGAAATTGCAAACCGTATGGGATGCCCAATGGCATATGAAAGCAGCGAAGCCATAATGGAGGAGATTTCCCAGGTAACTCCTTCCTATTCCGGAATAAATTATGAACGGATAGACCAGGTGGGCGTTCATTGGCCCTGTACGAGCATAGATCATCCGGGCACGCCTATTTTGCATACGCAGACTTTTCCGATAGGCAAGGGTGTCTTCCATGCAATTGAATATATTCCTCCGGCAGAACAGACCGATAACGAATATCCTCTTTATCTCACGACTGGCCGCCTAATTCATCAATACCATACCGGTACTATGACAATGAAATCGGATGGAATAAATCAAAGGGCTCCGGAAAATTTTGTTGAAATTTCATCTTCCGATGCAAAGAAGTTTGGCGTTGAAGACGGAACATTGGCAAAAATTGTGTCAAGAAGAGGGGATATTACTGCAACAATAAAAATATCGACAACTGCTGTCGATGGAACGGTTTTTATCCCATTCCATTTTGCACAGTCTGCTGCAAACAAACTGACAAATGCTGCTCTTGATCCTGTATCAAAGATACCGGAGTACAAAGTCTGTGCCGTAGCTGTTGAGAAAAGTTGAAAATTTAATGGCATCACTTATTACACATTAAAGGAAAGACAATGAAGAACAGCAAAAAAATCGGTGCTGTGATGGTTGTGGGAGGAGGTATCGCCGGAATCCAGGCTTCCCTTGATTTGGCCGAGCAGGGGTACCTTGTATATCTGATCGAATACTCTCCTTCTATCGGAGGAACCATGGGACAATTGGAAAAGACATTTCCCACATTGGACTGCTCCATGTGCATTCTATCTCCCAAGCTAGTTGAGGCCGAACGGCACAGCAGCATTAAAATTATCGCCAATGCCAGCATAGAGTCTGTTAATGGCACTGCTGGAAATTTTAAAGTCAATATTCTCAAGAGACCCCGTTATGTTGATGAAGAACTATGCAACGCATGCGGCAATTGTGTGGATTACTGCCCGGTTAATATATCCGATACTTTCAATGAAGGTTTGGCTCAGGTGAAGTGTCTCCATATCCCTTTTCCACAGGCAGTGCCGTCTTCATATCTCATCGATCCTTTGCACTGTTTGTATATCCTTAAAAATGAATGCCGTCAATGTGAGCAGGCATGTAAGCTTAAGGCCATAAATTTAAATCAGAAGGAAGAGCGCATTGAACTGGAAGTAGGCGCTGTGATCCTTACGCCGGGATTGGATGAATTTAATGCCGGAAGAAAAACAGAGTATGGGTATGGTGAATATGCCAATGTCATAACAAGCATCGAATTTGAAAGAATTCAGAATGCATCCGGTCCGTTTCAGGGCCATATTGTACGCATGTCGGACGGAAAACACCCCAAAAAGCTTGCCTTCATTCAGTGTGTGGGCAGCAGGGATCTTTCATCCAATTCATACTGCTCTTCTGTTTGTTGTACTTATGCAATTAAAGAATCGATTATTGCTAAAGAGCATGATCCTGAATTGGACATAACGATTTTCTTCATGGATATTCGAACCCAGGGGAAAGGGTTTGAAAGCTTTTTTGAAAGAGGGAAAAAAGAGTTCGGCATTCATTTTGTGAGAAGCCGGATATCGTCAGTCTGTCAGGACCCCCAAACAAAAGATCTGATTTTAAATTATGCCGCCGAGGATGGAAGCCATCACAGTGATCGGTTTGATCTGGTGGTGCTGTCGGTCGGACTGGAGCCGACTAAAACAGCGCAAGAACTGGCGCAGGCAGCGAGTATTAAACTCAATCAGTTTGGTTTTTGCAAAACCCATGAATTTATGCCGACACAAACAAGCAGAGACGGTATTTTTGTTGCCGGCGCTTTTCAGTCGCCGAAAGATATCCCCGAAAGTGTGATGCAGGCCAGTGGTTCGGCGGCATTGGCTTCCGGGGTGCTATCCGATGTCCGGGGAACATTGGTGGAGGAGAAAGAACATGTACCTGAAAGAGATGTGACAGGCGAAGATCCCAGGATTGGCGTTTTTGTTTGTCATTGCGGTGTAAATATTGCCGGGGTAGCCGATGTTTCCCAAATCAGGGAATATGCTGCCGGCTTAGATAATGTGGTTTTTGCCCAGCAGAGTATGTATGCTTGCTCGCGCGACAGCCAGGAAAAAATTATTGAAATCATAAAAGAACATAGCCTCAATCGGGTGGTTGTGGCTGCCTGCACACCGCGCACACATGAGCCGCTTTTTCAGGAAACCATTCGTGAGGCCGGTCTGAACCGCTGTCTCTATGAAATGGCCAATATCAGAGACTACTGTACGTGGGTACATGCCAAAGCGCCTGAAGCAGCCACAGAAAAATCAAAGGACCTTGTCAGAATGGCGGTTGCCAAAGCGCGCCTGTTAACGCCGTTGAAGGAAGAGATTATACCGGTTGAACGGCGGGGCTTGGTTATCGGCGGCGGGTTATCCGGTATGACCGCAGCTCTGGCACTGGCGAATCAGGGATTTGAATGTGTTTTACTGGAAAAAGAAAAAGAATTGGGCGGAAATCTTAAGCACCTTTTTTTCACATTGAATAAAAATAATCCTCAGAATCTGCTCGCAGAAATTAAAGATAAGGTTTTAAACCATTCCCTGATCACCGTATGCGCTGATGCCAAAGTCAAGCAGGTGAAAGGATATGTGGGCAATTTTGATACTATAATTGTTTCAGAGCAAAAAACCAGCCAGATCTCCCACGGGGTTATTATTATCGCCACCGGCGCTATGGAATTACAGCCGGATGAGTACCTTTACGGAAAACATGAAAAAGTATTTACGCAGCAAAAACTGGGTGAAGCTATTGCCACAGGGTCATTGCATCAGTCTGACTTTAAAAATGTTTTAATGATTCAATGTGTGGGGTCCCGGACTCCGGAAAGGCCATATTGCAGTAAGATCTGTTGCGGGGCAGCTATAAAAAACGCACTAAAAATAAAGCAACTGAATCCATTGGCGAATATATATATTTTTTATAAGGATATCCGGACTTATGGGTTTAATGAAGATTTTTATAGAGAGGCCAGAAATGCCGGTGTTGTTTTTATTCGTTATGATGATATGCATAAGCCCTTGATCACCGAAGAATCAGGCGAACTTCAGGCAGTTGTTTTTGATCCGGTTATCGGTGAAAATATACTTATCAGGCCGTCTTTGCTGGCCCTCAGCGCCGCTGTTGTTCCCGGCGAAAATGAAACCATCTCCCAATTGTTAAAAGTTCCTTTAAATGCGGAAGGATTCTTTTTGGAAGCCCATGCAAAATTAAGACCGGTGGATTTTGCCACAGACGGCATTTTTGTTTGCGGGCTGGCACATTCCCCCAAAACGATTGACGAGTCCATCAGCCAGGCGCTGTCAGCTGCCGCCCGCGCTGCAATCCCTCTGGCAAAAGGAGTGGTAATGGCCGAACCGATTGTGAGTTGTGTGGATAAGGAAAAATGTTTTGGCTGCGGCATTTGCGAATACCTGTGCCCTTATGGTTCGATCAAGGTGGAAGAAGAAACCGGTACGGATCTCAAGGCGCATACAATAACGGCTTCCTGCAAGGGATGCGGAGTGTGTGCGGCGCGATGCCCCAGAATGGCGATTACCATGGGACGATTCACAAGAGAGCAGATAAACGCACAGATCGATGCATACGCGGCGAACTGGTAAGAAGAGGATGGCAAGATGAGTTTTGAACCGAAAATTCTTGGTATTTTGTGCAATTGGTGCGCCTATGCCGGCGGCGACCTTGCGGGTGTATCACGTATTCAGTATTTACCCAATATTCGCGTGGTGCGGGTGATGTGTTCGGGCAGGGTCGATCCTGAGTTTGTCGTAAGGGCTTTTTTAAAAGGATGCGATGGCATATGGGTAGGCGGATGCCATCCGGCTGACTGCCATTATATATCTGGAAACCGGGAAGCAGTAAACATGGTAAATCTGGTCAGGCGGATATTGAAGCATTTAAAAATCAACACAAATCGTCTCATCCTGGAATGGGTATCCGCAGCCGAAGGCGCGCGTTTCGCCGAAGTCATAAATAATTTTACGAATCAGATTCGTGAATTGGGTCCCCTGGCAAGTGACGCGGAAAAAGGCGTTGACGGTTTAAAACGGAAACTGGAAGCAGCTTTAAGTGCGGTAACCATGGAAAAACTGCGCTGGGTGACTGCCAAGCAGACAGAATTCCGTCGTGACGGTAATCGATACGGCGAAGTATTTACCGGGCATGAGATCGGCAGGATGCTGGACGGCTTTATTCAGGAAGAAATCACCGCGCAGGAAATTCTGCTGCTGTTAAGACAGGAGGCGTTATCTGTGAAGGAAATAGCCCATAAGCTGGAACTTCCGCCGCCTTACATAATGAGCATGGTCTATGCGTTGCGGAAAAAGGACCATCTGATTCTCAAAGAAATAAGGCACAGTTCGCCGTTGTATGCCGCAAATAATAACTAACAGACATATATTATGTACGCAAACATATCGGCTATTATTCTGGCGGCAGGATTTTCTTCATGAATGGGAAAATTTAAGCCGCTATTGCCCATGGGTGAAAAGAGCGTATTGGAACATACGATAGATCTTTTCATGCAAGCAGGGATTTGCGATATTCGAGTCGTCATCGGGCATAGAACTGAGGAGATAGTTGCTCTCATTAAAGCAACAGGCGCCGAAGCAATCGAAAACCCGCATTATGAGAGTGGTATGTTCTCTTCAATAAAGGCCGGAATTCAAAGTCTGGCAAAACCGAAGGAAGCGTTTTTTGTTTTGCCGATTGATATTCCGCTGGTAAGACGTCAAAGCTTATTGGACTTACTGAATGCATGGAAGAATTATAAAAAGAAAATACTCTACCCAACATTTATAAACCGGCGGAGACATCCGCCGATTATTTCAACCACGCTGATACAAGATATCCTGGCATGGAACGGTATAGGAGGTTTGCGCTCCTTTTTAAAGCAACATGAACACCATGCAGACGAAGTGCCGGTTGCCGATATTGTGGCCAACCATATGGATATTTCCGTTCAAAATGGCGCACCATTTCAAGCCGGGGAAGTAGTTTATTCGGTGTTTATATCTGTAATTTCGCTTTGGATATAGCAGAGATGGAGGATTGTGAAGATGTGGCGGGTTTGGTAAGCAGAAAACACCACCGCATAAGTCGTTGACTTATTGAGTGGTGTTTTGCGCCTGTTGCTGACAGTTGCTTGTTTGTTCTGTCTGTCAACTTACGTTTAGTTAGCAGAAAAACTCGGACGAATTGGTTGCAACATTATTGGGGACGTGTTTCAGCCTTATACTGATCTTCCGTTACCTTCATAACTTCTGATTGCGGCAACGTCACCTTATTTTTTGATACTTCATCTTTAAATTGGATGGCACCATTACCTTTCTTGTCGACACTATCACTATAATAGACCTTTTTTGAAACCGGATCTACAATCTTATAGTAGCTTGCACATCCTGAAATTCCAAGCATGAAAACAAACGAAATAAAATACGATACAATCTTTTTTTTCATTTCTGCTACTCCTTTTTCGTATCATTGTTGATCTTTGCCCATGTAAAGCCAGTACCAACGTACGTTACTGAAACTTTATGACGTGTTAAAAAGCATAAAACGATAGAGTATGTAAAAGAAATATTAATACTCTCCACTACTTTTTAGCGCTGAGATTTTTCATCCCGGTTCTTTCGGCGTCTGATAAAGACTTGGCGTCTTTAGCTGCTTTGGCTTTCAATTCGACCAAACGATCTTTTTCTTTCTGAGTGAATTCCATTATTTTTATCCTCCTTTCCTTATTTTTAGTCTCCATTTTCATTGAAGTATCCAATTGACTTGATAAATGTAAATGCACATAGCCTGCCATGCTCTGAAGGTTAATCAGAAATGTGTATTCATGCTTTAATAACAAGTGATTAAAGTAACGGGAGGAAATGGAATTGAATCATGAGATGATTCGTTTGGCCTTCATATCCGGTGGAACCTCAGCATGTGGCGGAATTCATTGAGCGGAGGTGGACGATCTAATCTGGTTCTTTGCCTCCGACCGGACTATTCTGAGCATATTGAATGCGAAAATCACTACTTGGTATTTCATGGTGATAAAGATCAAAAGCCAAATCGGTAAAACATGGGATATTTGTCCAACTATTACCGAATTGACCACAGCGCTAAATTATCATTGTCATAATTATGGTGAATACATAGTCAATGATTGTCAGTTGAAATCGCGTATTTTAATCGACGCTGACCTTTTGCGTGTTACAGGAAAAAACAGCAGTAATATTTTTCATATCTGCCTAACCATCAGAACCTCTGCCCCCACCAACAAGACACTGATAAGGCAGACCCCCTCCCCTATGGCACGCCTGTCTTGATGCATGTGGTTACATGTGCTATAGATACAAACGCATAATCAAAATATTATGTTATAAAGCAAAATGCTACCCCGACACTCTTCCCCGGTGGAAGAAGGTCATGGTAGTGAAGAATAAGAAATAGCATTCTCCATAAAGATAGAAGGTGTTTAAAAGGGGAAATAAATCAAAAATTAATCGACTATTTGTTATGAGGAGAAATACATGTTTACCGTTACTGAAAAAGCTCAAAAAGAGATTAAGGCCTTTTTCCAGGATAAGGAAATACAACCTATCCGGATCTTTCTTAACCAAAGCGGATGTTGCGGCTCACAGATGGCAATGAGCCTTGACGAGAAAATGGGTAGTGATGATGCACTTAAATATATTATTCTATGAAGATGTGAAACAATAATTCTTTTTTGAAAATAAACTAATACAGGCATCCACAACATCAGGTTCATAAAGGATGCCTTTGTTTTTCACGATCTCCTCCAAAGCAATACTGATACCTATCGCAGGGCGGTAAGGACGGTGTGAAGCCATAGCTTCCACAACATCGGCCACCATAAGGATTCTTGCTTCAGGAAGAATTTCATTTCCTTTCAATCCACAGGGATATCCGGAACCGTTCATCCTTTCATGGTGTTGCCAAACCATCGCAGCGACCGGCCACGGGAAATCGACTCCCTTCAGAATATCATAGCCAACCTGGGGATGCGCCTTGATTATAGAAAATTCAATATCGCTGAGCCTGCCGGGTTTGCTTAGAATCTCAGAAGGAACGGAAACCTTGCCAAGATCATGGATCGTACCGGCCATACGAATTCCCTTAACCTGATCCGTTGTAAAATCCATTTCACAGGCTATGGCACAGGCAAGCTCGGCAACCTTGCGCTGATGACCTGCCGTATAAGGATCCTTTGATTCCACAATTTGTGCAACAACCTGAATTACTCCATCAAGAGTATCCTGAAGCTTTGTTGTACGAACAGCCACAAGTTGTTCCAGTTTTTCCCGGTAGCGCCTGCTCTCAGCCTCCAGCTTTTGCCTTCTAAGTGCACTGGAAATATTTATTATCATCTCGCTTAGCTTGAAAGGTTTGACGATAAAACCGTAAGCCCCCATTTCCAGAGCCTTTTCCGCCACTTCAGGATCATCCACTCCGCTTACTATAATCACGGCGGTTTCAGGATACTCGGAGATGGCATAAGAGATCAGATCCATCCCCGATTCCCCGGGCAGACGTATATCGCAGAGAATGAGATCAAAGATCTCCTCTTTCATTACGCTGCGGGCTTCTTCCGCGCTTGATACCGACAAGCACTCCCGCTGAATCATTTTTATGATACGCTCCATAGTGCGCAGAACGGATGGCTCATCGTCCACAAGAAGGATCTTTCTCCGGTTTATTTTCTCTTCCATGTCTGTTTCCTTTCGCAGTTTGAAGTTCAGGGGTTGACATAAGCCAATAAACTGTTTTCAACCATAAAATGTGAGAGTTTAGCTTCTCAAACTATCTTTTAGGAATATCTTCAAATAACTCTTTCTCGCAATCCGGGCAGATACCGTGGGTGAAATCGGCCTCGGAATGTTCCCGCACATAGGTTTCAACCTGCTGCCAGTAGCCCTTGTCGTCCCGAATCTTCTTGCAGGATGCGCAGATGGGGAGAAGGCCACTAAGTTCCTTGCCGGTTTCAAGGGATTTTTGGAGTTTATCAAGATATCTGTTTCTCTCTTCCTGTACCTGCTCTTTTTCGCGGATGCGCAGGCCAAAACGGTTTATTCCCAGAAATATGGCAACAAGCCCAATAAGCCACACAAGCCCAAATGCTGCCGACAGATAGATGGCTTGAGAGCGGGCCGCAGCCTGATATGGTGCCATGGGCACCGAAACACTGATGCCTCCGCGGATATCGCCTTCCTTATACCCCTGTTTGGCATGGCATCTTAGGCACGCCTTTTCTGTAAACATTGGCCTCATAAAACGAAAATGGGGACTCCCATCTATTATTTGCATATCTGTCACCTCGATCTCTCCCTGTCCAAAGGCTTTCAGTGCCTTGGTCTCCCAGAGATCAGGGGCAGTCTCCGGCCTGGTTGGTTTGAGGCTGGTAATATGGCCACGAAGTCCATATTGTTTCATGCCAAGCTCGTGAACCTGCCGCGTCATATAAGCCGAGTTGATCAGGGTAAGTAAACGACCCGTGGTGCTAGTGATATCCCTGTCCGGAATATCACTAAGATATGAGTTAAGCTGGTTCTCATCCGTTACCGGTACATAAACCCCGCCCTGATTGGCGGCCCAGCGCCGATATACCATATCCTTGTTGAAGCTGGCCATAGCCACTATACGGGCCATTCCATAAAATTCTCTCCGGATACTGATCGCATTGATAAGCACCGTTGCAACAATGATCATTGTCCAGACACCTGCAATAATCCACATGTAACGAAGCAACCCGGAGTCTCTCAAATGGCTCTTTAATCCATTCCTTATGAATGCTGCCTTATGCATCCAGCACCTCCCTCACCTTTTTAGCCAGACTATCAGGCGTGAAAGGTTTCTGGAGAAAGGCAATCTCTTTATCAATTGCTCCACCACTATGAATAATGGAGCTATCCATATAACCCGACATATAAAGCACCTTCAGGTCAATGCACTCCCCTTGCGCCAGAGCAGCCAGCTCCACACCACTTATCCCCGGCATAATCATATCGGTCAACATCAGATGGATTATTCCTTCGTGTTCCCGCAAGATACGCAAAGCCTCCTGACCATCCGAAGCGTAAAGGACGTTATATCCACAACGTTTCAAAGACTAAAGGGCCAGGTTCCTGACCATCTCGTCATCTTCAACCAACAGTACAGTCTCGGAACCATGAAGTACTTCTTCCCTTATCTCCCCCTTTTTTGGAGTAATGGAAGCTTCTTCACATCTGGGAAGATAAATCTTGAAGGCAGTTCCTTTCCCTGGCTCACTGTAAACCCAGATGTTGCCGTTGCTCTGTTTCACAATGCCATATACCGTTGACAACCCAAGCCCTGTTCCCTTACTCTTATCCTTGGTAGTAAAAAAGGGTTCGAAAATATGAGGCTGCACCTCCCTGGCAATTCCGAACCCCGAGTCGCTCACGGCCAGCATAACGTAAGGACCTGGCATCACCCTTATATGCATATTGGCATAATCTTCATCAAGCTCCACATTTTTTGTCTCAATTGTAAGATTCCCGCCCATTGGCATGGCATCCCTGGCATTAACACAAAGGTTCATGATCACCTGTTCAATCTGACCTGCATCAGCTTCAACCTGTCCCAGATCAGAAGCCAGTTCCGTTCTCAGTTTTATATTCTCACCAATTATGCGGCAAAGCATATTTCCCATATCTTTCACGATCCCGTTGAGATTGATCACTTCGGGTTGAAGGATCTGCTTACGGCTGAAGGCCAGGAGCTGACGGGTTAATTCGGAAGCTCTTTTTCCGGCTCCTCTGATCTCTTCAATCATCTCACGAAGGGGATCATCCTTGCCGGTGCCAACAATAGCTAATTCGGCATTCCCGATAATAGTAGTCAAAAGGTTGTTAAAATCATGCGCAATCCCAGCTGAAAGCCTGCCGACGTCCTCCAGCTTCTGAGACTGCCGCAATTGCTCCTGTAAGTTTTTACTCTCGGTAATATCTGTATGGGCGGAGACAAGAACTCTACCATATTTTGAATGATCGAACACAGAAACTTTTGCATAACACGAAAAATTCGACCCATCTTTCCTGATATTTTTTACTTCGCCCTGCCAGCAACCCTTTTCATGTAAAATTGCCATAATATTTTTGGCAGTCTCTTCAGGCTTTATTTCTGAGGGCGCATTCACAATTGAAACATGCTTTCCGAGCATTTCTCCTTGTTCATAGCCGAACATTTTTTCAAATATTGAATTCGTATATACAATAATACCATCTTCCATCCTGATAAGATAGACTGCTTCAGCCAAATTCGTCATGATTTCACTTTGAAACCGCAGTTCCTCCTCTGCCTGCTTGCGCTCGGTTATATCGAAGATGTAATGAACGAACAGATCCTCTGAGAGCGGTTCCCATATGCCTTCGTACCATGTTCCTCTGTACTCGACTTCGATCTTTTGCGAGTTCCCGGTCGTCCACAGTTTGGGTGCGAGACAGAAAGGGCAGTCATCGTCTCGCATGGCGCATGTCTTGAAGCATGTCTGGCCAGGAACAGCACCGATCTCACGGGCGCGTCTATTGGAAGCTACGATTTCACGGGTGCTTTTCTTGAGGATCAAGGCAATACAGCCGGGAATATTATCAAGCAAAGCCGTTCGCATCTGGAATTCCCTCTCCATATTTTCTTCCGCCTGCTTGCGCTCGGTGATGTCGTTGAATGTAACAATAAGAATATCTGAGAGGAATGTAGCATAGAGTTCGCAAATGCGTTCAGAACCATTACTACAGGTAACCCGGTATTCGCCTGTGTTGACAGTCTCGCTGGATTCACGGGCTATGTCCAGAAAAGGTTTCCATCGGTCAATCACTTCACGGCGGTAATCGGGATCTGGGTAAGCAATCCGATACCACTCGGATGCTGTTTGCGCGGTATGCCCAAAAAGTGTGAGGGCAGTACTACTCCAGAAATGAATCTTATCGTCATGCAAATCGACAACTGCAATTTGGAATGGGGTAGCATCCAGAATGGTACGTAATTTTCCTTCACTCTCCAGCAGTGCTTTTTCCGCCATTTTGCGCTCGGTTATTTCGTTTAAAAGTTGCGCATTTTGGCTTTTCAAATCAAATTGCAACCGTTTGATTGATAGATGGGTTTTTACTCTTGCAAGCACTTCATCCGCATAAAAGGGTTTATTAATATAATCAACCGCGCCGGCTTGAAACCCTTCAATTTTTGAACTCTCATCTTCCAAAACACTGATAAAAATAACAGGGATTGAGCATGTTTTCTTATCCGCTTTAAGCTGCCGGCACAATTCAAGACCGTCCATGCCGGGCAGCTTCATATCCAGCAAAATTAGCGGCGGCGGTTTGTCTTTCGCGCTGTGTAAAGCTGTCTCACCATCACTGTTTGTACGAACTTTGTAGTCGGCATTTCTCAAAATATCAGATAACAATTTCAAATTGAATTTCGCGTTATCGACAATAAGGATTTCATCACGGGCTGTTAACTCGGGTTCAGTGATATTCATCGGATCTCCTTCGACTTATTATTTCCCCCCTTTAAGCACTTCATTCAACACATTACTCAAATACAGGGTTTCAAACGGTTTAGGCATTATACCTTTAAAACCATATTCTAAAAAATTTGCCAGAACCGGATCATTTGAATAACCGCTTGAAACAATGGCTTTTATTTCAGGGTCTATCTCCAGCAATTTCTTAATTGCTTCCTTTCCGCCCATCCCTCCCGGAATGGTCAGGTCCAGGATCACGGCATCATAAGGTTTTCCCGCTTCTTTGGCTTCTTTATACATCTTAATCGCTTCAGAACCATTCTTTGCAAATTCCGATTCATAACAAAGCGATTTTAACATCCTGCCGACCATTTTCCGTAATGGTGCTTCATCATCCATCACCAGAATCCTGCCATGACCGGTTACAAGTTGAATCTCTTCTTTTTCAGAGACTGTTTCTTCGGAAGCAGGAAGATAGATGTAAAATGTTGTCCCAATGCCTATTTGGGATTCCAGAGTAATGTGCCCATCATGCTTTTTGATGATGGAATAAGTTGTGGCAAGACCAAGGCCGCTTCCTTGCTGTTTTGTGGTAAAGTATGGGTCGAATATGTTTAAAAAATGTTTTTCAGATATGCCCACCCCCTGATCTTTGATGGATATCCTGATGTATTCGCCCGGTGTAAGAGGCAGCCCGTAACTATCATCTATTAACAGATTCTCTGCTGCGATCTGAATCATTCCCCCTTCCGGCATGGCCTGGTTTGCATTGATCATAATATTGTTTATGACCTGGCTGATCTGCCCGGTATCAACCTCAGCCGGCCAGAGATCTTTTGCTATAGAATACTCGCAATCTGCTTTTGAGCCCCTCAACACAAAAGAACATGATTCTTTGAGTATATCTTTGATTGAGGCGATCTCTTTTAACGGCGCTCCCCCTTTGGAAAATGTCAATAGCTGCCCGGTCAGTGTCTGAGCCCTTGCAGAAGCCGCCTCAGCTTCGCTTAACAGCTCAAATCTTTCATCATCAGGTTTTGTCTGCATCCTCGCCATAGCAATATTGCCGATAATCGCGGTCAGAATATTATTGAAATCGTGAGCGATACCTCCTGCCAGCACCCCAAGCGATTCAAGCTTCCGGGACTTCAATATCTCTTCTTCCATTTTCTTACGATCGGTGATGTCACTTATCGTAGACATAAAATAAAGAGGTTTTCCTTCCCTGTCCCTTCGTAATGTTGTGCTTACATCCGCCCATATAACGGAACCATTTTTATGAAGATATCTTTTGGTAAATCGTTCGGAATTATTTTTACCGGAAAGAAGCGAATCAATTACCTTTTGAGAAAGTTCAACGTCATCGGGATAAGCAATCTCCTGCCATCTGAGGTCTCTGAATTCATCCTGTGAGTAACCCAGCATCGTATAGAAAGCCTTGTTCACTTCCATTTCACCGGAAGTAAACGTTATTGATTTGCCGACGGAAGAATACTCAAATATATGCTTAAATTTGTCTTCGCTCTCCCGCAGCTCATTTTCCGCCAGCTTGCGCTCGGTTATATCATGCAGGGTGACAAACATCCGACAGGGTTTGTCCTCTCCCGTTTTATACTCAGGGATAGCATTGATGCTAAGCCACACATATGACTCAAGCCGTGGGTTGAATACACCGGCTATAACATTTCGTACAGGTTTTCCTGTCCTCAAGGCCACCATCGATGGTTGCTGCTCTCTGGGAAATTCCGAGCCATCTTCGTGAATTATTTTCCATTGAGTATCTACAGACGTTTTTCCTATAAACTGGTTACGGGTTAAGCCGATCATATCCAGTGCAGACTGGTTACAATCAATTACTATCCCATCTGCACTTTGATAGAATACACCTTGAGCCATATTCTCGAAAAGCATTCGGTATTTTTTCCCACTTTCCATAAGAGCGCTTCGGTCTTTTTGGCGTTGGTCTCTCAATAATTTATTTTCGATTACGGCAAAAATGGTTTGCGGCAATTTCTGGATATGCCTTGGCCGTTTGATCACATAATCGGCTGCGCCCTGTTTAAGCGCCTTAACTGCGATTTCTTCTGAGCCGGTTCCGGTAACAATAATGACCGGAATACCCAGATCATGTGCATGGACAAAATCTATAACCTGAAGCCCTTCGAACCCGGCAATGTTAAAATCGCTTAAAACAACATCAAACTCACTATTTTTCAACAGCGCCTCAAACTCCTGCTTATTGGAGGCTTCAGTAACTTCGAATCCGCCATGCTCCTTTTCCAGAACATCTTTGACCAACTCACGGTCGAGCTGGTAATCATCGATATAAAGTATTCTGATTTTATCACTCATTATGGCAACTCCGTTTTATATTGAATATTGTATATTGAAAATTGAAAATTTGTGGTGTCGCTCCGCTCCATTCCTCATCTTTCTTTTTTCCTCAATTTTTCAATTTTCAATTTTCAATTTTCAATATTCAATATTCAATTATTCAATTTCTTCTGGCCGTTTTGCAACTGGCATAAAAAATTGCCGTCAGTTCCCTTGACTCACTTAGAAGAGGTTCGACACGATCAGATCTAACCAGTATTTCATCGACAATAAATTCCAGCCAGAATGAAGCCTCGTCCGATTCTTCCAGAACGATGCTGATCTTTGATATGAAACTTGCCTTGGATTGCGCTAAACAGGATGCCCTGTAGTTGGCGGCCACAGATGTAGAGCAACGGATTAACTGGCCGGCAATATGGTTTTCCAGTTTGCCCTTAGGCAATGCCAAAGCCAATTTAACACATCTATGAGCAAACTCCTTGGTCCTGTTTTTCAAATCCTCGTCTCTCATTTTCCCTCATTTTTCATTTTTCATTATTCAATATTCAATTTTCATTATTCATTTCCCCTTCATTCCATCGGCGGTTCCACATTCAACGTGAGCCAGTAATCGGAAACCTGTTTTACTACTATTAAGAATTCACCAAAAGAAACCGGTTTTACCAGATAGCTGTTGGCCCCATTGTCGTAGCTCATGGCTCTGTCACCCTCATCCCTTGAAGATGTCAGTATAATGACCGGCAGGCGTTTCAGCATTTCGGCCCCTTTAATCCGCCTCAGTACTTCATGACCGTCAATTCCAGGCATCTTGAGATCCAGCAGAACAATGTCCGGTAATGGGTATAGCTTCCGGTCAGCAAATTTTCCCTCGCCAAACAGGAATTCAAGCGCCTCTTTTCCATTCTTGGCCACATGGATTTTATTCCCCAGGCGGGCCTCTTTGAACGCATCAACAATCAGTTCAACGTCCATCGGATTATCTTCCACCAATAGTATCGAAGCTGGTTTTATCATTGCTATATTCTCCCAAATTATGTGGTTATTGCCTTTAAAAGTTTTATCTTAAAAATACTTCCTTTGCCCAACTCCGATTCAACCCGGATCTGGCCGTCCATGATCTGAAGCGCCTTTTTCACCGCGGCAAGCCCTATGCCCGTTCCGGGATAATCAGCCTGGCTGTGAAGTCTCTGGAAAATATTGAATATTTTTTCATGATATTGTTTTTCAATTCCGATTCCGTTATCGGCAATGGAAACCCTCACATATCGATCTTCAATTTCGACACTGATATCGATGAGTGGCCGCACACCCGGTTTATGGTATTTTACAGCATTTTCCAGAAGATTTATAAGGATATGGGTTGCAAGAGTTGAATCACCCAGGATAACCGGCATCTGTTCGGGAAGACGGACTCGGGCATCTGTCTTTTTTATCGGTTCTGCAAGTGTCTCAATAGCTGTTTTAAAGGCATCAGCAAGTGAAACGTTTTCGGATTTTATGGCCTTGCGCCCCAAACGGGAAAATCTGAGCAGGTCATCGATCAACACATCCATTTGCCTGCTTGCCTTGACAATATTATCAAAATAGTGCCGGCCTTCTTCATTCAGAGAGGCTTTATGCCTGCGGTCAATGATTTCGGCAAAACCGCTGATGGAACGCAGCGGAGCCCGTAAATCATGGGATATGGAGTACACAAAATCCTCAAGCTCCTTGTTGGCCTCCTCAAGCTGGGCAGTGCGCTGGCAAACACGCAATTCCAGATCACGGTTCAGTTCACGGATCTCTTCTTCAGCTTTTTTCCGGTCGGTGATATTCTGGAAAGTGCCATAAACTTTTATGCAGCGACCCTCCTTTTTTATTGCCCGCCCGATTGCGCGGCACCATATCATATTGCCCTTTGCAGTCCGCAACTGCGCTTCAAAATCCAGGAGTTGATCATCTTCGATTAACGCTTGCATGGAATCAGCAACCAGAGACCGGTATTGGGGAAGATAATACTCAATATGCTCATCCGGGCCCGGAACCGGCTGATCATATCCTGTTTCAACAATATCATATGTGCCTTTGGTCCATCTGGCCATGCGGGTAGTAAGATCCATTTCCCACCCGCCGATTTTTGCAATCCTGCCAACTTCATTCAGGAGTTTTTCACGTTCTTTTAGTGCTTCTTCAGCAAGTTTTCGATCCGTAACATCCCAAACGGTCGATATCATCAATGGCTTATTTGGAACCGGCACATTTTGCGCGGAAATGAAAGAGGTCTCTTCGCCTTTACGGGTAATCGGCACATCTTCCCAATGCAACTGCGCCGGGTCACCACTTGCGTAACCATCCAATACCCTCTTTCTGAGTTCCTCCCTGAAGTCCGGGTCCTGATAAATGGAAGTCCAAAAAGCGTCGGGGTCGGCAAGCTCCTCTCTTGTTGTCCGGTAAAATAGTGGGAAATTGTCGTTCATATAATGAAACTTTACGGCAGGAGGTTCAATTGAGTGCACAGCAACACCTATCGGCAGATTGTCCATAACCGCCTTGATAAAGGACTCGCTTTCCTGATGCGCCTTTTCCGCCAGCCTGCGTTCCTGAATTTCCTTTTCAAGTTTTGTATTAAGCAAACTGATACCGGAAACATATGTAGTAAACTTAACTAAAAAATGCATCAGATGCTTAACGGTTTTGCGGCTGTATCTTGGTACTCGCCGTAATGCCTGCAAATATGAAACTTTGTCAAATCCGTACATCTCAGCCTGTTTGATAAAAATTTCTTCATCTATCTGCTCATCATCATAAAAAAATTGCCCGGTATATATGTTTCCTAAATGCTTGTTTCCAACATACAGAGGTGTAACAACATCCCATAAACCGTTCTTACATTTATAATCTACATATTCACCGGGTTTAAGATTCTTTGCTAAAAAGAGATCACTTTCCGTGCAATTGCGAGCTGTTTCAGGATTAGTTCTATGAAATTTGGTACATATATCCTGCCATCCTGTAGTCTCAATCACTCTGCCTTCCAGATCAAGCACGGCTGTTGTCATATGAGTCAGATAACAAAAATCATCCATGATAGATTGGATTTCTTCGACATTAATGATAGAGGCAAGATCAAGCTCCGCGATATTAATTTGCCTGTTCACTTTTGATCCAATTTTATATCCCGGCCGATCATCACCACTGAATATGGCCCCTTTAATCATATTATATTCAAGCTTTTCCTGCTCCATCTTTTTGATTTTTTGTTCTAATTCTTGATAGGTCGGTTTTGTTGCCATCATAAAAGCCCCCTTCCCAAAAAAATAAACGCCATCCAAACATTTTTCTTTATTGGTTCAGTTCAAAAGCTTTAACCGGATGAACAGATTTCATCTTCTTGCGTAACAATGTTTCAATATTTAGCAAAGATTAAGATTGAGGGGAAACAATTGAATCTAAGACGTTTTGGGATCTACAAAATATCCCATAGAGCTGTATTTCAAGCTATTATCTTTAGAGCCACTTTCAAAACGTCCCATTTTGGCCGATCTCTGCGTTGGGCGAAAATTTTAATCCTCGAAATACTCTATGTATTCCTGCGGTTAAAATTTTCACCCGCCTTGACCTTGACCAAACTGAAACGTTTTGAAAGTGGCTCTTTAATTTAAGTATGAAAGTCAATTGGTTATATTATATGCCTTTGCCGCTTTACTGCAAATCCAGCACTTGCCTCACTTTACGTCCCAAAGATTCGGGGGAGAAAGGCTTACCAATAAATGCCTTTCCGGAATCCAGCACACCATGGTGCACAATAGTATTGTCTGTGTACCCGGACATATAAATCACCTTCATTTCAGGTCTTAAAGATTTTAAGCTCTGTTCCATGTCCTGACTGCTTATCCCTGGCATGACAACATCTGTCAGGGTGAGGTGAATGGATCCATGATAGTCCCCGGAAATTTTAATAGCCTCTTCGCCATTTACGGCTGATAGAACTTTATAACCATAATATTCAAGGACTTTTACAATAAAATCGCGAACCATCTCGTCGTCCTCCACAACAAGAATAGTTTCCGTACCGGTCGGTATATCAGTACTTTCAGCCATTTGTTCTGTATCCGATGCCGGTTTTTCGACTCGGGGCAGATAAATCTTGAAGGTGGTTCCTTTGCCGGGCTCGCTGTAAACCCAGATATTTCCGTTGCTCTGCTTTATAATACCGTAAACTGTGGAAAGCCCAAGGCCAGTCCCCTTCCCTTTTACCTTTGTTGTAAAAAAAGGCTCAAAAATATGGGCCTTGATTTCGTCCGGCATACCTGCTCCTGTGTCACTCACACCCAGCATTACGTACAAGCCTGGCGTCACAGCCACATGGGAATGTGCATACTCATCATCGATGTTTACATTTTTTGTCTCTATGGTAATCTTTCCGCCATCCGGCATTGCATCTCTTGCATTTACCACAAGATTCATTATCACCTGTTCGATCTGTCCCGCATCGACCTCAACTTGTCCTAAATCCGGGGCAAGGATTGTTCTCAATTCAATATTTTCTCCGATCATCCGGCAAAGCATCTTTTCCATATCCAAAGCCGTTTCATTGAGATCTATTACTGTTGGTTGAAGAACCTGTTTCCGGCTAAAAGCCAGAAGCTGCCGTGTCAGAGAGGCGGCACGTTCACCTGCAAGCTTAATTTCCTTAATCTCTTCCCGCACAGGATCATCTTTTGGGATATCTGTAAGGGCCAGCTCTGCATTTCCTATGATCGTTGTAAGAAGGTTGTTGAAGTCATGGGCAATTCCCCCGGACAGAATGCCGACAGCTTCGAGCTTCTGGGATTGCAGGAGCTGCTGTTCCAGACTCTTTCTTTCTGTAACATCTGTAACAAAACCAACATTGCAAGTGATTCCGTCGATCGATGTAAGCGTTGTATTAAAATCAGCATAGATGATTGTCCCGTCTTTTCTAAGGCATGGGATATTTTTTACCACTCCTCCCCCCTGTCTCTCCAGCGCTTCGAATTCGGGAATCACACGGTCAAAATCATTTTTGGGGTGAATGTCCATAACATTCATTGTTTTCAATTCATCTTGCGTATACCCCAGCATCTTGCAGATAGCAGGATTAGCATATTGGAATATTCTGTTTTCCATTTCAATGATTAAAATGCCTTCGGCCGCACCTTCAAACAGGGTTCTGTATCGTGTTTCCGAATAGCTTAATTCCATGACCATTTGGCGTTGTTTTTCTTCCTGCTCAATATTATAAAGACCAAAGGCAATGTCACCCCCGACCTCGTGAAACAAGGCCTGTTCTTCCTTATCCATGGAAAAAGTTTGAGGCACTAAGACTGTAAGAGTCCCGTAGACCTTTCCGCCGTATTCAAGCTTCACACAAAAAGATGCATTATCTTTATAAGCGGATACAAGCGGGCAATCCGGACAATCAATGATAGTGTCTGTTGTAATCACAACTTCGTTTTGGGTCAGGGCTTTTCGTATGCATTGGGGCAATTGACTCTTTTTAAGCAATTCTTTTAACAGCCTGAAATTTTCCCCAAGACCTGATTCTGCAAGATGTACCAACATTCCTGATGAATCAATGAGGCTAATCCATGCGCTGTTGAAACCTCGGGTTGCAACAAGACCCTCACATGCCCCTTTAATCAGCCGGTCGCGATCTTTCTCCTTGGTTATGAGTTGGTTTACTTTTCTGATGGCTCTTATGATAGCGTTTAAATGCTTCTCCCGCTCTTGAGCCTGTTTCTGTTCCGTGATATCCATAGAAAGCATGAAAATTCCTTCGGGAACAGGCTGGATGCTCATATAAAACCATGCCTTATGGCCATCAGAGTAATTAAACTCATTTTCCATGGAAACAGAACTTCGTTCATCCATACAACGCTGCATAACAGCAAACTCTTTCGAATCTATTATGCCGGGGAATACATCTATTATTTTATGACCAAGCAATTCCTCTTTGGTTCGGCGGCATTGCCTGATGGTTTCCTCGTTCACATAAAGGTAGCGCCAGTCAAAACTTACAATCTCACAACCTTCCATCATACTGTCGAGTGTCCTGCGATAGCGGGTTTCACTTGCCTGCAAAGCCCCGGCTGACTCAAACTTCTCCCGGTAGTACCGGGACTGACGATGCCACAATATAAAGCCGATTCCGGCACCCGTCCCGATAAGCAAAGAACCAACAAAAATAATTATTATCCACAGTCGTTCTCTTAAAGGCGCATATACTTCTGATATATCCATTCGGGCAACAAGAAACCACGGTGAATCGGGTATGGCCCTGACACAGGCAACCACCGGAACTCCACGGTAGTCTCTACCTTCTACAATCCCTTCAATTCCAAGTACTGCCATAGCAGCAGGCAGATCATGACTCTGATTCAAGGGAAATCTCAGGTTAAGAGCTGTATTTTTCTTAAACTTAAGCTCGTTTAAGAAAAGGACATCGTCTCCTTCTCTTCGAACCAGAAGCGTTTCGGCAGTCCGGCTGTCCACTGGCCAGGATTGAATTAAGGGATAAAGATAAGTTTCAGGTTTGATGATAAAAACAATAGTACCAAGGGGAAGACCGCTATTCTCTTCATCCAGGATAGGAACAAGTATCGCCAGATAAACAGGACGATCGGGCGAATCACGGTGGAAATCAAGAAAAGTTATTTTTTCCGAGCTGATGACTTCGGAAACATCTCTGACAAGGTGGGAAGGAACCTTTTCAGATGATTCCGGTTCAGGCGATTCCGGATCAGACATGCGTAATACACCCCGTGTATCCAGCAAGAATACATGGTCATACTGATTGGCAGCTCCGGCCTTGTGAAGCCACATCATTAATTTACTTCTTGCATCAGGGTTGTGAGGTGTTTCGAGATATCGCTTTACCCGCAGGGAAAGGTTGACGTTTTTGTAGCAGATAGAGGCATCCCACAGCCTCTCCTTTCTCCACTGCAAAAGTTCCTCTACTTTCATATCCGCAATGGCAGAAAGCTGGCTATCCACCCCGGCCCGGAAATTTTTTTCCTGGCTACGATAGTAAAAAAAACCCGCTGCTAAAATGCCGGTGATAAGGATTATAAAAAGCAGTATAAGGATATATGAGAAAGGTTCCTTATTTCGAGCAGGTTGTTCAACAGTGGCATCTGTCATTGAATATTCCCCCGTCCACCATTCAAAATAGCTTTTTGATCGCTTGAATTAAAAAAAGAGTATAACCTATATAATTATTCTCTTTAGTTATTAATAATTTGTCAAGAAGATTTAGGATTTTATAAAATAATATTCTATATTTAAATAAGTTTAAGCGGCTCTGACAGCTATTTTTGGAGTTGCTAAGACGTTTACAATCGCAGGGAATCGTTAACTGGTTGATGTTATACCAACAGGATATAAAAAAAGGGCGGTTTTAAGCCTTAGAAACACAAGGCTATAATAAGTTCATCCGGTCTATGGGAGACAGAAAGCTATTTTAAGAAGGCCCCTGGTGCCACAGGGGCCTTCTTAAAGAATTATGCTGCAATGCGCAATGCTCTTTCAGTTGCATTTCTGAGTTCGGCAGGAGTAAAAGGTTTGGCAATATAGTCAACGGCGCCGAATCTGGCGGCTTCTACAGCAGTTTCAATGCTGGCATAACCGGTAACGATTATTACTTTTGTTTCAGGCAGATGAGCCCGCACAGCCTTTAAAAGCTCAAGCCCTTCAACACCCGGTATTCTAAGATCCAGTAAAACTAGTCCATACTGATTTGAGCCGATTTTTTCAAGAGCCTGTTTTTTGTCCGAAGCCTGATCAATCTCATAGCCTTTTTTAGCCAGGATTTTACGCATATTGTTATTTACGGCGATTTCATCATCAATGATAAGAACGGTTTTAGATAAATCAGCATCTATTTGTTTGATACGATCTGTCTTTTCCCTTTTTCCGGAAAGAGCGGCAACGTTTTGTTTCAGCTGTTCATAGTAAACCATTGAAGTTCCGTCCGTCTGAAGGTTCATCGCATATTCAATGCCTGCGGCTTCTGCGACTTCGTCAAAGTCAAACGGCATATCAATCCCTATAAGTTTTTTAATGTCCTGTTGCGGAACCGCATCTCCACTTACCTTTTTGGCCTTTTTCTTCTGGGGACAAAGACTGGATTTAACCCCGGCCTTGCAGGTATTTCCCAGCTTTTTGAAGATATCACAGACCATTTCACCAAGAAGGCAATAATTTTCAAGTGGCTGATCAGACTTTATCTCAACAACAGGTACATCCGAACGGCTAAGGATATCAGCATATTCTTTGCCTGTTATCTTCTCTACTTCCATTCGGTTAAACGGCATATCAACGTCAATGTTTTGCATACCTCTGCCTGAAGCTTCATAATTTTTCTTCAATGTTTCATAGGGCACAAAAGAGAGCCCTTCATGGTGAAGGTTAGCTAAATACTCAGGACCGGTTATGGACACCACTTCGTCATAGTTAAAAGGCATATCAACACCAACGAGTTTGGATATATCCGTTTTTTTAGTCTTAGCTGATGAAGCCTTGGCTTTTTTCTGAGGGCATTCGGTTGTTTTTACACCTGCTTTACAGGTTGCCCCGAGTTTCTTGAAAATCTCGCACACCATATCTCCAACTAAGCAATAATGTTCAAGTGTTGTAACAGGCTTTATCTCGTAAACAGGCATATCCGAAGGCCCAAGACTTCTTACATATTCATCACCTGTATATTTTGCCACTTCTTCTGCTTCAAAGGGAATGTCAAAATCAATTACATCTATTGTTTCAACTTCTTCCGCAGGTATCTGAACCTTGGGCAGATCACCTTTTAAGGCATGGGAAACCGTACTTCTCAATTCATCAGGAGTAAAGGGCTTGGGCAGATAGTCAAGAGCACCCAGCCGGATAGCTTTCATAGCAGTATCGGTTGACGCATAAGCTGTCATCATCAGCGATTTCATTTCCGGATAATCTTTTTTTACCCTTTTCAATAACTCCAAGCCATTCATTTCCGGCATCACAAGATCTGAAATGATAAGCGAATAGGATTCTTCAGACATTTTTTCAAGGGCTTCTTTTGCGCTTAACGCGCATGACACCTTATAGTTATTTTTGGATAAAATTTTTACCACATTCTGACAGATGCCATTTTCGTCATCAACAACCATAATTCTTGCTGTTGGTTCCATATCGCTCCTCCTTATCTTGTAGTATTATTAAAAATATAAAATAGTTTTGTATAATTTATCTTTTTAAATACTACTTAAGCAGAATATGTGCCAAAAACTATATAGCAATTTATTATTTATTAATACAGTTAGTTATAAAATAAGGCCATTAAGAATCATCTTAAAATGTGTACAAGATAATTATACGATATGCATGAAACAAAGAAAGGATTTTTGCTTGATCTTACATGTACTTACTATGACACAATATGTATAAAAAAAATATACAGTGTATTAAAACATGTGGAAAATTTACGGCAGGTTTTCCCTATTCTGCTCATCAACTCATAAACTTCTGAGCTATCTCTTCCTTAAACCTTGAACCTTTAGCCTCGAACCTTGAACCTTGTTCCTTCTTATTTCGGCGGCCTGCGAATACCATGTCTTTTCATAAGGGCCTGAAAATTTGTACGCTGAATACCGACTTTTTCCGCTGCCAGTGTAACATTCCAGTTGTGTTGAAGAAGCGCATTTAAAATAAAATTTTTCTCAAGCTGCTGAGAAACCTGTTGCCTGAGTTCCTGTTTCTTTTGCTTTAATTCTTCATTGGTTACAGGTGTTACAGCCAGCAGGTTTTCAGGATTTATGATCACAGATTCCGGTTCATTAACATCGGCAGCAAGTTCTACTTCAGGAAAATGAATAGATTCAAGAATTTCTCCTTCACTAAGAATTACCGCTCTCTCTATTACGTTTTTCAGTTGGCGGACATTTCCGGGCCAGTCATATGATATGAGCCGCTGCAATGCTTCAGGAGCAATAGCATTAATGGACTTGTTCATTTGTTTGCTAAATAGCTTCAAAAAGCGTTCTGCAATTTCAGGCAAATCGGAAACAATATCCCGTAACGGAGGTGTGTTTATAGGATATACCATAATCCGGTAGTAAAAATCTTTGCGGAATTTTCCGGTTTCAACCATTTTGGCAAGATCCTGATTAGTAGCAAAAATCAAGCGCAGATCTACCTTTTGCACTTCTGCCCCGCCAACCGGAATAAACTCTCTGTTTTCAAGAAACCGTAAAAGCTTACCTTGAATTTCATAGCTGATGTTGCCGATTTCATCTAAGAACACGGTACCTTTATTTGCGCGCTTAAAAATTCCGTCTTTATCCTGATAAGCTCCTGTAAAGGCTCCACGCACATGTCCAAACAACTCACTTGATAGAAGGTTGTCCGACAATGTCCCGCAATCCACTGCAAAAAATACTTTATCCTTCCGGTTGCTGTTTGCATGGACTGCTCGGGCAACAAGCTCTTTTCCTGTACCACTTTGACCGTAAATCAGAACCGTGGAGTCTGTCGGAGCAACTTTCTGGATCATGGAAACTACCTGCCGGATTTTGCGACTTTTTCCTACAAGCTGATGGGAAAGTATTTTGATGTTTCTGCCGGATTCAGTGGCGGGTTGTTCCGTATGTGAAGGCCCGGAAGATAGAGCCTGCTGCACTACCGAACGAAGCTCAACAGGAGTAAAAGGTTTGGGCAGGTAGTCAAAAGCACCTATCTTCATAACCTCAACAGCCGATGAAATTGATGCATATCCGGTTATGACAATAACTTTTGTTTTCGGATATCTATCCTTAATTCTACTTAAAACTTCCATTCCTCCCATACGGCTCATTTTAAGATCAGTTATAACCACATCAAAAGGAATGGCTTTCATCATAGCCAGCGCATCGTATCCATTTTGGACGTAATGGACTTCAAGATCATTTTTTGCCAGAATTTTTAAGCAGGCATTGCCGATATTTACTTCATCATCAACAATCAAAACCCTTGGAAGTTGATCCGCCATTATTTATCCTTTAAACCTGCCGGAAGTACTATGGTAAAAGTGGTTCCATATCCCGGTTTACTGCTTACATCAATTGCTCCGCCATGCTGCTCAATAATACCACTGGTGATAGATAAACCTAGGCCGGTGCCATCATCTTTTGTGGAGAAAAACGGATCAAATATTTTATCTATCAAATCAAAAGGGATGCCTTTACCTGTATCGCCAACCTTTATTATAACCTGATCTTTTTTGGGATTGAACGAAACCGACAGAGTTATGCTGCCGCCTGGATCAACTGCATCAGTAGCGTTTAATATCAAATTTATTACTGCCTGCTCAATTTGCCCTTTGTCAAAAAACAGTTTCGGGATTGAATCGACGCAAGTAAAATTAATGGTAATATTTTTAAAAGCAGCCTGTTTTCTGGTCAGTAAAGCACACTCTTCCATAATCTCGCAGATATCATATTGTTTTTTCTCGGGTTTGGATTGACGGGCAAAATTTAAAAGACTAGTAACAATTTTACGACATCGTAAAGTCTCACTGGAAACAATATCAAGTTCCTGATAAATGGGATTGTCCTTTTCAAGATCTTCCTGAATAAGCATAGCTGTTGTCAAAATGGTTGTGAGCGGGTTGTTGATTTCATGCGCAACACCTGCTGCAAGCCTGCCTATGGAAGCAAGCTTGTCCTGTTGCAGCATTGATTTCTGCATATTAACATCGCGTGTAACATCTCTTGACAATTCAATTACACCTGTAACCTTTTCATTTTCAATAAGCGGATAGCAGGAAATTAAACAATATATTTCATTGCTTTCCTTATCCAGGTGAATATGAGTTGACTGAGATGATTTTCTGTTTGCGATCGATTCAACAAGCGGACAAGGGTGTTCATCACCGGAACATGGGATATTCCGATGATGGGTGATTTCATAGCAGAACTTTCCTATGGCATCTTCCCGTTTGATTCCCAATTTATTCAGCATGGCATTATTTATATCCTGAATCCGGTAGTTAGGCGCAATCTTTATCACTTCTTCATGAATCATCTGATTAATCAAAACATCGCACATTATTTCATTGTCATTGTAAAATTTAAGATTCTCGCGCAACCTAACCAATTCTACTGCTCTTTTTATAGCAATAATCAGCAATTCCGTATTTACAGGTTTGATTAAAAAGTTAGAGGCAGTATTTTTAAGGTCTGCCAAAGCCGACTGCACATCTCCATGCTCTATAATAATCAAAAATTCAACATCCGGAGCCTGCTTTTTCATCATACCTATAAATTCTACGTCTTTTGTGTCAGACATTTTTATATCAGCAATCACAACATGAGGTTTATTTTTACTGAAAAGGCCAAAACCGTTTTCCATGTTTTCGGCAAACACAAACTTATAGCCGGTATTGCCAAGTGACATTCTAAGTACTTTATAGATATCCTCACCTTCATTAATCAGAAGAATAGTATAATCAATCATATCTTCATTCCATTTTTGTTTTATATTTTTTAGTCGGCTTTATCCGATTGTTCTTTTAAGTATTCCAAGCAACTTGTCCGGATCAAAAGGCTTGGGAAGGTAGGCTACGGCATCTTTTATAGAAAGATGGCGTCCGGCAAGACCGCTTATAACTATAACCGGAATATCCTTGAATTCTTCATTTTTTGAAATTTTTCTGTAAAAGTTCGTACCCCATTCTTCATGCATCTGAAGATCAAGAGTAATAAGATCGGGTTTCACTTTTTTTAGAACTTCACATCCTTCAATTCCGTTTGAGGCAGTAAATGTTTCATAGCCGTTATCATTAAGAAGGCTTACAATATATTTTACGATTATAGGATCGTCATCAATCACAAGAATTTTTTTCGCCATGGCATACCTCGCTTCATGTTTTAAATTTATTGATATTCAATGAGCCACTTTCAAAACGTTTCAGCTTGGTCAAGGTCAAGGCGGGTGAAAATTTTAACCGCGGGAATACATGTAGTATTTCGAGGATTAAAATTTTCGCCCAACGCAGAGATCGGCCAAAATGCGACGTTTTGAAACTGGCTCCAATGTATTAATTTGGCCCATATTATGTTTCAATTGTAAATTATTATCATACAACAGTGAAATAATAAACGATTGATGTGAAAAGTCCATCATAATTAACATTTATACAACCAAACTATTCCCGACTATAATATAAAGGGTTCTGATACCGGCAGGAAATCTTAGCTGTATAATTTGCGCTGTATAATTTGCATATTGCGATTTATCTGTTATATGATTAAGAAAGAGTACATACTGGTCTGCATTATGTTTCTGTTGTGAACTTATCTTTTTTATCTTTTTTTAGCTTATTATGCCTGTTAAATTTTAACACCAAGCACATTTTTTGGTACCAGTACAGAAAATAATGATATGCAATACAAGCTGGTTTATAACAAAGGAAAATTTTCATGTCGGATAATAATTCCTGGACTGTTGTTGTTATAGATGACGAAGAAGATATCCGGGATGTCATGGCTATGATGTTACAGGATTCCGGGTACAACACTCAAACTGCTTCCGATGGCATTGCTGGAGTGGATTTATGCTATAAGATACTGCCGCAGATTGTGATAACGGATATCCGAATGCCCGGAATGGACGGTCTTAAGGTACTTGAAACTCTTAAGAAAAATATCCCGGATATTGAAATTATTGTGGCGACCGCATTTGGGGAGATGGATATAGCAATACGGGCACTTCAGCTTGATGCTTCCGATTTCATCACAAAACCGATAAGCCACGAAGCATTTTTCATGGCTCTGACCCGGGCTAAAGAGCGTTTTACGGCAAGAAAGCAATTAAAACTCATTCTTCACCAGGATAAGATGATGTCGCTTGGACGGCTTGCGGCAAGCGTGGCTCATGAAATAAATAACCCTCTTTCCGGTGTTTTAAACTATGTAAAGCTGATGCTCCGTATAATGGAAAAAGGTATGTTGACGGAAGACAGCAGGAAAAAGTTTATAAATCAACTTGAACTTATTGAAAGTGAAATCAGCCGTTGCACCCAGATAGTTTCCGGTCTATTAACATTTTCACGCAAGTCCGAACCGGTTTTTACAACAATTGATTTGAAATGTCTTTTAGACCGGTGTGTGCTATTAAGCCGCCACAAAATGGAGCTTAGCAAAATTGAATTCAAATTAAATATAAGCCGGGTTTTACCTGAAATAAAAGGTGATTTTAATCAATTGCAGCAGTGTGTCATCAATCTTATATTCAATGCGGTAGATGCAATGCCGGATGGCGGAACTCTTGAGCTAACTGCCGAAAATGAGTCGGTTAAAGGCTTTGTGACAATAAGTGTAAAAGATTCCGGGCTTGGGATCTCAGAAAAAGATCTTAATCATATTTATGAGCCGTTTTTTACAACCAAAAAGGATGGATATGGCATCGGTCTCGGCCTCTCAACAGTTTATGGAATAATGGAACGGCATAAGGGAAGTCTTGAGGCAAAAAGCCGGCCCGGCAAAGGTTCGGTCTTTATACTTCGTCTTCCTGTAGAAAATAAATTTTCCGGAAAGTAAAAATGTCTTCAAAAACAAAAATTAAAAACGGTAAACATATTAAAAGCGATCAGTTGCTGGAATTATTTGATGAATTGAATATCGGAGCTTTCACAGTAGATATTCACCGCAAAGTTTCGTCTATGAACCTTACTGCACAGGCGCTTATGGGACTTAAAGAAGCCGAGACGACAAATCAGGATTGCCGGGAGGTTTTCTGCGGTGTTCCCTGTATGATAAAATGTCTTTTTAAAAGTGGCAAGGCCTGGGATGATGATTCAGCCGTTAAAGTCGAGGAAACCCCGCACAGGCTGGTTACACGACTTGCAACACCAATATATGATTCTTCACAGAATCTGGTAGGTTGTTTGACTATTTTGCAGGATCATTTTCCTATTACGGATCTGATTAACCGGGTTCATTTTGAAGAAAGAAGTCTTAAAATGATCCTCGAAAATCTTGATATAGGTATTTTTACGGTAAACCGGGGCGGGCATATCACTTTTTTCAATAATACAGCCGAGACTATTTCAGGATATGCCAGGAATCAGATTCTTGGAAAACCATGTTCGACTTTATTTGAAGGCGTGGGAGAAAACGATCTTGAAATGCTCAAAGATTCCATAGAAAACGGCAGCACACGCAGCAACCATAAAGGCCGTATGAAAACAAAAAGCGGCGATATCATACCGCTGCGCGCAAGTTATATGGCTCTCAGAAATGAAAAGGGAGCTATTGTAGGAGGACTTTCAACCTTTTACGACCTTACAGTAGTATATAATCTTAACAAGGCTGTCACTGAACGATATACTTTTCACGATATGATAGGCAAAGATCCGGCCATGCAAAAGATATTTGAGATTACCCGTGTAGTTGCCGGAACCAGCTCTACGGTTCTTATCGAAGGGCCTACCGGAACAGGAAAAGATCTTCTGGCAAAAGTCATACATTCGGAAAGCAACAGAGCCGGCAAGCCTTTTGTTAAAGTAAATTGCGCAGCTCTTCCCGAAAACCTTCTTGAATCGGAAATGTTTGGCTATACAAAGGGCGCATTTACCGGTGCAGACCGCGACAAGCCCGGAAGGTTTCAGGAAGCTTCCGGCGGGACTATTCTGCTCGATGAGATAGGAGATCTTCCGCTTTCTCTTCAGGCTAAACTGCTGCATGTTATAGAAGACAGAAACTTTTATCCGCTGGGGAGCAGACGTCCTGTTAGTGTGGATGTCCGTATTCTATCGGCAAGCAATCGCGGACTTAAAAATCTGGTTGATAAACAATTATTCCGTGAAGATCTCTACTACCGGCTAAATGTTTTGCAGATTGAACTCCCCTATCTTAAAGACAGAAAAGCCGATATTCCGCTTCTTATCCGCCACATCATGAGAAAACATTTTGAACCAAGCCTGCATCAAATAAAAGATATTTCGGAAAATGCGATGGAAGCTCTTCTTAACTATGATTACCCGGGCAATGTAAGAGAAATGGAAAACATTATTGAACATGCTCTGATTATAAGCCAGACAGAAAAAATAGAATTGCATCATCTGCCGGATTATATGCTCAAACGCCTCAAATCTTCAGTTCCCGATTTTATTGCGATACCGGATAATAAGAAATCTTCCGCCGGAATAAATGAGAAAGAGATAATTTTGAAGGCTCTGCAAAGTAATAACTGGAACCGCTCGCAAGCAGCAACTGCTTTAAAAATGGACCGCAGTACGCTGTGGAGAAAAATGAAGCTTTATAATATTATAAAGCAACTGCCAGAATAATGTTCCGATTGCAGCCGGTTTAAATTGTTTGAAGTTTACATATATATCTCAGGGCTTTGAGAATGATGATATTTTAACCTTCTGGATGGATATCACAGAAATCATCAGAGTAAAAACACCTGTTATTGATTGTGTTTTAATATAATCGATATAATTGATGCGAAAGAAAAAAAAGCTACAATGGAAACCTACTGGGTGCCGGGTGTTAACAACCATGGTTATTACGACCGCTGGGCCTTTGCCGAATTTACAGAAGTTTACCGGATAGAATCCGATTTTGAAGCAAAACTTGAAACAGAATTTAATAAAATGATAGAGCAAACCTTACATAAAAAGGCTGACGGCCATGTCGACGACACGATATAAAATTTTTGTCAGCAGCGTTCAAAAAGAACTCACAGAGGAACGCCATGCGGTTAAAGAGTTCATTGCCCATGATCCTCTTCTTAGCCGGTTCATATCCAATGTGTTTCTGTTCGAAGATATTCCTGCCAAAGACCGCAAGCCCGACGATATATATCTGAATGAGGTTGAGCGGTGCGATATCTATCTTGCTATTTTGGGCAATCATTATGGAAGTAAAAATGAAAACGGAAAATCCCCGACGGAACTGGAATTTGAATATGCTACAAAGACCCTTCGGGAACGGCTTGTATTTGTAAAGGGTGATGATGACAAGACGCGTGAGCCGGAGATGGCCAAACTGGTGAATAAAGCGGGCCGCCAAGTCACTCGTCGCCGTTTTTCCGATACACCCGGCCTGATCCGGGAGGTCTATGCCAGTCTAATAGAGTGTCTGGAGAATCGCGGTGATTTCAGATCCTCACCGTTTGATGACAGCATTTGCGATGGAGCAACGCTTAAAGATATCGACAATGGCGAGGTAACTGCTTTTGTAGAAACTGCCGAAGCCGCAGGCAGGCTGAAACTTAAAGGAGCCCGTACACCAAAAGCGGTTCTCCAGAATTTCAATCTCCTGCGCGATGGCCGGCCCACGAACGCAGCCATGCTTCTGTTCGGGAAGAATCCGGAGAGATTCTTCAATAATGCTCAGGTTCATTGCTTTCACTTCCATGGGACGGAAAAACGCAAGCCTATCGCATCCCAGCAGCCTTATGCAGGAAGGTTGCTTGAAGTGATAGACCAGGCTGTAGAATTTGTTCTTGGCAAGATTGATCGCAGTGTTGGTACACGTGCAACGGATGTGCAGGCGCCTGTAAAATTCGAGATTCCCCGACCGGCCATCACTGAGGCCGTTGTAAATGCGGTCGCCCACAGAAATTACCGCCATAATGGATTCGTCCAGGTTTTTGTTTTTGCAGATCGCATCGAAGTTTGGAACCCAGGTGAACTGCCTCCGGGACTTACTCCTGAACTGTTACGGGAACCGCATGGCCCGATACCATGTAATCCGCTTATTGCCGAACCGCTGTTTCGGGTAAAATACGTTGAGAAAGCCGGAACCGGCACAACCGATATGATTGCCGACTGCCGGGAAGCCGGACTTCCTGAGCCTGACTTTGAGCAACACGGTCCTCATTTTGTTGTTACGATCTGGCGGGACTGGCTGACAGAGAAAGTACTGGCAGGTTATAATCTTAACGATAGGCAGAAAGAAGCTGTCAGATATATAAAAGGTGCAGGCCGTATTAATAATGCTATATATCGAGATTTAATGGGGATATCTGAAAGGACTTCAGTCAGGGACCTCCGGCAACTCGCAGATTTCGGGATTTTTGCTAAAGTAGGCAGTACTGGTCAGTCAGCACATTACGTAATTGCCAAAGCGAAGTTTGTTAAAGACAAGAGTTGGGAGAACCCGTCATGAACCCGTCAAACCCGCCATCGGTTTTCAATGGGGGAACCCGCCACGAACCCGCCAAACCCGCCAAACAGCGACATGATTTGGAAGCTATGGCAAAAAAGGGGGTTCTTGAATGGCGGGGTGAGACTCGGGGAACTTTTTATGTCAAAGCAAAGGAAATTGCCTCAATTATGACTTAAATGACTCATAGGGACATTTGTGATATATCTATTGAACTGGACATAAAGAGGACAAACAGGACATCATATTACCAGTCAGCAAGGGGGCCAAAGGGGCAATAACTCAACTTGTGATTGGGACATAAATGGGACAATAGGATCATTTTTCAATCGCGCCATAAATGTGCAAAATATGCCATCTCCCAAAGATAAAAAACTATCAAAACAGGATTCAATGCTGACACGCAAAAATAATTAAAATACCAAGCCTATTGAAACCAACAAAATATTAAAGCTGTATTGTAATCAGAGGAGGAGACAAGCGTGTATCTTTCTGAACTGCACATAGAGAATTTTAGAATTTTCGGAAAAGGCAATGGAATCCCTTCTTAACTATGATTACCCGGGCAATGTAAGAGAGGAAAACATTCTTGAACACGCATTGATTATAAGTCAGACGGAAAAAAATAGAATTGCATCATCTTCCTGATTATATGCAAAAGCGCCTCAAATCTTCGGGTACCAATTTTGATGAGAAATCGGCTTATCAAAAACCCGGGGCAGCCAATAAAGAAAGAGAGGCCATTCTAAAAGCTCTGCAAAGCAATAACTGGAACCGCTCGCAAGCTGCAACTGCTTTAAAAATGAAGCGTTATAATATTATAAAGCAACTGCCAGAATAATGTTCCGATTGCAGCTGGTTTGAATTGTTTGAAGTACAGACATATCATAGATTCTCCGGGAAGCTGATATCCTGAGGATCTGAAAAGATATCTTCAGCGACAGTTTCTATAACAAGCCTTGTCGTATTTACATATATAGCACGTTGGTACTCTTGAAAAAGCTCAACGTGGCTTTTTTATTGCTAACTTCCTGTAATGTAGCATTCGGTAATTTTGCAGTGTATCCAACATTTCAAGCTGTAAGTAATGAATCGATCATTTCCATTAAACTAATAGATTTCTAACACAAATCATGATAATAACATATTGCAAGTAAAAGGTTGGTTA
>JAHIFE010000189.1 GCA_018901125.1 Pseudomonadota bacterium | reverse complement strand
GCCAGTTTCAAAACGTCCCATTTTGGCCGATCTCTGCGTTGGGTGAAAATTTTAATCCTCGAAATACTCCATGTATTCCTGCGGTTAAAATTTTCATCCGCCTTGACCTTGACCAAACTGAAACGTTTTGAAAGTGGCTCCAATGTCTTATTTATAAAAACACGGAGGTGGCCCCGCGCCACATGGCGCAAGCGATCATCGGGACGCCCGGATATTTGCTTACGAAGGCCATGAAGCGGCTATTAAATCACCACCAGTTCCAGTTGGGCAAATTCGGTTTTATTCCTTCAATACACAATAAGGTGTCGCACCTGTCTTTACTTACACGGCCCATGAAGCGGCTATTAAACGGGCGGCACTTACCGTCGCCGAGCTCCGGATTTTTCATTCCGTCATCCCTGCGGAGGGCTTTCCCGGTTGCAGGTTCGAAAGATCTGGAAATCCAGTCTTCCTCCGGCACATGCTGCCCGGCCGGCAGGGTGGTCACCCACGCCTGCTGGGTGAGCGGCACTCCGGGACCAGGGCACAGGCGGTCAGTGCCGGCACCGCACAGGCCGTCGTTCCAGTACGGACGCGATATAACGTCGGTCGGCCACACACCCGGATTTGAACCCATGTAGGCGGCGATCGGGATGTTGTAGGTGAAGAGGAAGATGCACTGGGTGGCGCCGATGAGGGCCAGACACCGCACAAGCTGCTTTTTCACATCGCTGATGACCATCGAGTTGAGCCCGCGCTCGACGAGCGTCTCCCCCTTGTCGTTCTTGAAGTAGCGCAGTGATATAACCGACACGGCCATCAGCGCGATGAAGAACGTCTCGATTAACGGGAATTTTTCGTATGTATCGGGGAAGAAGGAGATTTTCCCTCCGGCCATCGTGTAGAAGCCCAAGGTTTGGAAAAGCCCCTCGATCACGAGGTCAAACACCATACAGACCGGAAACACGACTATGATCAGCATGAGCGGCTTCAGGTTGAATCGTGTCCGGAAAAAGTTCATGAGGCCGCTGCCGATAAAACAGAAGGCGAAGAAGCCGATCGTATATTCGAACGGGTGAAAAAATATCGCCCACGGCACCTGCGCCCCGGGCCGGCCGAACGCCATCCAGCCGGGGATGTCGTTGACGAACGACCCCATGTTGAAAAAGTGCGAGTTCATCGTGTACCAGTAGCCGAAAAAGTTCGAGCATGAGTCCTGTAGCGACATGAACATGAACGCGATTATCAGCATGCCATCGAGCGTGATGGTGCGATTGCGGCGCCACGGCTTGTAGGCGAGGAAGTAGAGCCCGAGGG
This sequence comes from Pseudomonadota bacterium, assembly GCA_018901125.1. GTDB lineage: Bacteria > Desulfobacterota > Desulfobacteria > Desulfobacterales > RPRI01 > RPRI01. The sequence continues at coordinate 67,114 of JAHIFE010000189.1, read as the reverse complement.
CGAGGAGCGGGTAATTAGCTATCTGCCAGACGGTCATAATCATGTCCATCCATCCCGGCACAGGTACCGCTCCAGCCGGCACGGGCGTGAAGTACGGCCCGGTCATCCAGCGGATCAGCACGTATGCCCAGAACAGCAGCCAGATGCCCCCGATCCATGCCCACCACACGACCGCCGGCCGCGTCTTGGGTATGGTCGGCACATCATATTTTTCTGCCATAATAATGTACTCCTTTTTCTAAGTTAATGTGATGTGCAAAAATTTACCGGTCAGCCGGCCCATAAGGCATGGACGACCGGTATTTGTGACTGTGCAGTTTTATATCCTGGCAGTTGAATCTGCTATATCATTTGCCAGGCGTATAAAGATTAACCACATATTTATTTATAAAATAGACTTATCACGAATCCATCCTATTTAGACAACAGCAAGAAATTGTTCGTGGTAAAAAAGCTGGGGTCCATTTCTGAAGCAGGCAAAAATAATCTGGCTTCAGAATACGGTTTCGTGCCGGCAACTGATGCATGACCAACTACTTCGTCTATGTTGAACATAACATCATATTGAGCTCCAATATTGTTTTTCCCGCTTGGAGATTCATTGTAGTGACGAAAAGTACAGGTCCATGTCCGGAATTTGCCGGATCTATCATATACCTCCTTGTAAAAGATGGTATAAGTTTCCTGATCGATATAATTTATATGCAATCCCCAGCTATAATACGGATCTTTTGGCATCTGTTCTACAACCCAGACCTTTCTGGGAACATAAGTAACAGTGCCCGGTGCCGGTGCCCACGAGGCACCCTTCCACCCCGGGTTTTCATAGTTGAGTTTAAAGTGGTCGCTATATGGATATTTAATCGGAATGCTTCCATCCGGTATATCGTCTACCGGAATCATATCCGGGCTGGTAAAACCAACAAGAATTGTTTTCTCTCCCACATACTTCCAATTCATTGAAGAGTTTTTCCCGGCCCACCCATTCTGCAGATCCATCCATCCATCAGATCCCATATATGGATCCGAGCGTGTTGTGGAACCTGTCCGCCGGATTCTTCGAATAGCAGGCACATATGCATAACTAATGTCCGGGCTATCGTTCATATAAATAGCCGTCAAGGTATTTGTACCTTTGCAACTCATAGGTTCTGTAAGATTCGTAATTTCATAAAAAAGAACATTATCAGGATTTTTTATTTCCTGACCTGGTGGCCGACTATACATATATAAGTTGTACCAAATAGAAAGCAAATATCGTTCTTCACCATTCTTATTTACCCATCTATAATGAAATCGCTCTATTCTACCCATCATACGGTCTTGCGCAAAAACGAAGTTCCACATAATCTTACCCCCCGCCACAGGATCTTTAGGATCAATTTTGGGAAAAGGAATACCATAGAAATTATGCGATACAATTTTTTTGGAATTTATTTCTATTAAATTGCCATTCGGATTTATGCCGAATTTCCCTTCATTCTTTAGGCTTGCCTCAAGAAAACTCTTGGGAAGTTTGTAGTCAAAGTTTATTTTCCCCGGTGTAACAAACCACTCACCCCTTTCAACAGCCCGGTACATAACCGGAATAAGCAGGTCTTTGTATTGACTGCAGTTGGTCTTGTCGATCACTTTTGGCAAATCCATAGCCTTAACAGTACCGCCACACAAAAGCAGAAAAAACAACGAACACAGTGACAATCCAAAAATCTTCATTAAAATTCTCTTTTGTCTCATTTCTTCTTTTCCTCCCTTTGCCTTTATAGTTGTTATAATTGCCTTTTTCTCCGGCATTAAACAGCCCTTTTGAGGATCATATCAACTATAAAGGCGCTGTCAGGCAAGACATTGAAACAACAAAAGGGCTGTTTAATGCCGGAAATTCCCCCAATTATTTACCTCACTATTTTTATCATTTCAGCTCAAAGAACTTAGCTTAAAGCATGCCAAAATATTTATATGAATAAATACAGATATTTAAATAAATATTGCAATCATAAACGTTGTATACAATACATATTTATGTTGTATTACACACTTATTATAATAAAATGTGGTATAGGATATATTTTATTCATTATAGGAGATACTTCATGACAACAGATGGAAATTCTTTTTCCCGGGAGGCCACGCTGCGTATTTGCGGTAGTCTGGAGATCGAAAGGTCTTTGTGGGATTGCTTTATGTACGTCCGTGACTATATCCCGGCAGATATCATGCTTATAGATGTTTATGACACAGAGACAGGAATCGGGGAAACTATTGCAAAAGCTGATTTAAACGGGGGAAAACTTACATCCGTCAAAGCCACAGCCCCGGCAGATACGAAACAGCTTATTGAAGAAATGCGAAAAAATCCTCAGACGATGACGAGTGTATCAGTGGCCGACCGAATTGGCGATCATCCCATTATGGGGCCTATGTCGGAAATTATCGGCGATCCTGATGCCGCCTTTATGGGATTTGTCTCAAATCCTGAATGGGATTTTATGGCCGGCATTTTTCTTGGTAACAATAGAGGGAAAAAATATTCAGCAAAACATGTGCGCCTGTTTACGCTTTTGAATAAGCCTTTTACCATCGCTCTTTCCAATTATCTGCGTTACCGGGAAGTCCTGCGGCTCAAAGAAATACTTGCGGATGACAACCGGTATTTGCAGCAAGAACTGCGGCAGCAAACAGGGGAAGAAATCATTGGCGCCCATTTCGGTTTAAAGCAGGTCATGGAAATGGTCGGCCAGGTGGCGCCTCTGGCCAGCCCTGTTCTTTTGCTGGGGGAAACGGGAAGTGGAAAAGAGGTCATAGCTACGGCTATTCATAATCTGTCACTTCGCAGAAACGGTCCCTTTATCAAGGTGAATTGCGGTGCTATCCCGGAATCCCTGATGGACAGCGAACTTTTCGGCCATGAGAAGGGAGCCTTTACAAGCGCCTTTTTTCAGAAACGCGGCCGATTTGAACGGGCCCAGGGCGGCACAATCTTTCTCGATGAGATCGGCGAGTTAACCCAGGGAGCACAAATCAAGCTCTTGCGGGTGATCCAGGAAAAGGAGATTGAACGGGTTGGCGGAACAGAGACTATCAAGGTTGACATTCGCGTAATCGCAGCTACGCACCGCAATCTGGAGGCCATGATGGCCGAGGGCAAGTTCCGCGAGGATCTTTATTTTCGCCTCAGGGTTTTTCCCATTGTGATTCCGCCGCTTCGTGACCGGCGAGCCGATATTCCAGCCCTGGTTCAATATTTCATGATGAAGAAGGCCCGGGAAATGGGTTTTGTGGAAATTCCCACCCTTGCTCCCGGTGCCCTCGAAAAACTTATGCATTATAACTGGCCCGGCAATGTCCGGGAACTCCAGAACGCCATCGAACGCGCCCTTATTCTCAGCAGGGAACAACCGCTGGTCTTCAACGATCTTGTCGATATCGTCCCAAATACAGCGGCCATGATTCCCGTGACCGATGGAGCAAAAACCCTCAGTCTGGAACAAATGACCTCACAAACGATTGCCAATGCCCTGAAGATGACCGGTGGCCGTGTGGGCGGGGAAAAGGGTGCAGCAAAGCTTCTGAAAATAAATCCTTCGACGCTCCGGACGAAAATGCGCAAGCTCGGCATTCCCTTTGGCCGGAAAGAGACAGAAGGTTAAAATCAGACTTCATTTACTAACTTGTCGTTTTTATCACATCATTTAACACTTTTCCCAATGCATTGACATCAAAAGGCTTGGGCATCATGCCTTTGAAACCATATTCACGGAAATTTGACATGACCGGATCATCGGAGTAGCCACTTGAAACAACAGCTTTTACTTCAGGATCTATCTCAAGCAATATCTTTACAACATCCTTTCCTCCCATACTGCCGGGAACGGTCAGGTCCAGAATGACGGCATCATAGGGTTTTCCCGATTCCCAGGCTTTTTTATACAATGCAATCGCCTCAGCGCCATCCTTTGCTATCTCTGCTTCATACCCCAGCATCTCCAACATATCTCCCATTATTTCCGTTAAATATTTATCATCATCCATTATAAGTATTTTGCCCTCTCCTGTTAACTGGGCTGGCTCTTCTTTTACCGGAATTTCTTTGTATGATGCCGGAAGGTAGATGTAAAAAGTGGTTCCGCGACCCTGACAGGAGTTTGCCGATATGTGACCGTGGTGCTTTTTGATGATAGAGTAGGTTGATGCAAGTCCGAGGCCTCTCCCTGTCTGCTTTGTTGAAAAATAAGGATCAAATATCTTGGAAAGGTGCTTTTCAGCTATACCCACCCCCTGATCCTTGATGGTGATCACGATGTATCTGCCCGGTTTAACAGGCAGTCCATGCCCCTCCTGTATCTCTTCGTTCCGGGCACGAATCTGTATGACTCCTCCCTCCGGCATAGCCTGGTTCGCATTTATAACAATATTATTGATTACCTGGCTTATCTGCCCTGAATCGGCCTCAACAGACCAGAGATTTTCTGCTATCGAAAACTCACATCTCGCTTTTGAGCCGGTCAGTACAAAGAGGGAAGATTCTTTTAGAATATTTGCAATTGAAGAAACTTCCTTTACCGGAGTTCCCCCTTTGGCAAAAGTCAGTAACTGCATTGTAAGTGCCTGTGCTCTCTTAGAGGCAAGTTCTGCCGCACTCAGAAGATCAAATATCTTATTGTCGGACTCCATATACGTCTTGGCAAGAGAAATATTTCCTGAAATAGCTGTCAGTATATTATTGAAATCATGGGCTATGCCTCCAGCGAGAATCCCTACGGATTCAAGTTTCTTAGCTTTCAGAAGTTCTTCTTCCGTTCGTTTGCGCTCGGTTATGTCGTCGAACACCACTACGAAATATTCCTTCATCGGAGAATAGACCGAGAGATTAAACCACATGTTCATGGCGGTGACATAAAACTCGAAACGTTCGGACTGGCCGGTCAACGCAACCCGGGCAAACCGCTCGAACAACTCGGGATCGGATTCACGGATGCCAGGAATAACCTCAGAGATCTTCTTCCCGACCACATCCTTAAATTCCGTCAGGGTTTGGAATGCTTCGTTGACAACGAGGTATTCGAAGTCCTTCGGTTGGCTGCCCTCGAAAAGCATCCGGCAATACGCGAATCCCTCTACCATGTTTTCAAAGAGTGTCCGATAGCGAGTTTCGCTCTCGCGTAGTGCCTCTTCCCTTCTCTTTAAGGATTCAGCCATATTGTTGAAAGCCTTCGCAAGTTCTCCTATTTCATCCTCTGTTTCAACAGGCACCTTCTCGACTACACCTTCCATTCCAAAGATTTTAACACTTTCAGTTAATCTGTTAAGCGGTTTTGTTATCCCCTTTAATACTAAGTATGTTACAACGGAACCAATCATCAGGAAGAGAATACCCATCAGGATACTCTTAATCAATATGTCATTGAACTGCTTATTAAGCATCTGCTTATCCATCGTCACACTAACAAATCCAATGGGTCGGTCATTTTTCTGAAGAGGATCCTTAATAAATAATAAAGATTCTTCCACAAGGTGACCGGAGCTTGAGATTACGGGTGCCCAGAATTCAATATAGCCATTACCCTCAAGGTAAAACGGGGGAATAGACTCTCTCATTTTCTTAAATATCTTAAGTCTTTCCTGCTCATCTCTTTCAATTGATTTTTTTAATAATTTTAATCTGGACCTTTTTTTACTATTCAACAGCTCCCCATCCAGATTAAATATCAAAACTTCTACAACACCTTCCTGTTGTAGAATTCCCTCAGCAGGACCCTCGAGCAGCTCTTTATTTTCCGAAAATACGCCAATCCTTGAGTTGTAAGCAAGAACGCTTGATAGTATTTTTCCATCTTTTATAAGGTTATCTGTCAGGGATTTAATCTGGTGATGAATAAAGAGAGAAGTAAAAGAAATAAATATAACAAATATAAAAAAGCCAATAGCGGCAAAGACCTTAATACGAAAATTTTCATTCAAAGTTTTTAGTAAATTTAGCCTCATTTTTTCCTTTTAGTTAATAATCCTTGCTTTCCTGAGAATATTTTCCTTAATAGTGATTCCTAATTTCTTTGCTGCTTTAAGATTAATCGATATAATTGTCTTTCTTGCATCTACCTGCTCTGTATTCATAGCATTACTTCCTGTGAGTATCTTATTAGCTATTTCTCCAGCCTGAGAACCCATGTCAAAAGCATCTACGCTTATCGACATTAGTGCTCCCATTTCCACATATTTCTCTGAAAATGCAAGAATGGGTATTTTGTTTTCGAGGGAAAATAGAAGCATAAACTCAACTGTTTCAGGAGTAATTACCGTCAAATCCGGTAGCATCCAGAAAACATCTATCTTTCCTTTCATATCCGTTAATAATTGAGGAACATCCTTTGAATTATAAACCTCTTTAGTTACCAGTTTAACACTAAATTTTCCGGCGGCATTTTTTATCTCTTTTGCAAGATGGCCTGTTTTATTCTTGTTATATAAAAGGCCTATAGCTTTTATTTCCGGCATTACAGATAAAAGAACAACCAACTGTTCTTCCTGTGGTATATTCATGTTTACGCCACCGATGTTTGTTTCTCCTGAGAGTATGGACCAGGGATTTAAAACCATGACATAGATAACGGGGATGTTTTTAATTCTTTTAACCTTCGAGAGGGCGTCAATCCCTATTGCAAGAACGATATCAGGACTGATCTTATCAATCTCCCTAACAACATCTGCACCTTGCAATTCTGAGATAATAAGCCTTTTAATCTGGGCATCACATACACTTTTGAAACCCTGGATTGCATCTTCGTATGGCTGCACTCTGCTGCTTTGAACGATCACGACCTCCTGTCTGGCCCAGGCTAAACCAGAACAGAAAAATAAAAAAATTAAAATTGTAAATATATAAAGATATTTTATCACGATATTCTCATATGGCAGCCTGGAATCAGTACAAATGGACCCTTATTTTTTTAAAAAAACTGAATTAATTGATTGAATAAAATATGAATAAAATATATTATGAAAGTATAGTTATTTTATTATCACAATTTATTTTAGAAAAAAAGAAATGAATTTCTCAAATAGTCATTTTTATAAACATAGACAATGCATCCTCTTGCTTTGTTTTGTCCTGGCAACGACCTCCTTGTGCTGGGCTTTTGCCGCCCAGTCTCAAGAAGAAATGGAAGTTCTCCGCATGTTTTACAAGGAAAAGGATCTTGTTGTCTCGGCCACCAGACATCCTAAACCCATCTCTCAGGTTGCAGAAAATATAACTGTTGTCACTTCAAAAGAAATAGAGGAGATGAATGCCCATTCGGTAGCAGAGGTCCTTAACAGGATACCCGGCCTTTTTGTAGTTTTCAGCCAGGGTACAGGAAGTTTCGGCTCTGCTTCCATGATTAAAATTCAGGGTTCTGAGACGAAACATGTTCTTGTCCAAATGGATGGGGTGGCCTGGAATTTCCTGAGTAGCGGGGCCCCTGAAACCAATTCAATCCCAGTAGGTATCATCGATCGCATAGAGGTCATAAAAGGGCCGGCATCATCGGTATGGGGTTCAGCTCTGGGCGGTGTTGTCAACATCATCACTAAAACGGCTGGAACCGATTCAAAACCTGCCGGTTCTTTAAGCGTCTCTTATGGTGAGAAAAATACGCAGGATTACAGAGCTGAGATCTTGGGAAAAGAAAAGACTGTGGGGTATTATCTATATGCCGGCAGACAATATTCCGAAGGTCAGATATCTTCAAGAGATTTTAACAATCATAGCCTTTATTCAAAGTTCCACATCCCCATTTCAGAAGATATGGCCCTAGGCCTGAGCATGGGTTACAGCGATCCGAAAACCGGGCTCGGCAATTTTTCGAGTGGTGATTTAAGGTCGAGCGGGACAAGCCGCACCTTTTTTGCAACTGCCTCCCTTGATGCTTCTCTCGCAAGTGAACTTAACTTAAATATATCCTTCCATCACTTCAAGCAAAGAATCGATATAATGAATAACGCATTAGGACTGGGAATCCGTGGAACATCCGGGGAATTATTTTCAGATAGCCTTTATGATGAGAAAACTACGGGAGGAAGCGGTAAACTCGTATGGGCTCACGGAGAGCATACCGTGATATTCGGCGTAGATGCCGACAACGTAAAGCTTGATCAGACGTTTACCTCCGGGACATATCTCCAATCGGTGGGCGCTCCGGCAACATTGTCTACATACCCCGACATTGACCAATGGGCGGTATATGCCAATGACACAATAGTAATAGACCGATTGTCGATTACACCCGGCATCCGTTACGATCATAACAGCATTACCGGCTCCTTTACCAGCCCTTCTTTGGGAATCGCGTACCAGCTTGGTGAGGATTCAATTGCAAGGGCTTCCGTGGCAAGGGGCTTTACCATTCCCCCTCTCTCCTGGACCTCAGGGGGAGGATTGTTCCTTGATCCGAATTCGTCCCTTAAGCCTGAAAAAGTCTGGTCATACCAGGCAGGGGTAGAATCAACCGCTTTAAGGTACCTCTGGGCCAAGGCCACAGTGTTCCACCATGAAATAAAAGATATCCTGAAAAAGGAGGCATCCGCAGGAGGAGCTCCCGCCTTTAATGATCTTATAATCAATACCGGAACAAGCAGGAGGCAAGGGATTGAGCTTGAAACCGAAACAATTTCCATGTACAATCTGTCACTTAGGACAGGGTTTGCATATGTTGATATAAATCCTGCCACCGAGGAAGGAGCTACAGGAATTTACACCTGGAATATCGGGTTAAAATACGACGACAGAAAATCCTTCCGTGCTCAGATATACGGCCACTATGTATGGTGGGACCTTGCTTCAGCATCAGGAGCAAGTTACGATGATTTCATCTGGGACTTTAACCTCAAAAAGAATATTTATTCCAATGAAAATATTGCCACGGATGTATTTCTTACGGCCCACAATATCTTTAACGGTTCCCAATATGTCTTTGGCGATATTCAAAACCCTGAAAGATGGGTTGAGGCCGGATTACGGTTCTCTTTTTAATATTGTTGTGTATCTGTTTTTCACTATTAAACATCATTACCAATGTAGCCTCCAACTTCGACGCCCGGATTTTGGCAAACTAAGGTATGTATTTTTTTAAAACAGTTTGAACAGGGATAGTCGATTTATACAAAATTTGTCAAAAGATTGACAAAAAATGGTATATTTTTGACGTTATGTGATGTATCGCAATTATTTTAATTGATAAGTGTTACTGTATACCTAATAAAACTAATAATTGAATATTTTATATTTATTATCAATTCAGTATATTGTATAATACATCATTAAATCATTAAACCATAACTGCTCATTTTCGGAATGCATGGTATGTTTTTTGCTCGCTGTGTTAGTAAAGGTTACAAATAGAAAAAGACTAACAAGTAACTTAAACAGCAACCAAAAAAGGAGGGGGGCACGGTATGGTAGAAGAAAAAAAAGAAAGTAAAGAAGAAATCACAGTACTTGATGAAGGCATTGATACAAATGATATGGCAGACGCCTATGGTATGTGTTGCTGGGGTCCACTAACTCCTTATAGATGAATAATCTGAACCGGAAGGGGAGCACGACTCCCCTTTTTTAAAACCATATGTAAATATTATGCAGCTTTCCAACTATCTTAAGGCATATCCTTACGAAGAAAGCCCCGATCATCTTCTTCTTTTTTCCACACTGAAGATGTCAAAGATACTTCTTAAAAAAAAGACCTATCATGCAATAGAAAATAACGAGGCGCTATCCTCTTCCGATGAGGCCCTGCTATCAAAACTCGGCATGATAGTTCATGATAGCGATGAGGAAAAACTTGCGGCGCTTGGTTTTTTTGATGAAATTAATGCAAAAAAAACCGGGTTGAATATCATGGTTGTTCTCAATCTGGACTGCAACTTCGCCTGCACATACTGTTACGAAGGGGGCATGAAGGGGAAACTTTACATGTCGGACGAAACTGCGGATCAGCTCGTAGATTTCATCAAAAATAATTTTCCACTCCATAAAAAATCTCTCCTCATAGATTTTTACGGAGGAGAGCCTCTTTTGAGCATAGGACTCATTAAATATATTTCCCGTTCCCTTAAAGCATTCACCGAAAGCAGGGGCGCCTCATACGGTTTTACTCTTGTTTCCAACGGTTCTCTTTTTACAAAAAAGACAGCAGAGGAGCTGATTGCGTTCGGGCTTCAAGGGGTGAAGATATGTTTGGACGGCCCGGCCGAGACACATAATCAATCCCGTCCTTTTAAATCGGGCGCCGGCAGCTTTGATACCCTCATCAAAAACATCAAGGAAACCTGTGATATTGCAAAAATAGGCATAGGAGGAAATTATACAAGGAACAACTATGAAAAATTCCCATTGCTCCTCAATTATCTCACAACAGAAGGGCTCACTACGGATAAGATTGCCACAGTGAAGTTCGACCCCGTGACAAAACAGCCTGAAGGTGAATTTGCTCCTCCCGACTCTATGGGCGGCTGCGCATCCATCAATGAGCCTTGGCTGTCGGGCATTGCCGCGTACTTGCGGGAAGAGATTTTGAAAAGAGGATACAATACACAAAAACTGATGCCTATGACCTGCATGGTAGAGTCTGCCGACTCCTATGTGGTTAATTTCAACGGCGTTATATACAAATGTCCGGGCTTTATCGGCAAGAAGGGCTATGAGGTAGGAGATCTTCTGACGGGAGCAAGAGATTATGTCTCAGTTTATAATCTTGGTATCTGGAAAAATGAGAACTGCACCGGGTGTGAGTATCTGCCTCTTTGTTTCGGAGGATGCAGGTATATGAAGTTTTTGCGGGATGGGAATATAGATACGGTGGATTGTCAAAAAGCCTATCTTGATGCCTCTCTCGAGACATTAGTCAAGCAGGACATTAAATATAAACTGAAGAAAGACAAACGATAAGACAATCAAGCAACGGTTTATTACGATACTATACCGCAGCCAGCTCCTAAAGCGGCAAGAAGCCTTTCGTGAATATTCTCAAAACCTCCGTTTGACATTATAAGGATAAGATCACCTGATTTGGCTGCTTTGACAAGAAACTCAATTATGGATTGTGTGTTGCTGAAAAAATAAGCGTCTTTTTCCATTACCTTAAGATCCTCTACCAGTTTTTCAGAAGAAAATCTTTCATCGGGAGGTATTTTTTCAAGAAGAGGCGGCTTGCTTATGCAAATGATATCAGCCTTGTCAAATGAGAGGGGATATACATCCTGAAAAATATTTCGCATACTTGAATTTGTTCTTGGCTCAAAAACTGCGATTATCCGCCCATCAGGGTAAAAGGGCCTTACAGCTTTTATTGTTTCTTTCACAGCGGTGGGATGATGAGCAAAATCATCCATTACGGTAATGCCTTTTCTTTCGCCGCGTATTTCCTGCCTTCTTTTTACTCCCTCAAATGTTTCAAGTGCCTCATGTATTGTATCAACCGGAACCTTGAGATTATCTGCAGCAGCAACAACCGAAAGGGCATTCAGTAAATTATGCTCGCCTACTTGTTTTGTTTTAAATGAACCAAAAGCCTTTCCCTTTTTCATCACTTCAAAAAACGTCCAGGGCGGTTCAACCCGAAAAGAACCAAGCTTCCATTCGGAGCCGCTGTTTTTTCCATACTTTTCTATTTTACAACTGCTTTTGCTGATAAGAGATTTGATATTTGTATCCCCGTCAAATACTATAAGACTGCTCTTGGGAGATATTTTTTCTATCATCCTGGAAAATGTTTCTTTCACATGGTCAAGATCTCTGAATATATCCGCATGGTCGAATTCAATGCTTGTAAGAATTGCTATTAACGGATCAAAATGAAGAAACTTCGGCCCTTTATCGAAAAAAGCGGTATCATATTCATCACCTTCGACAACAAAATACTTTCCTTTCCCGATCCTGTAATTGCTGTTAAAGTTTTTTGTGATGCCTCCTATCATAAAGGATGGATCAAGACCGGCTTTGTAAAGTATCCATGCCAGTATGGAAGTTGTTGTTGTTTTTCCATGAGTTCCGGTAACAATAAGACTGCTTTTGTCATCTGCTGCAAACCGGTTCAGAGCCTGGGGCATGGAACAGAAACAAGAACCCAGTTCGGCCATCTTTACTGCTTCGGGATTATCTCTTCTTACCGCATTTCCCACAACAACAAGGTCAGGGCAGCAAGAAAGATTATCGGCACTGAAACCTTGCATAAGAGCAATGCCTTTTGCTGCAAGAAAATCGCTCATAGGAGGATATATCTTCTCGTCAGATCCGGTTACCTCATAGCCCATGTCCTTAAGCATGCAGGCAAGTGCTCCCATTCCGGTTCCGCACACAGCGATTAAATGTATTTTTTTTATATTTTCGGGAATTCTGTTTTTGTTTAAATCAAGCAATTTAAATAATCCTTTTAACAAAAATCATTTTTCCATCGGAAGGAGCGTAAAAATCCTCCAGATATGCAGCCTCGTTATATCCGGCGTTACGATAAAAAGCACGGGTTGGTTCATATTGGGGCCTTGAGGATGTTTCGGCATAAATCCTTGACCCGCCCATTTCTCTGATTATATCTTCGGTCATTGTGTTAAGAAGCTTGCCTATTCCATGCCCCTGAAAGCTGTTATCGATAACGATCCAGTAAAGGTCATAACTTGACTGGGTGCCTGGAATGGGGCCAAAGCAGGTATAACCTATAAGCTTTTCACTGCTTTCTGCAAATAAAAAATAATATCCGCTTTGAATATCTTTTAAAAGTCTTTCCTTTACAAGCTCTATTGCAATTTCAATCTCACTTTCCGAGAAAAACTCCGTTTTTCTGACTATTGCCCCAATTTTTTCGGGGTCATCTTCTAAGGGGATTTCGCGAAAAGTTAAATTATTAATGGAGTCAATTTTTTTTCCTGTGCTTGCCAAATCATGGTCTCCATGTAACTAAATAATCAAATATCTTCAATTATTCTTTTGATAATCTCAGGAAAAGCGAGTCCGATCATTTTAGATGCGGCAGCAAATCCGCTGTCAGGTGAGATGCAGGGATTTGCGTTTATTTCAAGAACCCATGGTCTTCCGGATTCGTCGATTCTGAAATCAACCCTGGCATATCCTTTAAGGCCAAATAAGTCCCAGCACTCTTTAGAAATTATTTTAAGAGATTCAATTAAATAACTGTCATCAGATGTAAAATTAAAAGTTCTGTTTGTATTAAGATATTCAAATGAATCAGTCTTCCATTTTGCGCTGTAATCAACTATTTTAAGTTTGTCGGAAGGATAGTCAGTAAAAAGAATTTCTGCAGGCGGAAGTACTTCAACCCCCTCCGGGCCGGAAAGTAATGCAATATTAAATTCACGCCCGTCTATATATTCTTCGCAAAAAAAATCCCCGCTCATACTGCTTTTGAATCTTTCAAGCTTTGCAATTAGTTCGGAAGCACTTTTTACATAAACAACCGAATCCTGGCTCATTCCTATTGATGCATGTTCCCAGACGGACTTTATTATAAACCGACCGTTAACAGAGGTTTCTTTTTTTAAAGTAGAAAGGCAATAGGCTTTGGAAGTATTTATGTCATTTGCTGCAAGATAATCTTTGCCTAAAAGCTTGTTTGAAGTTAAAAACATGGCTTGTGTTTTAGATCCTGTGTAGACAATCTTAAGATAATCAAGAAATGAAGGAGCAAGATGTATCAGGCTCCCACAGCCATTTACGGATTCTACAAGATTGAATACAAAGGCGGGGTTAAGCTTTTGAAGGCGGATGCCGACAGCTTCCAGATTCAAATCAAATTTGACGGAAACAGGATCAAAGCCAAGCTGTGTCAGCGCTTTTGAAACAGCTTCCAGCTGTATGAGAGCATCCTTTTCATCTTCATCCGCTTTATCCGAAATGTCGGCATGTAAGATGCCGACTGTTTTTTTCATAAGATATTATCCTGATTTGACTGTATTAAAGCTGGATACCTGCTTAACGCGGATTTCATTATTTCATCAATAAGTTCTTTATAACTGATACCGGACAATCTGCACAGGATCGGAAGATCGGAATGTATGGGATGCAGTCCCGCAAGAGGGTTAACCTCTATGAAATTGGGGCGCCCGTTTACATCCGATCTTATATCTATTCTTCCGGCATCAAGGCATTTGAGCCCTATCCAGGCGTCAAGAGCTACTTTTGCCGCATCACGGGCCATTTTATCATCTGCCAGACGATAAGAAACAAGCTCTTCATATTTTTTCTTGTTGATATAGGAATAGGAATCTCCTTCAGCTTGCTCATTAAGAAGAACTTCTATAACTCCGGCAACTCTGGCTTTTTCCCCCGTGCCGATAATTCCAACGGTAAATTCGCGTCCCGGAAGGTGCGTTTCAACCAAAGCCGGTTGTTTAAACCTTTCAAGAAGATCAAGACATACTTTATATAGATCCTCTTTATTAGTTGTTTTTGAAGCAGCGCTTATTCCTTTGCCGGTTCCTTCCGCAACAGGTTTGACAAACAGGGGAAAAGGAAGAGAAATGGAGTCGATATCCGATAATTTTTCCACAAGGGCAAAAGCAGGAGTCGCTATTCCCAGATTTTGTACAATAAGTTTTGTAACAGCCTTGTTAAGGGTAAGGCTTAAGACTAAGGGATCGGAAAATGTGTAAGCAATTTTATAGGCGTCCAGAATTGCCGGAATCTGTGCTTCTCTTCCTGCTCCAAAACAGCCTTCGGCAATATTAAATACAATATCCCACCGTCTGCCTTCACAAAGATATTTAACAAGATTTTTAATATGCCCTATCCTTTCTGTTTTATAACCAAGATCGGATAGGGCTTTTTCGATGGCATCTATGGTTTCTTCGCTGTCGAACTCGGCAGCTTCTTCCTCGCTGAAACCCATGGCAATATATTCATTGCGCAGATCGTATGTAATTCCGACAACCATTAATCCTCTTCTTTTTAAAAACGTCTTTTTAGTGATGAGTCAGGATACCGGAAGATAAGATCTTCATAATTTTTCAGAAGAATTTCGTCTCCGTAGCGCCCTAAAACATATTCGGGCAGAAGGGGGATTTTACCACCGCCGCCGGGAGCGTCAATAACAAAATTAGGTACGGCCAGACCGGATGTGTGTCCTCTGAGGCCTTTTATGATTTCAAGTCCTTTTTCAACAGACGTCCTGAAGTGCGCGGAGCCGAGAATAGGATCGCACTGATACAGATAATAGGGGCGCACCCTGATTTTTAGAAGCCTGTGGTAAAGTTCTTTCATTGTATCCACATCATCATTAATACCTTTAAGAAGAACAGTCTGGCTTCCAAGAGGTATTCCGGCATCGGCAAGCCTTGTGCAGGCAGTACTGGTTTCAGGCGTAACCTCCTCAGGGTGCATGAAATGGATATTTATCCACAAGGGGTGATATCGCTTCAGCATTCTGACTAATTTGGAAGTGATACGCTGAGGCAGAACCACAGGTACCTTTGTTCCAATGCGAACAATATCAAGATGCGAAATACGGCAAAGACGTGAAAGAAGCCATTCCAGAGCATCATCGCCAAGGGTAAGCGGATCACCGCCGGAAATCAACACATCTCTTATGCCTGTGTTCGCTTCAATATAAGCAAGCGCCTTTTCCCAGTTTGCCACACCGCCATGAGATGCCGACGACCGGCCTACCATTCTTGATCTTGTACAGTAGCGGCAGTTGGTAGAACAAAAATCGGTTACTAAAAACAATACACGGTCAGGATAACGATGCACAAGACCCGGAACAGGACTGTCGGCATCTTCTCCAAGAGGGTCTTCGGCTTCTCCGAAAGACCTGCAAAGTTCAGCTCTGACAGGAACAACGGCACGTCGCAGCGGGTGCATGGGATTGTTCTTATCAAGAAGACTTGCATAATAAGGAGTAATGGAAAGAGGCAAATTATCACCGTTTGTTTTAACGGCATCTGTCTCTTCTTCAGAAAGCGTTAAGATTGTTGAAAGAGTATCATAATTCTGGATGCGATTTCTAAGTTGCCACTGCCAGTCGTTCCATTCGGCAGGGGTTGCACGAAAAATAAACTGTTTTCTTAAAATGCGTGAGGGAGGGCGTTTAACCGGACGAACGGGAAGCAATTCTCCTGATTGAACGTGATTTAGAAAACCATCTGAAGCAAGAGACAGCGACGGAGGTTCATCAAGTTCATTGTGCTCGGTTAGATTGTTTTCTGATTGAATTGCCGAATAGTCAGGAATTTTCATGGCTTTTCTGGGAATTCCGCCACGTCTTATAGAACGCGCGTTTTTTTGCATTTTGTTTACTCCTTTTTTTTGTAATTTTTTTTAACGTTGATTTTTATATTTGTGCTTAAAATGTCTTAAATAAGATTCTATCTTTAAAAATGGCCGGTTAAACCAAAAAATATCTTTCTTTAAATAGGTGGTGAAAACATCAAAATATTTCTTTCATAGGACAAATGCTTTTGTGAAGGAAAAAATATCGGCAGGTACTTAGTCTTATCGACAGAGGATAAATGGGTTTTTAAAAACGGCTTTAGCCTGATAGAGATATCAGAAGATGGAATCAATAACGGAGGTTCATCCGTATCGTTTGTTTCGGATTGCTTGTCACATGAGGGCAAAGAAGCAGCAGACGGAATTGTAACACGTTTCCCCGATTCATTACTTCTTATTATTAAGCATGTATATTGCTGCATTCCATAAACTCCAGACTATCAGAATAGCTACATTTGCAAAAAAATTGCACCCGGTAATTTAAAAACTCACCTTTGTATAAACTAACTGAAACTATTAATAATCACAACTATATTTTTTTGAATCTCTAAAGCATCATAAATTTACTGTCAAGATAATAATTGAGCACTCCAAAATATTTTTTAAGGTTGTATTTCCATTATAAAGAAATCATCAGAATAAGCCACATGTTTATTTAACCTAAGAAAGATTTTTCCAGAAAGCTTTAGCTTCTTCTTCTCCCTTATCAGGCATTGAACCGTTGCTGGTTTTTTGGGGGCTGATTCCGCCAAGGCGTTGAATTCTTTCTTCAAGTGGGGGGTGAGTTGAAAAAAGATAAATGAGGCTTTTTCCGGACAGCGGATTTACAATAAACATATGAGCCGTTGAGGGATTTGCAGTCATGGGAAGATTTTTTGAATATGACCCAAGTTTTGCAAGAGCTTCCGAAAGTCCTTTTGAATTACCGGCAAAACCTGCCCCTGTGGAATCTGCTAAAAATTCTCTGGATCGCGATATGGCCATCTGTATAATCATGGCTGCAACAGGAGCTATAACCGACATAAGTATCAGCCCGATAATACCGCCTCCGTTGTTACTGTCATCACTTCTTCGGCCACCGAAAAAAGCTGCAAACCGCGCCATATTGGCAAGCATCATAACAGCGCCTGCAAGTGTTGCAGCAATAGAGCTTATCAGGATATCGCGGTTTTTTATGTGTGCAAGTTCATGAGCAATAACACCTTCAAGCTCTTCTTTATTCATTAGATGAACAAGACCTACTGTCACAGCAACAACGGCGTGTTCAGGATCTCTTCCTGTGGCAAAAGCATTTGGCGACTCTTCAGGTATTAAAAAAACCTTTGGCATCGGCAGCCCGGCACGAACCGTAAGTTTTTTTACTATTTCATATACAAGCGGCACTTCGTTTGAAGAAACCTCTTTTGCTTTATACATCCTTAATACAATTTTATCTGAAAACCAGTAGCTGAAAAAATTCATTGCTGCTGCAAGAATAAGTGCGATAACCATCCCAGTGGTGCCGCCCAAGATCTGACCAACCCAGACAATAAATGCTGTCAATACGGCAAGCAACACAACAGTTTTTATGTTATTTCCCATGGCCGACAATCCTTTTAGTATTTATGGCACTTCAAGAAGTTAAGTTTAAAGCATACTTACACAGTTTCTCTTGGCTTAACTTTTATTATTTTCAATTCAATTCCGACATTACCTTGCCTGCCGCATAAACGGTCTGATCTATATCTTCTGCACTGTGAGCAGAGGAAACAAACAGGGCCTCAAACTGAGAAGGGGCAAGATAAATTCCGTTATTAAGCATATTTCTGTAATAAGCCGCAAACATCTTAAGATCACTTTTTTTTGCGCTCTCAATATCAACAACCTTTTTTCCCGTAAAAAACATGCCAAGCATAGAACCGGATCTTGCTACTGACACATTTATACCTGCCTTTTTTGCAGCATCAAAAAGACCTTTGGCAAGCTTTTCAGATATGCTGTTTAAAGAATCATAAAAGCCAGGTTTTTTAAGCTCGGTTAAAGTTGCTATTCCGGCAGCCATAGCAAGAGGATTGCCCGACAACGTGCCGGCCTGATAGACCGGCCCTTGAGGAGCAATATGTTCCATAATCTCAAGCTTTCCGCCATATGCCCCAACAGGAAGACCTCCTCCGATAATTTTTCCCAGACATGTCAA
This sequence comes from Pseudomonadota bacterium, assembly GCA_018901125.1. Taxonomy (GTDB): domain Bacteria; phylum Desulfobacterota; class Desulfobacteria; order Desulfobacterales; family RPRI01; genus RPRI01. The sequence goes on along the minus strand of JAHIFE010000189.1, from coordinate 48,683 downwards.
ATCAGGCACGATCCCATACACAGATTGTGCTCCGCCGTAAGCAACACGAAAGCCGGTCATTACTTCATCAAATATGAGAAGAGCGCTATATTTTTCAGTAAGGCTCCGCAAAGCCTGTAAAAATCCATCGCCAGGCAGCACAAGCCCCATATTGCCGGCAACAGGTTCTACTATTATACAGGCAATTTTTGAGCCGTGTTTTTCCATTGCTTCTTCAACGCTTTTAATATTATTGAAAGGAAGTGACAATGTCCCTGAAACAAAAGACTTCGGTACTCCGGGACTTCCCGGAATCCCAAGAGTGGCAACACCCGATCCGGCTTCAACGAGCAGGGCATCGGAATGTCCGTGGTAACAGCCGTCGAACTTGATGATCATATCTCTTCCGGTAAAACCCCTTGCAAGGCGAATTGCGCTCATGGTGGCTTCCGTTCCTGAATTTACCATACGGACCATTTCAATAGAAGGCACAGCTTCTATAATCATTTCTGCAAGTTTAATTTCAAGACCGGTAGGCGCTCCGAAACTGGTTCCGTTTTTTAGAGCCGAATTTATAGCTTCAACAACAGCAGGATGCCTGTGGCCAAGAATCATAGGCCCCCAAGAACCTATATAATCTATATATTCGTTCCCATCCTCATCAAAAATCCTGCATCCCTCGGCCCGATTGATAAATACCGGTTCCGAGTCAACGGATTTGCACGCACGAACCGGACTGTTAACACCACCGGGAATTATTTTTTTTGCCGTTTCAAAAAGTCTGTTTGAGTTTTCACGTTTCAAATTATATTTGCATCCTTTCAGGTCTGTTAATTTTTTTGAACTTTATTTTATATGGTAAGGTAATATAAGTTATGTTAATCTTATAGTCAAAATATTATAACAAGGACTTAGTTATTGACTAAATACCGGATTTTGGGATAGAAAGAATTGCTTTACCGGCATTCTAAGTTATTATAAGAGCCAGTTTCAAAACGTCCCATTTTGGCCGATCTCTGCGTTGGATGAAAATATTAATCCTCGAAATACTCCATGTATTCCAGCGGTTAAAATTTTCTCCCGCCTTGACCTTGACCAAACTGAAACGTTTTGAAAGTGGCTCATAAGTTTATCAATCTTATTTTTCAAATATAGCTGTAATAAACGGAGCTTAAGTTAAAAGGAAATGATTCAATTAATAAGAGGGTTTAAAGATATTCTTCCGGAAGAGGTAGGCCTTTGGAAAAAAATAGAAAAGACCGCGATATCCCTTTTTGAAAATTTTGGCTTTTGTGAGATTCGTCTTCCTATTATCGAGCATACCGAACTTTTTTCAAGAAGTATTGGACAGGATACCGATATTGTTGAGAAGGAGATGTTTACTTTTCTTAACAAAAAAGACGAATTAATTACTTTACGCCCTGAAGCTACGGCATCTGTTGTAAGGGCATATATTCAGCACAGACTCTATGCGGTTGATCCGGTGCAGAAATTTTATACGATAGGCCCGATGTTCAGGAGAGAAAGACCGCAAAAGGGCCGTTACAGACAATTCTACCAGATCAATGCTGAAATTCTGGGGGTTGATTCACCCCTTGCAGATGCTCAACTTATATTTATGTTAGTTGAACTTTTTAAAAGATTGTCCGTTACTGATGTTAGTGTGCATTTAAATTCGCTGGGGTGCCCGGTATGCCGTCCCGGCTTTAAGAAATCGCTTCAAAAGTTCATGTCAAATATTACATCAATGCTTTGTTCGGACTGTGAAAGAAGAAAAGATAAAAATCCTTTAAGAGTTATTGACTGCAAGGTGCTTGCCTGTCGTGAGGCAATGAAGGATGCCCCATCAATTATAGAACATCTTTGTGATGAATGTCGTGAGCATTTTGAAGAAGTAAAAAATTCATTAAATGATTTGGATATTCAATTTGAAATCGACAAACAGCTTGTAAGAGGTCTCGATTATTATACAAGAACAACATTTGAAGTGCATACGGGTTCACTTGGAGCCCAAAGTGCTGTGGCCGGTGGCGGACGTTATGACAAGCTTATAGAGTCTCTGGGAGGACCGTCTCAGCCTGCAATTGGTTTTGCGATAGGATTCGACAGGCTTGCAGAAATTATTTCTTCAGATAATGCAGATGTTTCCTGCAAACCCGATATCTTTATTGCCGCTCTTGGAGATAAAGCTAAAACAAATGCACTGAAATGGTCGTGCGCTCTTAGCCTTTTGGGAATAAAAACAGAAACCGATTTTTCGGATAAAGGTTTAAAAGGACAAATGAAAAAAGCGGACAGGCTTGCAGCCGGTCATGTTCTTATTATAGGAGATAATGAACTAAATGAAGGATCTGCTGTTTTAAGAAATATGGCCACAAAAGAGCAGGTTTCCGTGCCTATAGATGGTCTAGTGGAAAAGCTTAAATCAATATTTGTGGCAAATGAAAAGGTATTATAACCTTTTCAAAGTAAATAGAGTACAACGAACATCGCTATTTTATGGGCCAGTTTTAGAATGCTTGTTACGGTAATTCTATAAACCGCAAAATATATAAATATTTTGAAAGGATTAAAACAGTTGACAGATATACTTGGGAAAATGAGAAGAACCCATAACTGCTGCGAGCTTAACATAGCAGATATAGGCAGGGAAGTAGTTCTTATGGGATGGGTACAGCGCAGAAGAGATCACGGAGGAGTAATCTTTATTGATTTGCGCGACAGGGAAGGGTTAACCCAGGTTGTTTTCAATCCGGATCATGAAAGCAATTCACACAGCAAAGCTCATGAAATAAGAAGTGAATATGTAATAGGAATCCGGGGAAAGGTTGAAAAACGCCCCGAAGGAATGACGAATCCGAATTTGAAGACCGGTGAGATTGAAGTTTTTGTATCTGAGCTTAAAATTTTAAATGAAGCATGCACCCCTCCTTTTCTGATAGAAGACTCTGTGGATGTTTCCGAAAATGTGCGCCTTAAAAACAGGCATATTGATTTAAGACGTCCGAATATTCAAAAAAACCTTATTCTTCGCCATAAATCTGCTGCATCTGTAAGAAAATATTTAAACGGTCTTGGGTTTATAGATATTGAAACTCCGGTTTTAACTAAAAGTACTCCTGAAGGCGCCCGCGACTATCTTGTCCCAAGCCGCATAAATCCGGGAATGTTTTATGCGCTTCCCCAGTCTCCGCAGATTTTCAAACAGCTTTTGATGATTTCCGGCTTTGACAGGTATTATCAGATTGTGCGCTGTTTCAGAGATGAGGACTTAAGAGCCGATCGTCAGCCTGAATTTACCCAGATAGATATTGAAATGAGTTTTGTGGGCGAAGATGATGTTATGAATCTTGCTGAGGGTTTAATAAAAAATCTTTTCAAGGATGTGCTAGACAAAGATATTCAAACTCCGTTTTTAAAAATTCCGTACTCGGAAGCAATTGGTCGTTATGGACTTGATAAGCCGGACCTGCGGTTTGGGCTGGAGCTTAAAGATGTTTCGGATATAGTAAAAACATCAGGATTTAAGGTTTTTTCAACTGTTGTTGAAAAAGGCGGTATCGTTAAGGCGTTAAACGCTAAAGGATGCGTTGGCTTTTCAAGAAAAGAGGTTGATGATTTTACTGCATTTGCAGCTGTTTATAAAGCAAAAGGACTTGCCTGGATAAAGGTTAAAGAAGACGGGTGGCAGTCTCCTATTGCAAAATTCTTTACTGAAAATGAAAAACAAGCCCTTGCAGAACGTATTGAAATTGAGACCGGCGACCTGATTTTCTTTGTAGCGGATCAGCCTAAAATCACAAACGATGCACTTGGACATTTAAGAAACCATATCGCCCAAAAGCTGAATCTTATTGATGATAACATATTCAATTTTTTATGGGTTACTCAGTTTCCTATGATAGAATATGATGAAACAGAAAAAAGATATCAGGCAATGCACCACCCTTTCACTTCCCCGCTTGAGGAAGACTTCCAGCTTTTAAAGGAAAACCCACTTGCAGTTCGTTCAAGAGCCTATGATCTTGTATTAAACGGATCTGAAATCGGTGGCGGCAGCATACGTATTCACCAGAAAAAATTACAGGAAACCGTTTTCGAAACTCTTGGCATGACACCGGAATCATACAATGAAAAATTCGGCTTTCTCCTTTCAGCTCTTGATTCCGGCGCTCCACCTCATGGCGGAATTGCTTTTGGTTTCGACAGACTGATCATGATACTTTGCGGCGGATCATCCATACGGGATGTAATTGCTTTTCCAAAAACACAGAAGGCATCATGCCTTTTGACTAATGCGCCATCTGAAACCAGTAAAGCTCAGCTTGATGAACTTTGCTTAAGAGTAAAGACAGTTAAATTATAAAAAGGAGCCACTTTCAAAACGTTTCAGTTTGGTCAAGGTGGGTGAAAATGGGACTTTTTGAAACTGGCTCAAAGGTTTACTGATTTTTAAAATTCTACCGCCTTGTTTAATCTTAGGGCTGTTTTTTGGACAGAAAGCGTATGATAAGCTTTTTATTATTTTCCAGAAATATAAAGCCCGCAGAGACTTTTGAAGAACGTCCAATTTCGCTCAAGTTCAAGAAATGTGAAAATTTCAAACGCAGGAATACATAGAGTATTTCGAGGATTTAAATTCGAGCCTGACACTGAAATCGGGCAAAAGGGGGCTTTACGCAAAGCTCTCTTCCGGTTACAATATATCTGTGTTTTATGATTTTCCTTTTTTCACCGGAGGATGTCCGATGTCGCAATCTTGCAGATAAAAATCTTTTAAACATAGGATAATTTTCTGTAAAAAAAGTGGTAAAAACCTTCCAGCCGGATGGAAACAGCATTTATCCATCAAATTTACAAAGGAATATAATATGGCATCAAATTATTATGAACCGGAAGATCTGGCGGATTTTTCCAATATTGTTGAATATGCCTCCGATCAGGGCAATAAATTTTTTGATTACTACCAGGTTTCGACTTCAGCCGGCAAATTAAGCGAGCGGGAAAAAACCCTTATAGCGCTCACTGTGGCAATGACTCAGAATTGTCCTTACTGTATAGATGCTTATACTAATAAATGCCTCTCGCTTGGCATCAGCGAAGATGAGATGATGGAGGCCGTGCATGTCGGATCTTCAATGATGGCAGGCATAACTCTTGTTCATTCAACACAGATGCGAAAAATAATCAAAAAAAAGAGTATGTAAAATGGCTGTTTCCAATCAACTTGCAACATTGAACAGATGCCCCGTTCATTTCACTCAAAAGCTGGCAGGCCCTGTATATGCTGCAGAAATAGAAGTATTACAGTTAAATGTGGGAAAACGATGTAATCTTTTTTGCAGGCACTGTCATGTCGAAGCCGGCGATAAAAGAGAAGAAGTTATGTCCTCCGATATCCTGGATTTATGCCTGAAAGTAATCAGGGAAAACAGCAGTATCAGTGTCGTTGATATTACCGGTGGTGCTCCTGAGATGAATCCGGGTATAAAAAAATTTATAGAACAAACGGCAAAGCTGGGGCGACGTCTTATCGTAAGATCAAATCTTGCCATTCTGGCCGAAAGTCAATATTCAGATTTTACTCAAATCTATACTCAAAACAAAGTGGAGATAGTTGCTTCGCTTCCGGATTGTGATGAGAACAGAGCCGACCGGCAGCGTGGCAAGGGATTTTTCAGAAAGTTTATACAGGCTGCAAAAATACTGAATGAAAACGGTTATGGGAAAGCAGAAAGCGGTCTTGTCATTAATCTTGTCCATAATCCTCTTGGCGCATACCTGCCTGCAAGTCAGAAAAGTCTTGAGCAAAATTACAAACAAAGCTTAAAAAACAATTACGATATAGATTTTAATACTCTGTTTTGCATAAACAACATGCCGGTAGGAAGGTATCTTGATTTTCTTCTGGCTTCCGGAAACTATGATGAATATATGTTTGAATTATTACAGGCATTTAACCCGGAAGCTCTTGAAAATGTTATGTGCAGAACAATGGTTTCGGTGGCATGGAACGGAAGTCTGTTTGACTGCGATTTTAATCAGATGCTAAATATGCCTATCAGTTCAAAATATTCAGATCATATCAGCAGATTTGATATAAAAAAGCTTTGCAGGCGACCTATAGCTCTGCACAATCATTGTTATGGATGTACGGCCGGCGCTGGTTCTTCATGCCAAGGCGCTTTAGAATAGCCCAATGGTCTCAATTATAATTCCTGTATTCAATGAGGAAAAGATCATAGCCGGACAACTTGAATCCCTGACTTTAGTTATGGATGAAGATACCGAAGTAATTGTGGTAGATGGCGGCAGTAAAGACCGGACTGCGGAAATAACGGCAGGGTTTAAAAACATTACGCTTCTGAAATTCGCCAAAGCCGGACGTGCAACTCAGATGAATTATGGCGCTGGCAGGGCAAAGGGTGATATTTTGCTTTTTCTGCATGCCGATACATCTCTTCCAAGAGAATGGAAGTCAGAAGTCATCAAAGCTGTTAATTCAGGATTTGTGGCAGGCGGATTCAGAATAAGATGTGGCAGCAAAGATAATCTTGGCAGACTGGACAGTTTTTTTGCTTATATTTCCGGCCTCAGATCCCGATATGCAAAATATATGTATGGCGATCAGGCAATCTTTGTTACAAAAAATACTTTTGAATCCGTTTCGGGCTTTCCTGAAATTCCCATAATGGAAGATTATGAGTTTTCAAAAAAGGTTTTTGCCGAAGGCAAATTATACTATTCCGGATTGTTTGTTGATGTATCCTACAGACGTTTTAAACATGGCATTATAACTGCTGCTGCGCTGATGTTTTTTATCCCGTTGCTCTATTGGTTGGGAGTATCGCCTTACAGTCTTGCAAAGCTATACAGGAATATAAGATGAAAAAAGAACTTCTGCTTCTTTTTGCCAAAGAGCCTGTTTGCGGGCAGGTTAAAACAAGGCTTGGGAAAAATATCGGCATGAAGGCTGCTTCATCTCTTTACGATCTTATGCTTCGCCATATCATTATTAACCTAATTTCTGTGAATAATTATGATGTCATTATCTGTAAAACACAGGAAAGCAGTAAAGCATACTTTAAAGAAATATCCGAAGACATTATTATTAAAGATCAGCCTGAAGGAAATCTGGGGCAGAAGATGTATGGTGTTTTTGAACAGGGGTTTGCCTTAAATTATGAACGGATATGCATAGCAGGAACGGATTGTCCTGCTATATCGCATGTTGATATCCTTAAAACATTTGAACTTCTTAAAACCTGCAAACTTGTTCTTGGCCCTTCGGAAGACGGAGGATATTATCTTATCGGGTTGTCGGCTTTTTATCCTCAATTGTTTGCAGATATTTCATGGAGCACGGAAAATGTTTTTTCCTCAACTATTGCAATTGCCGAATCTCTTGGTATCACTTGCAGCCTGCTTGCATCCAGGACGGATATTGATGAGATTGCAGACCTTGAGAACTATATGTCAAAATATCCTGAAGCAAAACTTAGCTTAGCTTTCAAAGAAGTGCTAAAGAACTTCGCTTAAAGGGTGATAACTTGAAAATAGTTATATCAAACAACCTGAGGCTTTCTATAATTCCAACCGAGATATATCAGTTGGTTACGGAAAAACTTACATTATCCAACCCCAAATGGATAGAAAATGAAAAAATGGGGCGCTGGAACAAGGGAACTCCAAGAGTTTTGAAGTTTTTTGACAGGATAAAAGGAGGAGGCCTTTGCATTCCAAGAGGTTTTATGCGCCAGCTGATACTGCTTTGTAAACGCCACGGAATTGAACATGAAATTGTGGATAACAGACGTTTTCTTCCTCCGGTTGATTTTAAATTCAATGGCGTGTTGAAGCCTTTCCAGGATCAGGCAGTCAGTGTCATGCTTTCCAAAGATTTTGGAACATTGAATTCTCCTACAGGAAGCGGCAAAACCGTAATGGCTCTTTATATGATAAAGCAGCGAATGCAGCCTGCATTGATAATTGTGCATTCAAAAGAGCTTGCTAACCAATGGATCGAACGTATTGAAACATTTTTTGGCATCCCAAAAGAAGAAATCGGAATAATAGGATCGGGAAAAAAGAAAATAGGAGAAAAAATTACTGTCGCCCTTGTTCAGTCAGTTTATAAATGTATTGAAGAGGTTTCTTTAAGAACAGGGCATCTTGTGGTTGACGAATGTCACAGGACTCCCAGCAGGACATTTAGCGAGGCAGTATCCGGCTTTGATTCAAAATATATGCTTGGATTATCTGCAACACCCTGGCGCAGAGATAATCTTTCAAAACTAATATTCTGGTATCTTGGAGATGTCCGGCATGAAATCGATAAAACAGCACTTATTGAAAAGGGTGATCTTCTGCCTGCCGAGGTTATTGTAAGAGAAACAGATTTCAATCCGTTTTTTGATCCTGTTAATGAATACAGCAAAATGCTCTCTGAGCTTACCTCAAACGATGGCAGGAATCATCTGATAGCTTCAGACATTGCAAAAGAATCAAAAGATGGAGATGGGAAATGCTGTCTTGTACTTACAGACAGGAAAAAGCACTGTGAAATCTTGCAGTCGATATTAAAATACAGGTATAAAATAACATCAGATTTACTTACAGGCGATGTACCGACTAAAAACAGGAAAGATATCCTTGATCGCCTTAATAACGGGGAAATAAAAGTGCTTGTGGCCACAGGACAGCTTATCGGGGAAGGCTTCGATTGCAAAAACCTGTCGACTCTGTTTATAGTAACTCCCATAAGGTTTGCCGGAAGAGTGCTTCAATATCTTGGAAGGATACTAAGGCCGGCACCGGGGAAAAACAAAGCTATAGTTTATGATTATGTTGATGTGAATGTCGGAATCCTTAAAACTGCTGCCAGATCAAGGCAAAAAGTTTATGATGCGTGGAAGGCTTAAGGTTTTGTGAACTTATCAGCTTTGCAACTTATGAGCTTACGAACTTATCCTCATTTAGGCTTTAAAACATAGCCTTCCTTTAAAGCACTCCCCGATATTTTTACAGCCTCAGAACTGTTATCTAAAACATTGGTTATTTTGATCTCTCCGGCTTTGGCACCTGGCACCAGGAACTTCTGGTTTTCGACTCCGTTGACTACTTTATTTCCAAAAACTTCAAACACCATGCCCGAAACAAATCCCATATTTCTTCCGGAAGATATGTTGACTTTGTCTTCCGAAACCGAGGAAATAAATCCCTTCCATTTTTTCTCCTTCAAGATGTTGCAAAGCAAGCTTCCGGCTGAGGATGTATAATATGTTAAAGCCGCTTTCAAAAAAGCAGGCTCGAATTTACCTGATTTTGCAAGTTCAGGCCCGGCTTTATCAGAATCTGCTTTATAGGTATAGCTTTTATCAAAAAGTTTTGTTGCTGTCTCGGTATCAAAAAGCTCTATGCGAACTGTCATGCTTATTTCCGGTACGGTTTTTTTCCAGAATAACCTGCCGCTAGATTTGCTGTCTGTTTTTATGTCTGTTATCGAGCCTGTCAAGATCGTATTCAGACCCAGCAGCCTTCCGGTCTCACAGAGTTTATATGTATCTATATTTCCAGATGCAAGTCTTGGATAATTTATAAAACTCGAAGGGTAATTATTGGCACCGGTTTTTAATAAGAGTATATCCGGACAATTCTTTTTTATGTTTTCTGTAAGATTTTTTGAAAGAGTTTCCTGAAAACCCGTTGCACCATTAACAGTTTTGTCTTCAAAAATTGTTACGCCCATACTCGTTTTAAATCTTCCGTGTGTAAATTTCTCAGCGGCTTGATCCGGTTTCGTATTATCATTTTTCGGTGTAATATGAGAAATAACAGGGGGAGCGGGCGGAACAGGTATAAGCGCTATAGCTTCCGGCTGAACCATTGGCTTTGTGAGCGCTTCATTTGACGCAAGTGTTTCTTTTTCTGTGCTGCCTGTATTTTCCGGGAGCAGCACCTGCTTTTCCGGGGTAATCTCTTTTGTTGCACCTGAAATATTTTCGGGCTTTTCAGCCTTTAGTCCCTTTTCTTTTTCCCCTTCCTTTGCTGCTGCAGTTTTTTCTTTCGGATAGAAAACAGCGGTTACTCTTTTGGTTTTATCTCCTTCAACCTTAGTGACGCCTTCTTTGCGGTAAAGGATTATTTTAGATCCTGTTACAAAATTTTTCTGATCAAACACCTTTGAACCTTCGCCGGTTAATGTAATGATCATAGTGTCTGTATTGTATTGGGCCTGTTGTGTAACGGCAGACATGTCTTTTGATTTTATATGTACATTTCCGGTAGCAATAATTTTTTCAATTGATTCACCGGTTCCGGATGCTGTTTTTTCTTTTGCATCGCCTTTGTAAAATATTTTCAACCTGTCAGAGTTTATAAAAAATTCTCCCTGAATTGCCTCTACATTTCCAATAAACTCGGCAAATTTTGCATTGCTGTCAGAAACCAGACTGTCAGCAGTAATATGTATCTTTTCAGCAGAATCAAGGTTTATGGAGGAGTTGTCCTCAGCAAAACCGACTGATAAAAAAAGAAATATTATAAAAAATGAGATGACCGAACAATACCATGCAGGGCAAATGTATCTGGGCAACCGCATACAAGACATCATTTATTTTTCCTTAAGAAACAAAATAGTTAGACAACAAGACAATGTAAATAGGGTTATTAAATTTTTGTACCATATCATATTATGTATCAGGTATCTAATAATTTTACGATAAATTTTTTACCGTATATTGTCTTGCGCTAAAAAACAGGTTTTTAGCCTTTTGCATAGTTCCCGGCGTTATTGACTTAAATACCTGCTTCTGCTAAGTCAGCACAAACAATAAAGGTTTATTATGAAACCGCAACAGTTGAAAGGATTATTTAAATTATGGAAAGAACATTGTCTATTATAAAACCGGATGGAGTTTCACGTGGTCTTATCGGCGAAGTAATTCGGCGTTTGGAAAAAAATAATATTAATATCAGAGCGATGAAAATGATTTACATGACCAAGGCTCAGGCTCAGGGCTTTTATGACGTTCATAAAGAACGCCCTTTTTTTGCTAGTTTAACCGATTTCATGTCTTCCGGTCCGGTTGTCGCAATGGTGCTTGAAGGCGAAAATGTAATTCCAAAATACAGGGAATTGATGGGGGCTACAAATTTTAAAGAGGCTGCTCCCGGGACAATTCGTGCAGATTTTGCTACTGATATCGAAAAAAATATTGTACACGGGTCAGATTCTCCCCAGACGGCAGCTTTTGAAATAGGTTATTTTTTCAACAGCTTTGAAATAATAAGCTAAGAATGCTTTGAATAACTCATCTTCATAAGATTGTGGTATGTGTGCCTATCCGATTAGATGTTATGCAAAGGTCTTGCTTATGGTGCAAAGAGTCAATTCTGATAATATTACAATTGTCATGGTCCGGCCCAGGTTTCCTGAAAATATTGGATCAGCTGCAAGGGCCATGCTGAATATGGGAATAAAAAATCTTGTTGTTATTTCGCCGGAAAACTATGATCTTGAAAAAATCCGTAAGCTTGCGACTCACTTTGCTTCCGATGTAATTGACGGCATCGCAATATTTGAAAATGTTAAAGAAGCGCTTGCTTCATATAATTATGTAGTTGGAACTACTGCCCGACTTGGTGGAGAACGTGCGCTGGTTTCATCTCCTTCGGACATGGCAAAAAGGCTTGCAGAACTTTCTCAAAACAACAAAATCGCCATCCTGTTTGGCTCTGAAGACAAAGGACTTTTAAACGAAGATATCCGCCTTTGCCACGAACTTATTAATATTCCTTCCTCAGATTTTTCTTCCTTTAATGTTTCTCAGGCTGTCTTGCTGGTGTGCTACGAGCTTTTTCTTGCCGGGCTTGAAGATAAGACAAAATTTTCTCCAAGACTCGCATCAAGGCATGAGCTTGACGGAATGTACGAGCAGGTAAAAGATATTCTTATAAGAATCGATTATATAAATAATGAAAACCCCGACTACTGGATGAATAAATTGCGTCATTATTTCACAAGGCTTAAGCTTAAGGCAGGAGAAGTAAGTATCATAAGAGGAATATGCCGGCAGATTGACTGGTATGGAAAAAGCTCTTATAAAAAAGGGGCTGAAGATAAAATAAATCAAAGGGACATTCTTTAAATGTCTCTTTGAGCATACCTTTGAGCCAGCGGATATCTCCTGCCATAGCCAAAAGCCTTTGATGTAACCTTGAGCCCGGGAGCTGCCTGATGCCGTTTGTATTCATTTCTGTCAACCCGTAAAATTATATCTTTAACTGTCTTAGCATCAAAACCTTGGGCTATCAGCTCTTTTGCCCCTTTCAGTTCCTCAATATAGCCCTTTAATATGGAATCAAGAAGGTCATAAGGCGGCAGATCATCCTGGTCGGTTTGATCCGGCTTTAGTTCGGCGGAAGGAGCTTTCTTTATTATATTTGCGGGAATAATCTCTTTATTGCGATTTATAAAGTGTGCAATTTCATAAACAATTGTTTTTGGAATATCTGATATTACGGCAAGCCCTCCGTTCATATCTCCGTACAGAGTACAATAACCAACGGCAAGCTCGGATTTGTTTCCGGTTGAAAGAAGAATGCGGTTTTCTCTGTTTGACAATGCCATCAGTATGGTTCCTCTTATTCTTGCCTGTATATTCTGCTCCGTTACTTCCGGCTCGTTTTCTTTAAATGAAGGAGAGACGATCTTTAAAAATTGGGCAAAAACACCGTCGATTGGAATTATTTCAAACTTAGTTCCGATATTTTCCGCAAGTTTTCTGGTATCCTCATAATTTTCTTTTGATGTATAGACAGACGGCATAAATACTGTAAACACATTCTCGGGACCTATGGCGTGTGCTGCAATAAATGCCGTAAGTGCCGAATCTATCCCGCCGCTTAATCCTAACACTACCTTGGAAAAACCGCATTTATTTACATAATCCCGCGTTCCCATAATAAGAGCTTTTAACACAGCTTCATTGCTGCATTCGGATACAGGATGCATGTTCTCTTTCAAAATGCTGCCGGATTGCCTGTCCGTATCATAAAATATCAAATCTTCTTCAAAATCGCGGGCAAGAGCGGCAATTTCGCCGTTTATGTCAAAAACAGCGCTTGTTCCATCAAAAAGAACGCTGTCATTTCCACCTATCTGATTTACAAAAACAAATGGAACCTTATATTTGCGTGCAATAGCCCCGAACATGTTTTGCCTGAATTGTTGCTTACCCATATGAAACGGGGATGCTGAAATATTTATAATAAGGTTAGCTCCGTCTTTAATCATGAGACCGACCGGATTTAAATGATAATTTTTTTTATCAGTACTATTATTGTCGTTCCATGCATCCTCGCATATTGCAATACCGATTTTTTTGTCTTTATAGCTATAAGGAGCACATTGTGCTCCCGCTTCAAAATATCTGCTTTCATCAAATACATCATATGTAGGAAGCAGTCTTTTATTTGTCTTGTGAAGTATTTTTCCGTTTTCAAACAGAACCGCAGAATTATATAGAGGATTCCCTTCATAACCTGTATTTTTATCCACAAACCCGCAGATTACGCCTATGCCTCTGATTTCATCTACAAGCCGTAAAAGATATGAAAGATTTGTTTCAATAAAATCTTTTTTTTCGAGAAGATCACGGGGAGGATAACCTGTAATGGAGAGCTCCGGGAAAACCACCAGATCGCAGTCTTGTCTTATGGCTTTATCAGCAAAGCTCTTTATCAGGCTAAAATTAAATTCAAAGTCACCAATTACGGGATTAATTTGTGCAATGGCTATTTTCATGGTTTACTTTCTAAAAGCCTCATTTTCCGCAATTAGCGATTTTGCGATTTCAATATCATAAGCTTCATCAGGGTTAAATTTAGAACCATCATAGATCGTAATTGCCTGCTTTATGGCGCTGTAAGGAACCCATCCATGCTCTTCCCAAAGTTTTATATCATCATTATTCCAGAGTCTGAAACAAATTTCACCTTTTGACATAAGGATATACATGCGGATCTTCTGGTTTTGAGGAAAAGGATAATAATATAATCCCCGTTTGTCTTTCATATATAACTTCCTTGATTACATGTCTTTATATTATAATTGCTAAAACACATTGTTCCGCTTCCATTGTCAAAAATCCGATAAAAGGCGGTGCTTGACAAAATATTAAAAAATGTTACTCTGCCGGCATTTATATGTCAAGATACAGGTTTTAATAATTTTTATAATATTTATATAATTTTTAACTTCATACACTTTCAGATTAACAACTATGGAACAAACTAATCTTTATTCGGATGCCCATCTTGTGGTTGCTGCTATCAGGATTCTTGAACGCCGCAACCCTGTTCCGCCATCCATAGAAAATATCTGTAATTTTCTCTCTTTTTCACCCGAACTGGGCAATTATCTTTGCAGAAAACTTGATGAAACGGGAGTAATAGAAATAGTCGAGGGCCCTTTTGGGACAAGACTTTTTTTAAAAAATCATCTTGCTTTAGAAGAAATTCCTAAAAACAGCAAAACAAGCAGCATGGATGAAGAACTGGAAAAATTCAAAAACTCAAGGAAAGGATTGGATCAAAGAGTTGCATCCATTCAGGCAGAACAGGCCGAAAAGAAAAAAACCCTTTTCGCCAAACTTGAAGATCAGCTTAAGAAACATCTTGAGAATAGATAGGTACATAAATATGAGAGAAAACGGCTGATGAAATATCTGATCATCGGAGGATGTGGCTTTATCGGCTCTCACATAGCAGAAAAGCTTGTCATAGAAGGAGAATCGGTTAGAATTTTCGATGATCTTTCATCAGGACATGAAAAAAACGTTTTCCCTTTCAAAAATAAAATAGAGTTTATTAAATCAGATATAAGAGACATTCCAGCAATCACTTCCGCTATGGCAGGAATCGATTATGTTTTTCATGAAGCAGCCCTTGTATCTGTATTTGATTCCGTAAAGCGCCCGAAAGACAATCACGATATAAACATAACCGGAACCATAAATGTTCTTTTAGCAGCCCGTGAAGCAGGGGTAAAGAGACTAGTCTTTGCCGGCAGCGCAGCTGCTTACGGTAATAATCCGTTGCTTCCCAAAAAAGAAGATATGAAACCGGAACCCGAGTCTCCATACGGCCTTGCCAAGGTTACTTCGGAACAATATCTTGCTCTTTTTTCCAGGCTTTATGGCTTAGAAACAGTCAGCCTGAGATATTTTAACGTTTATGGCCCTCGCCAGGACCCCAACTCAATATACTCAGGAGTAATCTCAAGGTTTGTTGAAGCCGTATTAAAAGGCATTTCCCCAACTGTTTACGGAGACGGAAGTCAGACAAGGGATTTTGTTTTTGTAGATGATGTGGTGCAGGCCAATCTTCTTGCAATGCATACACCAGGCATCGGCCATGGTGAAATATTTAATATCGGTTCAGGCAAACAGACTTCCTTGCTTGATTTGCTTGAAATTTTAAAAGATATTACCGGCAATAAGTTTGAGATTAAATTCGCCGAACCCAGACAGGGTGATATCAAACACTCCCTTGCAGACATCACACTTGCCAGGCAAAAACTTTCATACTCACCAAAGCATGATATCAGGGAAGGTCTGAAAGTACTTATAGATTATGCTGCTTTGCAAAAATAAGTTGCAAACCCACTAAGCCAGTCCAATGCCCCAGTTCCATTTGCCTTCTCTTTTTTTCATTATTATACCAGCAGGCAAAGGTTCTACTATGTTAACAAACATGCTGTAGCCGGCTTTAATCAGTTCATCTTTTTTATCCGTCAGATCAATGCTCCAGTTTGGATATATCCAGAAGTTTGAGCCGTATTTTGTTGCCCAGGCATGCTCACCTTTTGGACTGATAAACGGATAATCGGTTTGAATCTGGCTGGAAAGCGTTCTTGATATGGATAAAGGCCAGTTTCCTGAAATAACTATTCCTAACGGAAGCGGAGAGTTTTTTATTAAATTCAGATAATCATCGCGCCCCAGTTCAGGACTTGCGATTGCGCCTGAAAATCCAAGCGACTGTATTACTTTTAATGCAAGGACGTTTGCAATATTGCAAAAGGGCCCCGCCCAGATATTAAGATTATTAATGTCGTCAAAAAGCGCAATCTGCCAGGGAACATTTAAAACAAAGTTTTTGCTGCCCCTGGCAATCAAAAAATCAATATTTTCTTTCAGTTGTTTTTCTTCATCCGGCCACGTTACGGGCGGAAGCCACCAGTAGCAGGAGTAATCATTTATTTTTTCCCCTTTAATATCATCCGCATCAAGCCACAAACCTGTTTTTGCGCCTTTATTAAATTGTGCATTATTTCTGTGAACATTAACCTCGCAAGGGGGTTTATTTCCTTTAAACCTTCCGGGTAATTTTGCGGCAAATGATAATTCCGGCTCATTTGCCAAAGTCACTTCTTTTATTTTACTGTCAAGTTCGGATATCATTTCTTCAAGAGCTTTTTCACGTCTGTCTGTAAGAAATACATAAGATCCCGTTGCAGACTTGCTTCCAGCTACCGGTTTTATGTATAACCGCCCTCTTTTGGGCACAAATTTGCCCACGCGTAATGTGTTATGAGAAACCTCGTCTTCATAGCCGATGCGAAGAAGGTCTTTCGGCAAAAGTTCTTCATTTGGTGAAAGCCAGGGATTTTGTCCAGGTCCGCAGACTTTACCGATAAGAAGTCCCGAACCTGTCTGGCTATCTGTGCTCACCGGATTCTGAGGCCTCTGCGGGAGAAAATTATAGTGGGTACCTTTTCGGCCAAGAGAGCGTGAAAGTAGCTCCAGGGCATTTTTTTTCTGTGCCGGATCACTTCCCTGGTCTCTGAATAACTTATAAGCACTTACCGTATAATAAACATAGTGAGGGCCTTTTTTTCTTCCTTCGATTTTCCATGCGCTTATTTTAGAAACCGGCAACAACACCTTTGATAATACGTCAAGGCTAAGATCAACACAGGAAAAAAACCTGCCGGTTTTGCCTTTCTGGGAATAAATCCTTCGGCAGGGCTGCACACACCTTCCGCGTAGCCCGCTTTTGCCGCCGAAATAGCTGCTCCAGTAACACCTGCCTGATATTCCGTAGCAAAGCGCTCCGTGTATAAAAAGTTCAAGCGAAAGACTTTCGGGACAAGCGGCGGCAAGAGCTTTAATTTCATCAACAGAAAGTTCTCTTGGTATAACAACCCTGTCAATATCAAGGTTTTCGCGTACAAGCTTTAATGCCGCAGGAAATGTTACATTGGAAAGAGTGGAAAGATGAAGCTCGCCTTTAAAACCTGTTTGTTTTGCAAGATCTATAAGTGCAAGATCCTGTATTATCAGGCCATCAGGTTTAACCTGCCTTGATAGCTGAGCTATAAGTCCTGCGGCAAAAGAAAGATCTTCATGTTTTAAAAGAGAATTTAAAGCGACATATACTTTAACTCCGTTCTCATGGGCAAGCCGGCAAAGAGGAGCAAGCTCATCAATTGTGAAATTTTTTGCCTCCATGCGGGCAGAATAATTTTTAAGCCCGCAGTAAACGGCATCTGCTCCGGCAGCAATTGCAGCAAGAAACGAAGCTTTGTTTCCTGCTGGAGCAAGTATTTGAGGTGTATTATTATCCATTATATTTATAAAGCTCGAATAGCAAATAGCGAATGTTGAACATCGATGTTAAATTCCAAACTATATTATGGGTGTTACTTTACAGTTTATAGAAAAAATTCTGCCCCCTGATCCCCGTTCCCTACTGTTTATAGTTACAATCTTCTCCGGTCAAGGAATTAAGTTTGATAGCTTTGTGAAAAGTCCGCAAATCGTCATACCGGCGAAAACCTGTATCAATAAAATATTTAATTTACTGGGTTCAAGATCAAGTCCGGAATGACGAAACAGGAGTTTTTCAACTTTTTGTGAATCCACCGTTATTGTGTTCCCCTCAGGAATGAGAGGCTATTACGGAAAAAACAGAATATTATTTTGACCAATTTTCGATTTTTAAGCTCGGTATCCTAACAAACTCTTTTTCGTTGTTAGTTACAAGAATACAGTCAATCGAGAGTGCGTGGGCGGCGATTAGCATATCGAGTGAACCAATAGGCGTGCCCTGTTTTTCTAAAAGGAATCTGAGGTCACCATAATATTGGGCAGCTTCATCATCATAGGGCAATATTTCCAGTGGTGCAATAAACTGCGTCAAAGCCATTTGATTCTGTACAGGCTTTGAACTTTTTGAAACACCATATAAAAATTCGCTCAATGTGATCGATGAGATACCAATTTCCGAAAGCTCGGTCTGTATAAAACGTTCTATCACATCGGGTGGTTTCTGTTTGATGATATAAATACAGATATTTGTATCGAGCATGAATTTCATTAGAAATTTTCCCGGCTATTTTGATCGGGTTGATCTCTGTTTTTCATAAAATCATCGGTAAACTGATCAAGGCTATTGACTAATGATGACCAGGGGTCATCTTTGGGCAAAAGGACAACCATCTTACCGATTTTTTTAATATAAACATCATTTCCAGAGAATCTGAAATCTTTTGGGAGCCTTATAGCCTGGCTTCGGCCATTAGTAAATATTTTTGCAGTTTGCATAATACACCTCCGATCCTTATTGATATATACTAAAATATATATCAATAAGGTGAAGAATGTCAATAACTGGAAAGCCTGACATCAGGGTAACCGCATTTGGAATTAATATGCCATTTAATAATTTTGTGAAACACCCAAATCGTCATGCCGGACTTGGTCCGGTATCCAGAACCCAATGGAATTACTGGTTTCCGGCCTTCGCCGGAATGACAAAAGTGGAGTTTTCCAGCTTTTTACATGTCTATGAAATCTAAATGCGGTTACCCTGAGCCTGACATACGAGCTGTAAAGAAGGGGGAAGCAGAATAAAGAAGCCTCTTTTCATATAAGCAATCAATGTCGTGCAATAGGAAAAGGTTAAAATATATTATTACATTATTATTGCATAAATTTTGTTAATAGATTATGTATACTTTTAAATTAATTGATAAAAGAATAATTTGCGTTTCCAGATAACTTTTAAGTCTTTCCTGCGTTTACCCTGAATGGAAAGATATCCAAAACTTTTTAATTAGAATAAAGGAGAGAAGCCAATTTATGAAACAGTTTAGTATTTTTAAATTATTAACCGTGTTTATTATTATGTCTTTCATGGGAACTTATGCGTATGGAGAAGCCACGTCTCAAACTGATCCTTTGGAACTAGTTTCCAGCAGCAAGCATTATGGTCAACTGACTAAGGTACAGGCTGCTGAAATAATAGAAAAATGTGCCAGTAAAACGTATAAGACCAAATCCATTGTGGAGGAAGAGAAATTTTTTATGGGTGTGCCATCACAAACTTATCCCGATTCTTCAGGAATAAGAACGACTACAAAGTTCAAATGGGCAGACGTAAAACACATTCAACTTCTACAAAAATCGATCAAGCTCACCTATGCCCACTCATTTTTCGGGACCAAACAAGACCAATCTTTAGAGCTTGTCCCACAGACATATGACCTGGCAGATCTGGCCCTGGCCGTCGTAACCATTACGGGACTCCCTTTAACCAGGGAGAAGGCGGTTCCGGACGTCTCTGATGCGGCCGCATTGGAAAACCCAATCATAACCGGTGAGCAAATGAGATCATCCGGAAAGGAGAAGGGCGCAGCCCAAAGCACCGCAGACCGAAAAACCAATTCTGATCTGGAAGAAAGTCTCATAAAACTTAAAGCCTTCTATAATAAGGGCCTGATAAGCGAGGCCATTTATGAATCCAAACAAAAGGAACTTCTTGACAGTATGCTTGGTCAATAAGAGAAAGATTCGCGAAAAAATATACGTGCCATCGATCCGGAGTTGATATCTTTTTTCAATATAAATACTCCGGATCTATTTCAAAAAGCAAAAGAGCTAATGCAGAATTAACCATCTGTTTTTTACAATATTACTTAAAAGAATCGGAGGAAGTAAATGAGCTTGGATTCTCTTGTTGATACAATAAAAAAACATCCTGATTATGATAAAGTCGGTATGATACTATGTCATAATGGCGTGGTAAGAGGAACTTCCCGGGATGGCCGCAAAGTTTCCGGAATTAGAGTTGCAGTAGATCATGCCAAATTAAAAAAAATTATAGATGCAAGCAAAAATAAACCCGGGATTGTAGAGGTTCTTGTAAAAATATTTGAAGATAAAGATCTTGGAATCGGGGATGATGTAATGTATCTTGCTGTTGCCGGAGATATACGTGAAAATGTTATTATGACGCTTCAAGATACGCTTAATGAAATAAAGACAACAGTAACTGCAAAAACTGAATATTTCATATGACAACAGATAACAATCAAACAAAAACTGATGGTAGCGAAAAGATAATTGCCGAAGTAAAACACCAAAGGGAACTTCGTGAAAAGACCTACAGAGAACGTGCGCTGAAACTGTTTCCGCATGTTTGTGCCAAGTGCAGCCGGGAATTTACGGGCAAAAAACTTCGCGAACTCACCGTACATCACAGAGATCATGACCACGACAACAATCCGCCCGATGGAAGTAACTGGGAACTTCTATGTATCTACTGCCATGATAATGAACATTCGCGAAATCTGGATGCGCAATGGTATGGCCCGGAAGGACCCGGCGTAGACCAGGGCCCGTCTTTAACTCACAATCCGTTTGCCAGCCTTGGGGCGCTGCTTAAAAATAAAAAATAGAAACCCACAATAAGGTCAATTGATCTATGGCCCGCTCATCAATCACCAAATATGCCTGGCTGTCAATTTTAGCAGCAATTTCCACTATCGCATTAAAAAGCAGTGCATACTTTATTACCGGATCGGTAGGTTTACTTTCTGATGCGGCTGAATCATTGGTTAACCTGCTTGGCGCTGGCATTGCGCTGGCCATGCTTACTATTGCCGCACGTCCGCCGGATGAGGAACATCTTTTCGGGCATGACAAGGCTGAATACTTTGCCTGCGGCGCAGAAGGCGCATTGATTGTTATTGCAGCAGTCAGCATAGTAATAATGGCAATTAAACGTTTTATCAATCCTGTTCCTATTCAGCAATTAGGAATCGGGTTGATTATTTCTGCTGTCGCTTCACTGATAAATTTTGTTGTTTCACGCATTCTTCTTCGCGCAGGAAAGAAAAATCATTCCGTTACCTTAGAAGCTGATGCACATCATCTCATGACCGATGTCTGGACTTCCATAGGAGTATTTTGCGGTATAAGTGCGGTGGCTTTGACAGGTTGGCAGCCTCTGGATCAGATAGTAGCTCTTTGCATAGCCAGCTATATTACCTGGATAGGTTTTAAACTGATCATGCGTTCGGTTTTAGGCCTTATGGATTCGGCATTGCCGCATGATAAGTGTAATGGTGTAATAACGGTTCTGGAAAAATATAAGAGCCGGGGGATAGATTATCATGCCCTTCGCACAAGACAGGCCGGATCACGCTGCTTTGTCTCGGTGCATATTCTTGTTCCGGGAACATGGACGGTCCAGCATGGGCATGAACTGCTTGAGGAACTGGAAGCGGACATCCGTAGCGAGGTTATGTATGTTACTGTGTTTACACACCTTGAGCCACTGGAAGATCCGGTTTCAGAATATGACATTGAATTGGACCGTTGCAAGTAACAATTTTTCATTCAATTTTAAAAAACGGTTTGTAATAATTTTCTAATACGGATATGAAAGTCAGATAATATAAAAATAAAGGGGATCAAAAATGATTACAAATGAGCAGGGTGTTAATATTGATGTAAAAATAGATCGGGATAATCTATATATAGAAGAATCTTTTACTGATTTAACAGCTGGTTATATCAGAAGGCTTACGCCGGTAACACCTGATGGTTTGCCGGATAATTCGAGAAAAACAATTTTTATCGCACAAACTCAGGTTATGACTCAGGGAGGGCCTTTGCCGATTCAGGGTCCTATAGAAGCGGATAATTTTAAACAAGCTTTGGAAAAATTTCCTGCCGCTGTGAATGAAGCGGTTGAAATGCTGATAGAAAGATCAAACGAAATGCGGCGTCAGGAAGCCTCTAAAATTGTTTTACCGGGTTCTGAAGTCAGTAGTATTTTCACAAAATAATACCGCTTTGCAAAAACAGATTTATACCGTGCATACTTCAATAAACTTGGAATAATAAATCATATTATAAAAAGACTACGATGAGCACGGAGATAAATCCTGGGAAAAGAGCCTGTTCATAGCTTTACATCGACTCAAGCAGGCCTTTTCCATGCCGGACAATCTCGCCTTCAGTAAGATATATTACTTCTTCGGCAATATTGGTAGCATGATCGGCGATACGCTCAATATGACGTGAGATAAGAAACATATTAATAAAAGCGCCGGTTTTATCAGGCATTTTACTGATTGATATTTTAAGCTGTTCATATGCATGCTGTACAAATGCATCAACTTCATCATCTCCAAGGCATACTTTAAACGCCAGATCCGTATCCATTTTAACCAGCGCATCCAGGCTTAATCTTAACATGGTTTCAGCTTTTTCAGCCATATTGGCATAGTCAAAAATAAATTCTGAATCCTTATCTTTAGAAATTGTTTTTACCCGGTAAGCTATATTTACCGCTTCATCTGCAATTCTCTCTAAGTCATTGTTGATCTTTATTACACATGCAAGGAAGCGAAGATCCACGGCAACAGGCTGATACAGAGCCAATACCTTGAGGCATTCTTCTTCTATATCCACTTCCATCTCATCGATTTCGTAATCCATCTTTACAATATGATCGGCAATATCGGCGTCCCTGCCGTCAATGCTTTTGATGGCAAGGCGAACCCGGTCTTCAACCATAGCGCCAAGAGTCAGGATACTTTTTTTTATTTTTTCCAGTTCTCGTTGCAGATGTTTTGGCATACTCACCTCTAATCAGCCGAAACGGCCGGTTATATAATCTTCTGTTTGTTTTAGACCTGGACGGGTAAACAATGTATCCGTTTCATCCATTTCGATAAGCTTTCCCATGTAGAAAAAAGCCGTCATGTCGGATACTCTTGCCGCCTGCTGCATATTGTGTGTCACTATTATAATTGTATAGTATTGCTTGAGCTCACCGATTAAATCTTCGATTTTCTGCGTTGCTATCGGATCTAAAGCCGATGCAGGCTCATCCATCAATAGCACTTCCGGCTCAACAGCCATAGCCCTTGCTATGCAAAGCCGCTGCTGCTGACCACCAGACAACATAAGAGCTGACTGATGTATTCGATCCTTGACTTCATCCCATAAAGCGGCTTTTTTAAGGCTTTCTTCAACACGGCGTTCAATAAATGCTTTATCTTTAACTCCATTGACTTTTAGCCCGTAAGCAACATTTTCAAATATGCTTTTAGGAAAGGGATTTGGTTTTTGAAAAACCATGCCTACCCGGCGCCGTAGCATGACAACATCTACCGAGGGGTCATTGATATTAATATTATCAAGCATAATTTCGCCTTCAACCCTGCTTATCGGAATAAGATCATTCATACGGTTCAGGCAGCGCAAAAAAGTACTTTTACCACAGCCTGAAGGCCCGATAAGAGCTGTAACCCTGGAAGGTTTAATATTTATTGAAATATCATAAAGGGCCTGAGCATTACCATAATAAAAATTAAGATGACTTGCTCGTATCTTATAATCTTCGGTCATTATCTATCACTTTATTTCATCCTTTTTCTAAGCACGGATCTCCAGATTATTGCTACAAGATTCATCCCCAGTACCATTGCTATCAATAACAGCGCTGTTCCATACTGAAGCGGGCGGGTTGCTTCAATATTCGTACCGGCCGTTGCCAGAACATAGATATGATAAGGCATTGCCATTATTTTATCAAATACTGAACCCGGCAGACCTGGCGTAAAAAAAACTGCTGCCGTAAACATGATCGGTGCTGTTTCTCCGGCAGCCCTGCTCAATCCAAGAATTGCTCCGGTAAGAGTTCCCGGCAAGGCGGCTGGAAGCACCACACGGTAAATAGTCTGCCATCGTGTTGCTCCCAATGCCAGAGAAGCTTCCCGGTATGTATCGGGTACGGATTTCAGGGCTTCTTCGGTAGAACCGATGATAACAGGAAGCGTAAGCGATGCAAGGGTCAATACCCCAGCAAGAATACTTTCGCCCATTTTCAGATATACTACAAAAAATGCGAATCCAAATAAACCAAAAACAACCGACGGAACTCCCGCAAGATTGCTGATTCCAAGGCGTATCAATCTCAGAAAGCGACCGGGGCTTGCATATTCATTAAGGTAGATGGCGGAAGCAACACCAATCGGCAATGCAACAATAATTGAGCCGATACCAAGACAAAGCGTTCCGACAATACAGGGCAGTATTCCGCCTTTTGTCATAGAATCAATCGGAGGCTGTGTTAAAAATTCCCAGCTAATCGCCTTGTAGCCTTTTAATGCTATAAAAGAAACAACCAGAAACAGTCCCGCACAGTTAATCAATGCCGCTAATCTGAAAAGCAGAAATAAACTCTTTTGAATAAGTCTGCGTTTTCTGTAAACCCGATCAAAGGAGCTCTCAATAATTGTTTTTTCATCTGTCAAAGTGATGCTTCTCCTGTTTGACGATATTTATGAGAGATGCGGTCTGCTATAATATTAAACAGCAGTGTAAATAAAAACAGAACTATACCGGTGGCAAAAAGGGCGTGATAATGATCCCCGCGAAAAGGCGCTTCTGCCATTTCTGCCGCTATACTGGCAGTCATGGGCCGCACCGGGTCAAACAGGGATGACGGAACCATAGCCGCACCGCCTGCTACCATTAAAACCACCATAGTTTCACCAATTGCTCTGGACATACCGAGTATAACCGCAGTGCTTATACCGGAAATCGAAGCCGGTAAAACAACACGCATCAATGTTTCCAGATGTGTCGCACCCAAAGCCAGCGAGCCTTCCTTCAATGCAACAGGCACGCTATAGATGGCATCCTCGGAAAGACTGCATATTGTGGGCACGGACATAAAGGAAAGCATAAGCGCCGCATTAAACAGATTTAATCCTGTTGGAATACCAAAGGTGTCTTGAAGAAACGGGGCAACCACAACCATTCCGAAAAAGCCAATCACAACCGATGGAAGAGCGGCCAAAAGCTCAACAATAGGTTTTAAAATTTCAGCAACTCTTTTATGGGCAAGCTCTGCAAGATAAACTGCTGTCATTACACCCAGCGGAATTGAAATTGCTGCTGACACCATCGTAACTGCCACAGATGCCACAATCAGTGCGAAAATGCCGAAATCCGGAGGGCTTGAAGTGGGATACCAGTACTTTCCGAAAACAAATTGATATATGCTTACTTTTTTAAAAATCGGCATACCTTCTGCAAACAAAAAAATCATGATCATAAACAGGATGGAAATTGAAGCAAGCGCAATAACAAAAAAAATAAAGCGTACCGAATTATCTGTTCGTTGACGGATAGTTGCCATTTAGAAAAACCTTTAAAAGCTTAAATGCAATAGTAAATAGCGAATTTCGGCGTACGTTGTTTTCAATCCGCTATTCGCTATTTACAGTAAAGAGTTACGGTTGAATCATTCAACCATCAACCACCGGCTTTATCCCATGTAGCTTAATTTACTTTAAGGGTATAAAACCGCTTTTCCCAACAAGATCCTGCCCCTTATCTTTATTTATTACATAATCCATAAATATTTTTACATCGCCTGAGGGCTGCTTTCGCGTATACATAAAAAGCGGCCTGCTGACCGGATATGTTTTATTCAATGTTGTTTCTTTTGAACCCGTAATACTGTTTACAGAAAGCATTTTAATGCTTTTATCCATATATCCAAGCCCGACATAGCCGATCGCATTGATATTTTTTGATACTGTCTGAACAATTGCACCGTTGGATGCCATAAGCAGCGCTCCCGGATAAACCCTTTCTTTTTTCATAACTTTTTCTTCCCAGACTTCATAAGTGCCTGAAGAAGTATCCCTGGAAATAACCACAATCGGCTTATCTAATCCACCCAGTTCTTTCCAGTTCTTGACTTCTCCCTTATAAATGGCCTTTAATTGATCCACAGTGATATTTTTAAGGGGATTTTTTGTATGTACAACCGGTACGATACAGTCGTACGCAACAACAAATTCAACCGGCTTTGCGCCTTTTTCCTTTGCCATTTCAATTTCTTCGTCTTTCATGGCGCGTGAGGCGTCAGCAATATCGGTTGTCCCGTCAATAAGCGCTTTGATGCCGTTTCCTGATCCTCCGCCGGATACGGAAATTATCACATCAGGATGCTCTTTCATAAAGGCTTCGGCAACTGTTTGTGCGATAGGAAGTACCGTTGTTGATCCGTTTATGGACATGTTTCCCGCAAAAGCGATGCCTGATGTAAAAATAGCTGCAAGCAAAACAGCTCCGGTAACCAACTTACTTCTTTTCATTTTACCCTCCATTTTTTTAAATTATTATCCATATGCTTTCTTAATTATAAACAGATAATTTTTTTCCTGTTTTTGAAATAATAGATCGCATTTGTTAGAAAATTGTTAGGGTATTATGAATATTTCATTTAATCGAGCCACTTTCAAAACGTTTCAGTTTGGTCAAGGTCAAGGCGGATGAAAATTTTAACCGCAGGAATACATGTGGTATTTCGAGGATTAAAATTTTCATCCAACGCAGAGATCGGCCAAAATGGGACGTTTTGAAACTGGGTCAATCGTTAACATGCCTTGTTGGGAATATGTATGCAAAAGCTGCTGCCTTTTCCCGGTTTGCTTTCAACACTGATATCTCCGCCATTGGCATTTACAATATGCTTTACTATTGCCAGCCCAAGTCCGGTTCCACCAAGCTTCCGGCTTCTTGATGCATCTACACGGTAAAAACGCTCAAACAACCGTGGAATATGTTCAGGACTGATCCCTATGCCATGATCACGAAAAACTATCGTAATCCCTGATTCATTTTTTGCCGCTTCTATTTCAACACTCGTTTCAGGCTCACTGTATTTAATTGCATTATCAATCAGATTTACAAATGCCTGCCCAAAAAGATCCGCATTAATTTTCGCAGAAAGTCCTTCATCGCAGATACAGACAATTTTTATCTTTTTCTCATCAGCTTTTAAACGGCATATCTGAATGGCGGAAAGCAGTATCGGGCGAATCAGGCATTCCGTTAAAGCAATTTCCTGACCGGCCGAGTTTTGTTCTATGAAAGAAAGTTTCATCAGGTCATCGATAATTGAAATAAGCCGGTTGGTGTGATTTTCAATGATTCCCACAAACCGGAAAGCTTCTTCCGGCTTGTTCAATGCCCCTGCTTTAAGCGTTTCAGTAAAGCCCTTAATGGCTGTAAGAGGTGTTTTGATTTCATGAGAAACATTTGCTGCAAAATCACGGCGCATATTTTCAAGGTGTCTCAAACGGGTAACATCATTTAAAATAAAAAGAATCCCTATACAGTACCCACCTGCATTTTTAAGCGGAGTGCTTCGGATGTTTAACAAAGTTTCACCGTCGAAATAAAAGGATAGATCTGTCTCGTGAGGACTTTCATCCAGAAAAGCCTTTCTGACAAATTGATGAAGCTCCGGGTTTCTGACAACTTCCTGAACGCTTCTGTTTATCAATTCAGATACTGGCCGGTGAAACATCCGGGCAACGGATGAATTTACGCTGATAATTTTTTCTTCCATATTCACTGCAACAAGACCTTCGGTCATACTAGAAAGAATTGCCTCAATTTCTTTTTGTTGGCGGATTATAGTCTGCATTCTATCGTTTAAGTTTGCAGCCATACCGTTCATGGTTCTTGCCAGCAATTCGGTTTCAGGCGAATCAAATACTGACAAACGGTAATTTAAATCGCCTTCTGCAAAATGTTCAGCCCCTTCGTGAATCCTTTCCAGCGGCTGGCTGATGCGCCGTGAAAACAAAAATGCAGCAAACGCGGCAAATAAAGAAACCAGTATCATGCCAAAAAACAAACGCTTCTTGATTGTATCCAGTTGCCGGTCGATCTCACTGATGCTTACAGATGCCCGTATTACTCCCGCAAATTTCCCTTTTTCAGTTATCGGTATGGCCAGATACATCATTTTCCGTTTAAGGGTATCGCTATGCCGTGTGAAAACACCTGTTTCTCCGGTCATTGCCTTAACAAATTCAGGCCTGTCAGAGTGATTTTCCATCTTGTCCGGATTTTTTTCCGAATCCCCCAAAACCTTACCGGAAACAGACATAACTGTAATACGTTTTTTTGAAGATTTTCCTGCCCGTTTGCAAAGTATATCAATATTTTTATTTACTTCTGTACTTTGATCTTTATCTGAAATAAGGCTTGCAGTGTTTTCTTCCAAAAGATTGGCTGTGGATTCAAGGTTGTCAGCAACCTGCTCTAAAAAAAACCGGCGCATTGAAAAGTCCGTATATTTGCCTTCAATAAAAAGAGGAACAAGCACTATCAACAGAAAAGGCAGATATAGTTTTAAAAAAAGAGGATAACGCTTTTTCATAGCTTCTCCTTAAACCGGTAGCCTACACTTCGCACTGTTTCAATATAATGACCGCAAGAGCCAAGCTTTTTGCGAAGCCCCACAATCTGAACATCCACGCTGCGATCCGTTACCGGATAATCTTCGCCGTGAACCGTATCAACTATTTGAGAACGGCTGAACACCCAGCCCGGACGTTTGCTCAGCATTATAAGAATCTGAAATTCTGAAAAGGAAAGCTCTACCGGTTCACCGCATACTTCTACTCTGCGTCTTCCGGTATGAATCTGAATATCGCCGCGGATAATGATTTTATCATCGTAACTATCAGTGGAAGCATCAATTTTTCTGCGAAGAACCGCGCTGATTCTTGCACTTAGAATTTTAGGACTGAAAGGTTTGGTGACATAATCATCTGCAAGTTCAAGACCGGAAAGAACATCAGCTTCTTCACTTTTAGCGGTCAGCATTATTATGGGAATGTTTATAGTTTTTTGATCTGATCTTAGCCTTTTTGCGACATCAATGCCGCCAATCCGTGGAAGCATTAAATCAAGAACAATCAGATCAAACGGCTCTGACATAGCAATTTTTACGGCTTCTTCTCCCGAATAAGCGCATTTTACCGTATAGCCGTCTGATACCAGATTATATCTTATCAGCTCGGTAATATCTTCCTCATCATCAACCACCAGTATTCTGATATCACTCATGACAGCCTTCTGTAAGAATAATCATCTAAATCAAGTTAATATTCAAACGCTTAACAATCAATATTCTATATTAAAATAAATTTAAGGGCAAACCAATTTCCTTTTCTGATATATTTTCATACAATTGTTAGATTATTGTTAGCAGGTGAAAAATAATTATGCCGGATATTAATTTTAGGAAAGTTAACAGCAATTTCTTTTTTTTAACAATGGTCTTGGGTACAGCAGAAGTCGATATGCAAATACAACATGAGGGGGTTATAATATTTATGACTTTTTCTTTTTGATTTCGGACGATATTTTCGTTATATTCATAACAAGATTTTTTCGATAACGAGGTTAAAACAAAAATTATTTTTATGGCAAAACATACACCAAATAGTAAAAGCAAGACAGAGATTAACTGCATATCCTGTAAACATTTCTATATCACTTACAATAAACATTTTCCGTACGGTTGTCGAAGTGCAGGTTTCAAATCGCGTTTGCTGCCTTCAATAGAAATGTTTACAAATTCCGGGATAGAATGTCAGCTTTTCAAGGAAAAAGAACGAGCGCAAAAAACCTGAGCTTTTTTGATAAATGCAGTGCCCACTGTTAAAACAAGATACTTTAGCCTTTTCAATTATCTATTTGAAATTGCGGTAGCCGCCTAAGAAGTAAATAGATTATAAATCGGTAAGCTCTCTGTAATTTGGTAACCGGGTAATAGCATGTGAAGCAGCTGGAGTTGAATATAGCTTAATCAGCGGTGGATATCATGCATAGACAGGACGGCCGTCTTGTACCCGAGTCCTCAGTTCAGCCAACATTTGCTTCTCCATCATATCCTTTGCCCAAGCAGGGCGAAGTTGAAAGTGGGGTTGATCCACAATCGTTTTCCAGTTTCCGCCCCATTCTAATCCCAGATCCATACCTATTATCCCCACAGCCTTATATTTCGGCGAATCGCCAAGATAGCTGTTTCCTTCAAAAACGCCGACATCGAAGGCTATCCCAAAATTGTGATTTGAATAGCCTGCTCTTGCATTGGTTACAATACTGCCTGGCGCAGTTCGTCCTTGGGCATAGAGTTCGTCCTGCTCTGCATATGTTCTAAAACCGCTTATAATCTTTATTCTGATTCCGCCAAGCGCCGCCTTCTGAACAAGTGCACGCGCTATTGGCTTAACCTCAGGAAGTAGCGTCGAAATAACTTTCTCGCTTCGCGGATCAACCATGGCAATATTTGAAGCAACAGGGGTTTCGTTTTCTGTGGGCCCAACAATGCGTTCGTATATTGCTCCCCAAGTTTCCGGTCCTGGACGACCATCTTCTTCAACCCCCAAACTATGCTGAACCGCGTAAATCATATCTTCAATTTTCATAAGTCTCCCATGTTTTGATTAAAATATGGATAGTACTGGCCGAGCGCTTGGCTTTTAACTGGTTGGCACCTCAACGTTTACTTCCTTAAAACCACCTGATGCACCGGCCTTCATTAAACCAATAAGCCTGCTTGGTGTGACAATCTGTGTTCAAACCATTGTTCGGCAGTATTTCATGTAACCAAATGGCCCGTTTTTTCCGCCACCGAAATCAAAGCTATCCTTCCCGAATTGAATTCAAGGAAGTCATTTTCTATGCCGTCGCTAAAGATCACTCCATTTTCTGGCATTTGAGAAACGAGCTTTAAAGGTTTATTTGGTGTGATCTTTCCAAATGTGGTCTCGGCAGATGATGTTTTGCTTGGCCACGGCTCACGAATCGAGAAATATAAATAGTTTGAATCCCATTCAAAATTGCCTTCAAGCATCCCTTGCAGCTTTTTACCGGATAAACGGGAAGCAATTCCCGTAGCACCGGCAAGTATGCTCCGGAACCAGCCGGTAGACCCAAGCCCGGTAGAAACAATAATTCCACTTGAAGAATGCGTCTCCGAGTGGTCGCCAATCTGTAGTTCATATCGAGCTGACGTATGTGATTTAGGTCCTATGAAGAGATCATTTACTCCATAAAGTGTCTGGCCGTTATTGAGTTCGGCTTTCGCCATTGTTACCTCGCGAATCAAGCGGCTTCCGGAGAACACATCTGAAATTATTTTCGGCAGGTCAGGCACCGAAAAAGGCAGAAGTACTCCCTCCCATCGATCGGGATCGGGATTTACCCCTACAACAGACTGGCCATTTAAATATTTAAGAACGTTTGCCACCAAACCATCCTGACCAAGAACTACGACAGTGTCAGTGTGACCAAAGATAAAGTTTGTAATAAACTCTCTGTCAACAGTTTGAAGGCGCCCCATGCGTGAAAGAATTCGCTGAGCATCCTGAACAGAAGCTTTATATTTCTCGTGCTCACGTTTATAATCGGAAAAGTCAGCCCCAAGATGTTCGACGTAAAATCGAGCCTGTGACTCTGTATTGAAACGTGCAACAAGTTCGTCCAATCTGGTTTTTCTGACTATCAGTACAATCTTATTTTCGCTATAGCGGCCCATTACTCAGATGTTTTCCTTGCTATTTGCCATCAGTTCGCGCAACAGATCCGGCGAAATATTCAGTTGGCCAATTTTATCCGCATTTTCTGCCAACTCTTTGAAAGCACTAGCTACAAGCTGACCCGGGTTCATGCCGACACTTGCCAATGCCTGAAGTGTCTTAGGATCAGTTTTTGATAGTGCCCCCA
This sequence comes from Pseudomonadota bacterium, assembly GCA_018901125.1. GTDB lineage: Bacteria > Desulfobacterota > Desulfobacteria > Desulfobacterales > RPRI01 > RPRI01. Next base: position 16,791 of record JAHIFE010000189.1, on the reverse strand, counting down.
TAACTGCCGAAATCCCATATGCCTTTGCATCTGATTCGTTTTTGGTGTTTTCGGAAGCAAGAGAGACCAATTCGCGATTTTTCTCTTCGAGTGCTATCTTTGTCGACATTTCTGCTTCGCTTAATTCGCGCCTTTTTTGCTGAACAGACTTTTCAGCCTCCATCTGCGTTTCCCTGATCCGACGTTTTTTGTTTTCAACAGCAATTTCTGTGTTCAATTCATTTTCTTTTATTGCCATTTGCTTGCCTACTCACGGTTAATTGGCTTTGGCCGCAACGGCCTGTCACCAACCCAGCCGTTGGAGGCAGATTTTATGATATCAAATCTCGGTATGTAGGGCTTTATATCCAAAAGCGGTGTTCCATCAAGAACATCAGCACCACTTACGATCAAGATATTATTTTGCCTTTCTTCAAGCCGAACAATTGACATACCTATGCCATTCGGACGGCATGGGTGTCGTGAAGCATATATTCCATGTGGTTCATCATCAAGGAATGTAGGACGAATTAACCGAATTTCTCCGGCGCGATCGAATAGATACAATAGGTATATATGAGAAAAGGTCTCAATATCCTTGAGACCAGCCGCGTATTCTTCAATGACCTCAATCCTCCCCTTGGCTTCAGAAGAATAAACGGGTTGAATCGGGCACTCTTCTTTGGTCCTGTACTGTGTGAATATATGTCCAATCGGCTGCAACTGCATTTTATTTTTCCTTTATGATAGCTAACCCTCAAACCGGCACGGTCCACGAATGCCGGAAAAAAATAAAGCAAGCTGTTCCGCGTCCGGTTTAATGCTGTGTTCTCTGATTCTATTCGCCATAGTAGATAGATGCCATATTGCCATTGACCTCATATTTTATGGGCATTCCAAGTTGCTCAAAAATTGCTTGATGGTCTTCTATGTTTCTGGAAACCAATTTTCCCGCGTTTGCTAAAGCCCCAAGGTATCTGTCAGCCACTCGGTTGCATTTAACCAGAGTCGTAAAATATATTTTGCCATCTTCTGACAAGATTTCCTTTAATCCTTTCAGCAAGTTCTCTGTGTCATCGAGACAATGCAACAGATTTTCAGAAATTATTGTATTGAAGCTATTATCATGAAATGGCAGCCTAAGAGCATCAGCGTGCAGGAAAACCATGTTGTCCGGAACCGTTCCATTTATTTTTATCAATCTGGACTTGGCGATTTTTAACATTTTTAGAGATTGATCTACTAAAACAACCGGACGTTCAGGATATTGAATATACGTCTTTGCGGTAAAGGCAAGGGAGCCACATCCAAGATCCAGTACATTCCCTTTTTTTGATAACCTCAAGGCATCACTGGCGATAAATGCAAATATTGCGGCCGAATAACCCCAAAGGAGGCGGTTGTATATAGGATTGCATGCTACCCAATCATAAATATTCCCAAACTGTGTGTCGTATGTATTGCCGACTTCGATGTCCGAGAGAACTGAATATATATGTGGCTCTATCAATCTGATATCTACATTTGGAGAAAGCAACATCGATAATTCTTTTTCGTCAATTGCTGGCATTTTGTTCTATCTCCTTACCACAAGCTACGAAAAGCTGTGCCGCGCCGCCCACGGTAAGTGACAGAAAACAAACCGTTGCTTTCCGGCGTCGGCACCAGCGGCGTGTTAGCCATTTTTCTTTATTATTTTATAAAGTTGTCGACAAACGCCCTTATTATATTTGTAATTTTACACAAGTGATGATTTGAAATTGCGCCGGAAAAATGGCTGCATTTGTAAAATTTGACGTCCCCTTGATTTAATATACAGTGCGGCTCGTCGTTCGGGAGCTCTCCGTTAGCCGCCAACAGCCAGGAGAATCGCTTGGTCTTTTGCTTCACCTTTTTAAGATCTTTAATAACCATTTTTGGAACGAAAACTATTTTATCCCCGGTATTCAATAACCAATTCTCGAGCCGCTCAATATATTCCGGGTCGATACTCTTATAGAAGATATTATTTGTGTCTTCTCCAGTCTTGCCACATGTTGGTACATCAAGTAGCTCAACGAAAGAGATATATTTTGCATATTGCGTATTCAGGCACATTTTTGCGAATACCTTGTGGTACTTAACTCCGTCCTTGAACATATCGTCTTTGTATTTTATGTATGGATGTTCATCATGGAGAAACGGGTGATGGACGCCGTATGTTTCCCAAAATTTTACACCATTGTCGTGATATTCGATGATACGTTTAAAAAACGAATGACTGCTAATTGCACTTGAGTAATTTGCGTCTCTCCCCAAGAAAATAACTTTCGCGTCCTTCGGATGTTGTCCCTGAAAGGGACGTTTTTTGTACGCGGATACCAACCTCTCAGAAGGATGCACTTGGTACATATTTACATCTCCTTGCCAATATCTCCCAGCGGATATTTATTCACAGAGTATGGCACCCTAACGAAAAAATCAGCCGGAGCGTAGCGATCGGCTGTATTGCCTTGGTTGGCAGTTTTATGTATTTGCAAACTCTTCCTTGTTACAGGCAGCCTCTACTACTGCTGCTACAAGCCAGTTGAACCAACCCTGTGACATTTTTAAAACATAATTTGGTGCGCCGCCCGCGCGAAGTGATAATTGGTCACTTTCAATAAATTCAACATCAATAGGCAACCCACCTTCATGAACGAGTTCACACCTAAACCACTTGTAGAATATATGAGGAATGGTATGCAATTCGCCGCGAAATTCAACCTGTAAAATGTTTCTATGTCTTTTATTTAAGAAAGCTTCAAAGCAATCTCCGTCTTTCATTTTCCGATCTGGATCTTCACGGCGTGCTGTAGCGGCAACAGCCACCAGGGCGTTAAGAAATGCACCCTCATAATGACCATTTTTATAAAGCAATAAAGAATCTTGAATACGTTTTCGTATGCTCATATTATTTCACTGCCAACGGTTGTGATAGATGGAAAATTTTCCATCTTTTGCCTATATACAATAGAAAATTTTCCATCTATTATGCTAACAAGGCCATAACCATGGAAAATTTAATGTCGAATTTTCCATGGTTGCTGTATCAATATTTAATGGTTTGGGAAACAAAGAAAAACTGCGTATTGTTGCGGCCGCAGTTTTGTTTTTAAAAAACATAGAACTATTCGCTTTAGATTTGATCATACGCAGTTCCCTGTTCCTGATTAACTCGTGAGCCAGTTTCAAAACGTCCCATTTTGGCCAATCTCTGCGTTGGGCGAAAATTTTAATCCTCGAAATACTCCATGTATTCCTGCGGTTAATATTTTCACCCGCCTTGACCTTGACCAAACTGAAACGTTTTGAAAGTGGCTCTCGTTATAAACAAATATCTGAATCTGAACCGCAATAGCGTGCATTCTCCGCTGCTTTGGGCGGGGTTAGCACAGCGAATCTAAAATTTATCAAAAATCCTTACGGTCGAAGGTGCCCCATAACTTACAACGGGTACCTTCAATATTTTAAAATGGTTATGGCAAATAATCACATTTTATCATAGTATGTCAATATTTTTCTTGAGGAATAACCCGAAATCATTCATGATTCTTATAACCAGCTGGAGATGCACATCAGTGGTTCTAAAAATAACTTGCATATTCACTTAAAGATAATAGTTTATATATCAAAACACATTTTATTAAGGAGGTTAATTTTAACTATGAAAAATACATCAAATAACTATAAAACAGAAACCGAAATACCCTTTGACCTTGAGCAATGCGTTGCATTTCATGGCCATCTGTGTCCCGGTCTTGTTTACGGTTATATTGTCGCAAAAGAGAGCATAAAGCTTCTTGATATTAAACGCTCAATTGATGAAGAGATTGTAGCAGTATGCGAGAATGATTCATGTGCAGTTGACGGGCTTCAGGTAATGATTGGCACAACAGCAGGAAAAGGCAATCTGATAGTAAAAGATTACGGCAAAAATGCTTATACTGTTGTAAACCGGTCTAAAGAGAAAGCTTTCAGATTCTCAAGAATAACTTCATATAATTACAGTGGCAAAAATACAGATGAGTTTAACAAGCTTGAAAAAGCAGTATCTGAAGGAACAGCAAACGAACAGCAGAGGCATCGCCAGAAATATTTAAAAGCTGTCGATCTTTTTTCAAAGCCGTTTAACGAAGTTTTTTATACTAAAGAAGTAGACTTTTCCATGCCGCCATATGCATCTCTGGCACCTTCCGTAGCATGTGCCATATGCGGGGAAATGACCATGCAGACAAAGATGGTTGAGGGTAAAGACGGCAGATTGATCTGTATTACCTGCTCAGATACAAAATCATAAATTTGTCCGCCTCAGATGAAATAACCGGAAAGTAATGTCATGTCCTTCCGATAGGTATACGTCACTCCGTTGAAAACCGTAGTCTATTATAGCTGCAACTATCTTCATAAAGTGGATGCAGCTTTCACCTGAATTACTGAAAACGATGTTTTTTAAATTTTTACAAGCCCATCATAATTAGTAACAGCTTTATTTTCAAGTTATATTCATCGATTACAATCAAGTTATCCTGTATAATCCGAATAAAGGTATGAATCCGAATAAAGGTATTGATTAGATACACAACCCTGTGTAAACTACTTTTTTATTTTGATACACCTGTTTTTTAAAGGAAAGTTACATTTTTAAAAATGTGAGGCGAAAGTAAATGAAATTAAAGCTTGCTGAATTTGCGGCATGTCTTAATATCCCACTAAACACTGTGGAACGATGGGTACGCCAGGGCAAGATTCCTATCAGGCAATCAGATAACCACTGTATGTTCGACGAAGAGGTTGTGGGGAAATGGGCTCAAAAGCACAATATCAGCTTTACACTTTCTGATCATCACAAGGATGAGACAAAAGAATATGAAATAAATGCACTCTCTTCAGCAATGAAGATCGGCGGACTTCACTACGATGTCCCCGGAGACAGTGTTGAAGAGGTTTTAAAAAACGCTGTCTCCCTTTTACCGGATATGTCGGAACATGACAGGGAAATTCTATATATAACACTGATTGAACGTGAGAAGTTAACTTCCACCGGCATTGGCAAGGGAGTCGCCATTCCTCATCCAAGAAGCCCTTTGACCGGCACTGACATGAAAGCATTTGTCAGCACCTGTTTTCTAAAAAACAAAGTCGATTTCGAAGCGATAGATGGGAAACCGGTATCAGTAATGTTTTTGCTTGTATGCCCATCAGTAAAGTCTCATCTTTATTTTCTATCACGCATATCTTTTTGCTTAAGAGATAATTCCTTTATAACTTTCTTGAATAACTCACCCACACCTGAAATGTTTTATGAAAAAATAGAGGCGTTTGAAAAACATCTGGAAAAGGCAGATAAATGAGACCATCGTTTTTGCGACAATCTCCGGTAAAATGGGAGGCATTAAGGCATGATGACCGGCCTTTACTTATCGTTACCGGCATAGTTGTGGGAATATGCAGCGGAATTGCGGCATTTGTCTTAAATCGGTCTCTGGAATTTTTGCTGGAATTTTTCAGACACTACAGGTCTTACTGGTGGGCTTTTCTTCTTCCTGCTATTGGTGCGGCCTTATCCTCTCTTTTCTTAAACAAAATAGTCAGGGAAGAGCCCGGACACGGTGTTCCCGAGGTAATAAAAGCTGTATCCAAATATGGTGGTTTTCTGCGCCTGCGCTCAAGTTTTTCCCGGCTGGTTTCAAGCTGTCTGACTATAGGAAGCGGTGGCTCTGCTGGTCCGGAAGCACCGGTTGTTATAAGCGGTGCTGCAATCGGCTCAAATATTGCCCGGATTTTTTCCTTTAATGACCGGCAACGAATAACCTTGGTAGGTTGCGGTGCAGCGGGGGCCATATCAGCGATTTTTAACGCTCCTATTACCGGACTTGTTTTCGCTATGGAAATTATTCTTGGGGAATGGTCTACAGAAAAAATTGTGCCTATAGCTGTCGCCTCTGTTGCGGGAAATCAAATCAGCTGGCTGTTGGCCGGCAATCAGATCGCATTCAGTCATCAAAAATTCCATATCGGTTTTCAGGATGTGCTGGCATGTGTTGGACTTGCCCTGGTCACCTCCTTTGTTTCCATCGTTATGACAAGATCCTTGAGAGTAAGCCATCACCGTTTTGACAAAGTCAGCCTGCCACTTTGGGCAAAAGCCGCTATCGGAGGCTGCATTGTGGGTCTTATGGGCTTTTTATTTCCGGATATTCTTGGTGAAGGATATCATTCTATCCGGAAAATGATAGAAGGGGTTTATACGCAAGGATTAACCATTGTTGCTATTGCCTGTTTTGCCAAGGTTCTTGCCACCTCCTTTACTTTGGGCAGTGGTGGCTCGGGCGGCATTTTCGCCCCCAGCCTGGTTGTTGGAAGTTTTGCAGGTCTTGCTTACTATAGAGGGCTTTCCCATATCTTCCCTTCTGTCAGCTGGGTGGGAGAAGGCTGCTATGCCCTTTTTGGAATGGCAGGTTTGATCGGCGGTATACTGCAGGCACCCCTCACCGGTATTTTTCTGATTGTTGAAATCACCGGGGGCTATGAAGTGATTGTTCCGCTGATCATCACATCTTCTCTTTCTGCTGCCATATGCCATTATTTTGAACCGGCCTCTTTATATATGAAGGATTTGATTGAAAGAGGCCAGCTTTTAAGACCGGGAACCGATGCCAGAGTACTCATGGATTTAAGCATCTCGGAACTTCTTGAAAAAGATTGTATCACTGTCAGACCGGATATGTCTTTAAGGGAGTTTGTCGAAGTTATAAAGCATTCGCATAGAAACTATTATCCGGTGGAAGATCCCAAAAGCAAACATTTTCTGGGCCTGGTACATTTTGATGATATCCGTCCATATCTATTTGATTCCATAATGTACGATACGGTTTTTGTGGAGCAGATAATGGATCGGGAAGTATTAACGGTGAGTAGTGATGAAGACCTTCCAAAAGTCCTTCGAATAATGGATGACAATGGCCTATACAGCATGCCGGTTGTTGTGAACAAACTGTTTATGGGTATGATCTCAAAAGCAACAATTCTGGATCATTACAGAAAAGAGCTGTTAGTGCAAACCGTAGAAAGCTGAGAAAGCTTTGCAATAACCATTACTTGCCATATCCGGATAGCGGAAGGCAGCTCTTGTTTTCCATGACTTGATTTTTTTATAAACTTATTTTGACTTTTGAGTTGTTTCTACATTAGACTTTAACATAAGAAAATAAAAGCTTCCCTTATGTTGCATGTTGCCCGCTGCTGTTTCAGCATATTTCCCGTTTCCCCAGAAAAGATCGGCCCGGCCGGGGCCGCGGATTGCGCCTCCGGTATCCTGTGCTAACACAAATTTATAGCATTTTGACCACCCAAGAATTTCTCCGTTTTCATCTACATCAGGCTTTAATGTCTCAATATAGACAAGACCTGATAAGGGGAATATTCTTCTGTCCAATGCTATTGATCTTTGTGGCGTAAGTTTTACTTCAAGACATCCAAAAGGTCCGTCTTGTTCGGTTTTAAAAAAAACATAGCTTGGGTTATGATTTAAAATTTCCTGCATTTTTTCCGGGTTGGAATTTAAATACTCACGGATACTTTGCATCGACATTTTTGAACGCTCAATAATATCTTTCTGAATTAATAAAGCCCCTATGCTTTTATATGGATGCCCATTTGAAGCATGATAATGAACATTTACAGTTTCTCCGTTATCAAGATTAATCTTTCCTGATCCCTGGATCTGAAGGAAAAAAAGACCTACCGGATCTTTCACCCATGCAATAATATAAGCCTCGTTATCAGCAATTGCTCCTGCTTCGATTTCCCTGCGCTCATAATAGGGAACAACTCTTTGTCCCGTGTACCGTCCTGTTATTTTTTCTCCCTGGTACTTTGGCGAAAATAATGAAAGATCCATAGATACAAGATCGGCTGGTATCCCGTAAACCGGATACTTATAAATATCGCTTTTGAAAAGACTTCCATCAAGCTCAGGCTCATAATATCCTGTAAAAAGAACTTCCTCTTTTCTATTGCTTCCTGCTGATTTATATACATAGTAATTTGTATTGATATATTTTCTTAATTCATCCGCTGAAGGTCTGCTTACGATAAATTTTTGAAACGCTTCTAAAGATTTTATCATTTGCGAAGTAGTATAAATATCATCACCAAACTTGAATTTTGAACTGGCAGGCCTTTTAAAAAGATATGAAAGACTTTGTTTTATACTTTCATCCAGATTTTCATAATTCATATCATCTGTAAAATCCGGATAGCTTGATGAAGATAGCTTTATTATCGCTGATGGTTTTACACCCGGTTTTAATATAATCTTGGCGCATCCTGCAAAAACCGAAACCAAAACCGATACCAAAAAGAAAATACCCAATAATGTTTTTATTTTTTTTTGCATTGCTCGATTCATATAGTTTATCGTGATGAAGTTAATTTTTCTCTTGAAAATTTTCCGCTTTTGCCTCCCTGTTTTTCAAGAAGGCATATATCCGAGATAGTCATTTCCCTGTCATAGGATTTACACATATCATATATTGTCAAGGCCGCAATGGAAACAGCGGTCAAAGCCTCCATTTCAACGCCTGTCTGACTAAAGATCCTGACGGAAGACTCTATTCTTATGGTACTTGTAGTTTCATCAGGATAAAAATCCACAGCAACATGAGTTAAATTTAAAGGATGACACATCGGTATCAGATCTGAAGTTTTTTTGGCAGCCATTATTCCTGCTATCCTGGCAGTTTCAAGAACATTTCCTTTTTTAACCTTTTTATTCATTATCATAATAAGGGTATCTTGTTTCATGGAAACAACACCGCTTGCGATTGCGCTCCGGTCAGTTGGTTTTTTCTCCGTAACATCAACCATGCGCACATTCCCGTTTTTATCAATATGAGTAAAAGAAGACATTATATTTTCCTTTTCTATTAATCCCTCATCACCTTCACAGAACCTACCAACTCATGAACCATCTTTCCCCGATCCCCTGCTCCCTGCTCCCTGACACCTGATCCCTGATCCCCGACTCCCACCTCACCCTCTGGGATGGTATTTACTATGTATTTTCTGTAAATGATCCCGCACAACATGTGTATATATCTGAGTTGTTGAAATATCAACATGTCCCAGCATTAACTGAACCGATCTTAAATCAGCGCCGCCTTCCAGAAGATGAGTCGCAAAAGAATGCCTTAAGCTGTGAGGTGTTATCTTTTTTGTTATTTTTCCAAGAACTGAATATCGTTTAATAATTTTCCAGAAACCCTGACGGGTCAAAGGTTTCCCCCCTCTTCCAACAAACAGAAAATTGCTCATATTGTTTTTTAAAATAATAGGTCTTGCAGTATTAATGTATTCACTTATCTTCTCTTTTGCATAAGTTCCGATAGGAACTATTCTTTCTTTTGAACCTTTACCGAAAACCCTGACAAAGCATGCATCCATATTGACATCAAAAAGCTTGAGACCGACAAGTTCCGAAACCCTGAGACCGGCAGCATATAAAAGCTCAATCATTGCAGAATCTCTTAATCCGGCCGGTTTACTGACATCCGGAACAGATAAAAGAGATTTAACTTCATCCTGTGTCAATACATTCGGAAGATAGAAACCGCTTTTGGGAAGATCGATAACTCCTGTAGGATCACTGGTAATAAACTTTTCCCGTACAAGAAATTTATAAAACCCCCTTAATGTCACTAAATGCCTTGCCCTTGATCTTGCTTTCAGCCCTTCATCTCTTAATGCGATAATATGCATAAGAATTGTTGGTGTGTCAGCCTCCGAAATCTCTTTAATCCCCTTTTTGCCTAAAAATTCAATATAAGTTGCGATATCGCTTCCATAAGACTCAAGAGTTTTCTTTGAAAGTCCTTTTTCTACGACAAGATAATTAAGATATTGATCAACAAGAGAATCTATTGAAGGCATCCGCATTAACCTTATGAGCCAGTTATTTATAAAAAATGTTTTGTTCGAGCTTGTTTAGAACCTCTGCCCCGCCTTCTCTTACAACTACCATATTTTCAAGTCTTATACCACCCCAGCCCGGAATATAAATTCCGGGTTCAATAGTAAACACCATTTGAGACTCAAGAACCGTACCCCTACTAAGTGGGCCAACTCTGGGATCCTCATGCACCGAAAGGCCTGTCCCATGTCCAAGACCGTGGATAAATTTTCCACTAAATTCCATGCTGTCAATATGTTTGCGGGCCGCTTCATCAACAGATTTTGAATTTACTCCCGGCGCTATCGCATTTACTGCAAGAGACTGGGCATCAAGTACTGTTTTATATGCCCTTATAAAATAATCATCCGGCTTTCCGATAACGATAGTTCTTGAAATATCGGAAAAATATCCGTTTAACACTGCACCCCAGTCAAAAAGTATAGGCTCGTTTTCTTTAAATGCGCGATCTGAAGGAATCGCATGAGGAAGTGCGCTGTTTGGCCCTGATGCAACAATAGTAGGAAAAGACAAACCATCTGCTCCGGCCTCGTGCATTGCTTTTTCAATAAGCCAGGCAGCCTCTTTCTCCGTAATTCCGGGCCTGATTGAATCCTGTATTTGTATAAAAGCCGTTTCAGCTATAAGCAAAGCTTTTTGTATTAATTCGATCTCTTCTTCATCTTTTATTACACGCAATGTTTCAACAACATTTTCTGTTTCCACCAGTTCGACTTCAAGACCGCTTGATTTTATCTCTTCAGATATTTTTCTGTGATCAAGGCATGATAACCTAACGCTTTCAAATCCGAGCCTTTTCGTACAAAGTTTTTCCAGAATTGCAGGCAGTTGCCTGGCCAGCCCTTCTTTATAACAGACTATTTCGTAAATATGTCCCGACTCCCGTACAGCCTGCTCTTCATAACGGGAGTCAGTAGCAAGAATAAGGCCTGCTTTGGAAATAAACAGAACCCCTGCAGATTCGTCAAACTGGGTATCATGACCTTTAAATCCACTTAAATATCTACGGTTTTCATCAACCATTACCATGAGCGTATCAAGGTTTTTTTCGGAAATGATTTCTTTTATACGAAGGATTCTGTTTTCAATAGTGCTTTTCAACTGATTCTCCTTAAATTGATTCCGGACTGATCATATTATCTTATCGTGCAGATAAAAAAATAGCCTCCTAATATCATAACGGTGCATTTTCCATAAACCCCATTTGATAAAAAGAGGCTATTTAATATGCTAAATGAGCACGCCGTACTTTTTAACTTCCTGGGCAAGTGTACTATATCGGTGGTCATGATCTTGAGGATAGAAGAGAAGTGATTCGATGTGTAAGTCTATCTCAAGAGCAACCTTACGCAGAAACATCATTTCTTTTATACTATCTTGCCCGAACTGTGAAGAAATTACTGCGGTTTCAAAATCCTGTTTGGAAGCCACTGACCAGTATTCAACTGTTTTTTTGTTCTTTATCCATTGATTTGTTAGCTTCCTGCCAGTCCAAGATCGAATTCCTCAAATGTTTTCTTCGACCAGCCGACCACAGCAAGCCATTTGAATTTTCTGTTCAACCCACGGTAGCAACTGCGCTGCTGTACGTGGTTTTTGTAGTTCTTCCGGGGTTATAATGGTCATTGTATCCCTCTCAAGCTAACATTATATAGGACAGTTTCCTTTCAATACCGGGATATTCTTATACTGTCAATATTGCATTTAGATTATATGGTCAACATATATTTGATATTATTGGCATTGTCTAACCTATTCAATATCCAATTACTTTTCTTGGCAGTTAACTGTTAAATACTATACAGCCTTTTAGGTTACCGTTTTGACTATGTTTGACGCAATTCTCGGGAAATGAGCTGTTGTGATATGGTTTAATTTAAACGGGTGCTATACAAACGAGAAAAATAAGAGAGCGGGGTGTCCGGTGAGCAAAGGCCCAAAAAGACCAAGCTACAAAAAAGGATTGAGCAAGAATACAATTTATATCAGTAATAACAATATCTTTAACTGATTCGGGTAGCGCTCTTATTAATAAGCTTATCTTGTATGGGATTTTTAGCAAAAATATGATAAAAAAACAAAATATCTTATAACGGGACGGTGAGAACTCAATCGGAGCATTTAAACTTACAGCATATGAAACAACAAGATTTATTAATTAAAAAAATTGAACGCCGGATTAACAAAGCCATGCGGGCCGACAGGCCGGCTCTTTACCGGGAAATCACAAAGCTGAAAAATGTCTCTTCAAAAAATCTTGCCGCCCATGAAATTGAAAAGCTGCTTTCTGATATTACTAAAAAACTTGATGCTTCCATTCATGAACAAGCGTTAAGAAGAAATAATATACCCAAATTTGATTTTGATCCCGCACTTCCCATAACAGCCAAAAAAGATGAAATCATAGATGCAATTGTTAAAAATCAGGTTGTTATTATTTCTGGTGAAACCGGATCAGGCAAAACCACTCAGTTGCCGAAATTCTGCCTTGCCGCAGGAAGGGGAATTTTTGGTAAAATAGGCTGCACCCAGCCCAGAAGAATTGCAGCTATTACCGTTTGCGCCCGTATAGCCTACGAGCTTGGGGAGGAAACAGGAAAAGCTGTCGGCTACAAGATCCGTTTTGACGATAAAACGGATAAAGACTCATATATAAAAATAATGACCGACGGCATTTTGCTGGCAGAAGCCAATAACGATCCATATCTTAATGAATATGACACCATAATTGTTGATGAGGCGCATGAAAGAAGTCTTAATATTGATTTCATATTGGGAGTTCTTAAGACTCTTCTGAAAAAAAGAAAAGACTTAAAACTTATTATAACTTCAGCAACAATTGATACTGATAAATTTTCCAAAGCCTTTGATAACGCTCCGGTAATCGAGGTCTCAGGCAGGATGTTTCCTGTTGATATACGCTACCTTTCTGCTGAACCTGATCCTGAAAAAAATGATGACAAAAGCTATCCGGATTTAGCGGCAGAAGCTGTGGATAACATAATTAAAGAAAATCCTTACGGTGATATACTTATATTCATGCCCACAGAGCAGGATATCAGGGAAGCAACCGAAACTCTTGAAGGAAGAAAATACAGATCGGTAGAGATAATACCTCTTTTTGCAAGGCTTCCAGCTTCTGAACAAAAAAAGGTATTTTTCCCTCTCTCATCAAGAAAAATTATCATATCAACCAATATCGCAGAAACATCAATTACTATTCCGGGCATAAAATATGTGATAGACACGGGTCTTGCGCGCATTCCGCATTATACTCCAAGATCCCGTTCAACTGCTCTTCCGGTGCTTCCTGTTTCAAAAAGCAGCGCAGACCAGCGAAAAGGCAGATGCGGAAGAGTGGAAAACGGCATCTGTGTACGCCTTTATACTAAAGAAAATTATGAAGCCCGGTCTCTTTATACTTTGCCTGAAATTTTAAGATCGAATCTTGCCGAAGTTGTATTGAGAATGATTGCTTTAAAGCTTGGCAACATTGCTTCCTTTCCTTTCATAGACAGGCCTTCACCAAAAAGTATCAAGGACGGATATGATATTCTTTTAGAGCTGGGAGCGATAAAACAGGAAACAGGCAATAAAGCCCTCTATGGTTTAACACCAACCGGCAAGCTTATGGCGTCACTTCCAATAGATCCCAGGCTTTCAAGAATGTTAATTGAAGCCCCGGGCAAAGGGTGTCTTGAAGAAATGACAGTGATTGCTTCAGCCATAAGCTCTCAGGACCCAAGGCAAAGGCCTGCTGATAAAACAGAAGAAGCGGACAGAGCTCACAAGGTTTTTTCAGACCCGCTTTCCGATTTTATTACTCTTCTTAACATATGGAATAAATACAATGCGGTTTCCGCTACTACTTCCGGTGCAAGAAAGTTCTGCAAGGCTAACTTTTTATCTTTTAAAAGGATGAAAGAGTGGCGCGACATATATACACAAATAACAAATATCTTAGTTGAAACCGGCATGAAAAGCCGGAAGCCGGAATATGTGAGAGCTTTAAGCAGTGCAGATAAATCAGACAATAAATTCAGCCCGCTTTATACTGCCATTCACAAATCGATACTTAGCGGCTTTTTATCAAATATTGCCGTAAAAAAAGAGAAGAATATTTTTTCTGCAACAAGAGAAAAATCCGTTATGATTTTTCCCGGCTCAGGATTATTCAAAAACCCCGGCACATGGATAGTATCTGCCGAAATGGTTGAAACATCGCGCTTGTTTGCAAGAACTGTCGCAAATATCGAAAGCGCCTGGATAGAAGAAATTGGAAAAGAGCAGTGCAAATATTCCTATTATGAACCGCACTGGGACAGAAAACGCGGAGAAGTTGTGGCTCTTGAAAAAGCAAATTTATACGGACTTGTAATCGTTTCCGGTAGATCGGTATCTTACGGAAGAATAAACCCGGAAGAAGCATCGGATATTTTCATAAGATGCGCTCTTGTCGAAGAAGATATTGACACCTTATTACCTTTCATGGAGCATAATAAAAAAGTAATAAAAGAAGTTCTGGATATGGAAAACAGGTTAAGAAAAAGAGATATTTTTGCAGGGAATGAAACCATATTTGAGTTTTACAGAAAAGAGCTTTCTCAGGTTTATGATATCCGGACGCTTTCCAGGCATATAAAAAATTCAGGAAACGACAACTCTCTTCGCATGAAAAAAGAAGATTTAATGCGTTACACACCTGATAAAGAAGATCTTTCTCTTTATCCGGACAGAGTAAATCTGGGTGAAAAACCTTTTAAATGTCTTTATAATTTTGATCCCGGAAAACCGGATGACGGCATAACCGTCAAGATCCCGGTTTCTTCTTCATCATCCGTTTCGCCTGAAAAAACTGACTGGCTTGTACCCGGTCTATTGCAGGAAAAAATAAGTGCTCTAATTAAAGGGCTCCCAAAAGAATACAGAAAAAAATTGCTCCCTCTTTCCAAAGTGGTGGATACTATCACAGAAAAAATGCCAAGAGGAAAAGCTGCGCTTGCAACCGAGCTTTCAAACTTTATTTTTTATAATTTCGGGATTGATATTCCTGCAAGTGCATGGTCGTATGACGCATTGCCTGAGCATCTCAAAATGCGCTTTTCGATAACGGATGCCAAGGGGAAAGAGATCTTTGCAGGAAAAGATAAAAATATTTTATTAAAAGATTTTTCAAAGCCGCTTGATAATAAAAGGCTTGCATCAGTTAAAAGAAAGTACGAAAAAACAGGTATTTTAAAATGGGATTTCGGAGATATTGCAAAACAGATAGTAATAAAGGAAGATGAAAACACCAGTAGGATATATTTTCCGGCTCTTGAAAAAGATGAAGCTTGCGTGAATCTGAGAATTTTTGAATCCGAAAAAACGGCTCAGATATCGCACAGGGATGGTACTATCGCTCTTTTCTTAATATCTTTTGACAAAGACATAAAGCATATAAAAAAACAGATTTCACTTCCCGGTGAACTTCATAAATTTACCGTTTTTTTTGGCGGAGTCAAAAGTTTTGATAAAATGCTTTTTAATGGCATAATAAATGATCTTTTCGATAAAGACATACGAACCGATGATGCTTTTAACACTCATTCTTTGTACGTCCTTAAAAATATATTTTCTTACAGCCAAAAAAAAATAAAAAACATTGCCCCGGTAATAGAAGCTTTTCATGAGACCAGATCTGTTTTGCAGGATCTATGCAAAAGATGCTGTCTTAATAATAACAGGGAAGCTTTTTCTATGGTAGACAGACTAGAAAATGAGGTTGTAAGACTATTACCCAATAATTTTATTCAACTATATGAGCCGGACCGGCTTTTGCATCTTCCCAGATATCTTAAAGCCTCATCAATCAGAGCACAAAGAGCTTTAATTGACCCTGAAAAAGACAATATAAAAACCAAGGAACTTGAAACACATACCTTTTCTCTGGATAAACTGCTTAAAAGCATTTCGCCGTTCATATCGGAAGAAAAGAGAAAAGCAATGGAAGAGTACTTCTGGCTGATTGAAGAATACAAGGTTTCTCTTTTTGCCCAGGAGTTAAAAACGCCGATTCCAATCTCTTCTATAAGACTGGATAAAAAGCTTAAAGAAATCGAGCGCATGATATGATTAAGAATATGATAAATAAAAAACCCTCAATTATCGTAATCTGCGGCCCTACAGGCATTGGCAAAACATCTGCCGGCATAGAAACCGCCCAAATTTTCGGCGGTGAAATTATAAGCGCCGATTCAATGCAGGTTTATAAATACTTAGATATCGGAACCGCAAAACCTACAAAACAGGAAACCATACGTGTCTTTCATCATATGATAGACATCATAGATCCTGATGAAGATTTCAGTGCTGCAAAATTTGCCTCAATGGGAAATGAAATAATAAACAGACTCGAAGATGAAAACAAGGTTCCGTTTATAGTAGGTGGAACTGGTCTTTACATAAAAGCTCTGGTTCACGGTTTATTTGACGTCAAACCGGCGGCAGACAGCGATTTTAAAATTCATCTTAAAAAACAAGCCAAAGAATACGGAACTCAATTTTTATACGATCAACTCAAGATATCTGATCCTGAAGCCGCAAACAAAATACATCAAAATGACACATTCAGAATAATAAGAGCATTGGAAGTGTTTGAGTCAACAGGTGTAAGCATTTCGGAACATCAAAAAAAGCACGGTTTTTTGGAAAATAGATTTAATGTTTTAAAGATCGGCCTTAATATTGAAAGAGAAGCCCTTTACAGGCAAATAGAAAAAAGAGTCGATTTAATGATTGAGGCTGGTTTTGAAGATGAGGTAAAGCGGCTTCTTGATATG